>NC_018870.1:707500-1061250 GCF_000305935.1 Thermacetogenium phaeum DSM 12270 | reverse complement strand
CGACAGCAGCCGGGAAAAAAAGGAGAACATGAATCCGAGTAGGTCTTCCGATTCCAGGCCTGATTTCAGACATGCCGCCGCCGCCAGGGCAGCAGCCGGAGTATCAGCACCCAGCTTCTGGAGAAGCTGTCTCGCCTTCTGAAAATTGGCCTCCGAAAGGGGTACTCCGAACTCCAAGAAGGCATAACGCAAAGGCTCGCCCTGCGGACTTCTCTGCAGGTTTTCCCCCTGAAGATTTCGGAGGTCTTTGCTGCCGGTTCTGGCGATCTCACCAACGACCCGCCAGGCAACAGTGCCGTCCCCTCTCCGCTCCGCTTCTACGAGGAACTCCTCCCCCGCTGCCAAAGGTATTTCCGACCGCACCTCAATAATCCGCTCCCCTGCCCAGACCACTGCCCTATCCCCTGCTACTTCCAGCACTTTGACGGCAAAAGGGCCTCCCCTGGGGCTAAAAACCGCATTCATTCCCGACGTAGGCATCACCCTAACGACAGTCATCATCAACCTTTCCTTTCACTCCTGTCACCCCCCGGAAGGTGCGGCGGTGCAGGAAACAGGGCCCGTATTCTTTCAGGGCTTGAAGGTGCGCCCGGGTAGGATACCCCTTGTTCCGTGCAAAGTCATACTTCGGATAAAGCCTGCCGTAGTATTCCATAATGGCGTCCCGCGTTGTTTTGGCGAGTATGGAAGCGGCGGCAATGGCCGCACTCTTTTGGTCACCCTGAATAATAGCCGTCTGAGGGAGATCCAGGCCGGGAATGGGAAATGAGCCGTCAACCAATACGTACTCAGGTCGGATTTTGAGGTGCTCGATCGCCCTGTACATGGCCATAAATGTCGCCTTTAATACATTACAACGCTCAATGCAGCCAACAGGGGCAATTCCGATCCCCCAACCCGCTGCTGCTTTCTTAATTTCCACGGCCAACTTCGCACGCAGGTGCTTAGGCACGCACTTGCTGTCATTCAAACCGTCCAGATTCAGCTCCCTATCAAGAACGACCGCTGCAGCCACAACAGGGCCTGCTAGGGGACCGCGCCCCGCTTCATCAACACCTGCCACGAATCGGATGCTGCGCGCCCAAAGCGTCCTTTCCAAGGAGTACATCCTGCGCAAGCGCCGCCGCTCTTGATCAACCGAAGATATTGCACCTTCACCTCATGTTGTTTATCCTTAAATTGATATAATTCCTTTTCAAACGCCATAATCCTTCTTAGCAACAAAAAAGCTCTTATCGTTCGATAAGAGCAGCCAGCTATTTCTATTTAAGGAAACTCCAGAGTGATCCGCCCCAACTTCCCGTTGCGCATTGCATTAACCAGAAAAACGGCCGTTCTCTGTAGATCCAGGCGCCCGTCCGGCAGCAGAAAGTTCTTACTCCTGGCAATGCACTCCAGGTTTGGTGGCGTATCTTCAGCAGCTCCCCAACTCCTGCTGAGGGCAGCGGGGTAGTGATCTTTAAGAAATTCCAAAAGCCTTCTGGCAATGATCTCGGGATCCCGATCTTCCAGCTTCAAGGCTCCGATCAGTGCCAGCTTAAATACGGCCTCTTCATCTCTCACAGAGGGTGGAAGAACACCGGGCGTATCCAGTACCGAAATCACATTGTGCAGATGGATCCACTGCGGCCCCCTCGTGACACCGGGGCGGTTTCCCGTCGCTGCCGCACGCCTGCCAACAATTTGATTGAGAAATGAAGACTTCCCGGTATTGGGGATCCCCAGCGCCGCAACGCGCAAGGGCCTCCAGCGCCGCTCTTTATCCCAGAGCCGTCGTTTTAAGTCTTCCGCCTCACTCTGCAGAAGCTCCCCTACCCTCTGCAGGCCTTTTCCCCGCAAGGAGTCAACTGCCAAGACCCTCTCCCCTACTTCGGAGAAAAAGCCGACCCACCTCTTTGTCGCCGCAGGATCGGCGAGGTCTGCCTTGTTGAGGATCAAAACGGACTTTCTTCCCCTGACAAGCCGCCTGATCTCCCGGCTGCGCGATGACACAGGACAGCGGGCATCGGCAACCTCAAAAAAAAGGTCGACTACCTTGAAGTAGCGGGAGAGCAACGCCTCCCTCTTCCCGAAATCCGACAATTTAAACCCCTTTTGTTCATTTGATTACCATGATCCGCTCCGGCGGCCAGTAGACAAACACCGCCTTTCCTACCAGATACTTCTTGTTTAAAGGCCCCCAGACTCTGCTGTCATCGCTGTTGTTGCGGTTATCGCCCATCACAAAGAGGTGATCCTTGGGGACCACATAAGGGCCGAAGTCGGCGACAACCTCATCTGTCAAATAGGGCTCCTCCAGGCGCTTTCCGTTGATAAAGACACAGTTGTCGCGCACTTCGATGGTTTCCCCCTCAAGGGCAATTACCCTCTTAATAAAATCCCGCTGAGGGTCAAGAGGATATTTAAAGACCACTACATCGCCGCGTTCAGGCTGGCGGAATTTGTATCCGATCTTGTTAACGATAATGCGATCTTGAGGGTACAACGTCGGTTCCATGGAAGTTGAAGGTATGTAAAAGGGTTCCAGAAACCAAATCCTTATCACGGCGGCCAGAACAACCGCCAGGACAACGGATTCCAGTATCTCACGCCACAGAGATTTCTTGTGCTTCTCCTTCTCCTGGGACAATTAACTCCCCTACTTCCGTTCTCGAATCCGCGCAGCCTTACCGACCCTGTCTCTCAGATAGTACAACCTGGCGCGGCGCACCCTGCCTTTTTGAACAACCTCAATTTTGGCGAGGCGGGGAGAATGGACAGGAAACGTTCTTTCCACACCAACCCCGTAGGAGACGCGCCTTACGGTGAATGTTTCGTTGAGCCCGCTTCCACGCCTCCTGATTACACTTCCCTCGAAGACCTGAGTTCTTTCGCGTCCCCCCTCGATAACCTTAACGTGAACCCGTACCGTGTCACCGGGACGAAAAGGAGGAATATCCTTTTTTAGATAATCCTGTTCAACTATCTTCATTAAATCCACGGAAACTGCCTCCTCTATCCAACTTAAGATAAAGAGTTCAATACCGCCGTTCATTATAGCATAGGAAATAGTAGAGAACAATCACTTCCAGGCTTTCGGAGGAGCCTCCCCCGTCAGGATGCTGTTTACGGTCTTCATGTCCTCTTCATCCCAGGACACTTCCCCCAACAGATCGGGACGCCGCAAGAAGGTTTTGCGCACCGCCTGAGCACGGCGCCAGCGCTCTATCTCTCGATGGTTGCCTGAAAGAAGAACCCCCGGCACCTCCATCCCCCGGAATAGCCGCGGGCGGGTGTACTGAGGGTATTCCAGCAGCCCGTTATTAAAAGACTCCTCCTTCAGAGAAAAGGGATCGCCGACAACACCAGGTATTAGGCGCCCGACACAGTCGACGATAGCCATAGCCGCGATTTCCCCTCCGGTTAAGATGAAATCCCCTAGGGAAATCTCATCTGTGACCAGCGTCCTAACCCTTTCATCGATTCCCTCATAGTGGCCGCAGATCAGAATTAGCTCCTCAGCCTCTGCCAGTTCTCGCGCCATACCCTGATTGAAGGTCTTCCCCTGCGGCGTCAGGAGGATCACCCGTGCCCCAGGAGCAGGTTTTAAAGCCTCCAGGCAGCGGAAAAAAGGCTCCGGTTTCATCACCATCCCTGCCCCTCCGCCGAAGGGGTAGTCATCAACCTTAAGATGTCTGTCCTCCGAAAATTCCCGGATGTTGACGATTTCTACTTTTAACAACCCTTGTTCCTGTGCCCTTTTTAAAATGCTGCTCGTCAAAGGTCCGGAAAACATCTCGGGGAATATCGTCAAGATTTTGATCAGCAACGGCTCTCTCACTCCTCGAGCAGGCCGGGCAAAGGCTGAATTACCATCAAACCCTTCTCCAGATCGATGTCCTTAATAACATCCTTTAAAGCAGGAATCAAATACTCTCTCTTCTCGTTATCCCTTACAACATAAACATCATTGCTGCCGGTTTCCAAAATGTCCGCCACCCGGCCGAGAGCAACACCATCGGCAGTAGTCACTGTCAGTCCGATTATCTGGAAGCGATAATAGCTATCAGGGGGGAGCGGCCAGACCTCATCCGGCGGGATCTGAAGCAGCGCCCGGCGGTATTCCGCTGCCTCCTCAGGGGTATCGATCCCCTTAATCTTCAGGATGACGTCCTTTTCCCTTATGGCCGCTCTTTCAATCCATACTTCCCGCAACAGCCCGTCTTTATTGAGGAAAAACTTCCTGGTTTTCTCGAAGCGTTCTGGGAAGTCGGTGTACGGTATCACCTTCACCTCCCCCCGCACGCCGAAGGTGGCGGTGATTTCGCCTACCGTAATGTAATCAAACATCCTAAAAACCCCTAAGATTCTATTTCTACAATAACTTTTCTGCCGATTTTATTACCCCTTGCCCTGGCCAGAGTGCGGATCGCCTTGGCAATCTTTCCTTGTTTGCCGATAACCTTTCCCATATCGGCGCTGGCGACCTTTAGCTCAACAATCAGCGCCTTTTCTCCCTCAATTTCCCGCACCTCAACGGCGTCGGGATCATCCACCAGAGACCTGGCGAGCACCTCAATGAGATCTTTCATCCCCCGCACTCCTCTTTAATTGGGGTTAGCCTCTTCCTGTTCCGGCCCGGCTTCCCTGGACTCTGAAGCATGCTTGGAAAAGTGCTTTTCCCAGACGCCGGCCTTTTTCAGAAGCGCCCGCACGGTATCTGTTGCCTGGGCTCCCCGAGAGAGCCAGTAGAGTGCCCTTTCCTCATCGATCTTGATCACTTCCGGATTGGCAACAGGCTGATAGTATCCGATTTCCTCGATAAAACGCCCATCCCGAGGTGAGCGGGAGTCGGCCACTACAACCCGATAAGATGGATTCTTTTTTGCTCCCATTCTCTTCAACCTGATTTTTGTAGCCAATTCTTCGACAAACCCCCTTAAATTTTACTTAGAAGAACGGAAACTTTATTGGTTTTAGTTTGCGGCTGCCCTTGCCACTACCGACCTCACTCAACTGTTTGAAGAGTTTACGGGTCTGCTCAAAGTGCTTAAGGAGTCTGTTGACATCCTGGACACTAGTCCCGCTTCCGCGGGCGATTCTTTTTCTTCTGCTCCCGTTGATAATAGCGGGGTTGCGGCGCTCCTCCGGGGTCATGGAATTGATCATGGCCTCCAGGCGGACGAACTCCTTGCCGTCGAACTGCGCCTGCAGCTTGCGCAGTTCTTTAGCCCCGCCCACACCGGGGAGCATCCCTAATAACTGCTCCAGAGAACCCATCGAACGCACCCGCTCGATCTGCTCAAGGAAATCTTCCAGGGTGAACTCCTGCCTGCGCAGTTTCTTTTCAATCTCCCTGGCTTTTTCTTGATCAAATGTGCTCTGCGCCCTTTCGATGAGGCTGAGCACATCCCCCATCCCCAGGATCCTCGCGGCCATACGGTCTGGGTAAAAGGGTTGAAGGGTATCCAATTTTTCTCCAGTTCCGACGAACTTGATGGGACAGCCCGTCACGCTCTTGACCGAAAGAGCTGCTCCACCGCGCGTGTCGCCGTCCAGCTTGGTCAGGATCACGCCGGTAAGCCCAAGCTCTTCTTGAAACGCCCTGGCCACATTCACGGCATCCTGACCGGTCATGGCATCTACCACCAGGATTACCTCCTGCGGTTCAACGGCCTCCTTCATGCTCCTCAGTTCGGCCATGAGCTCTTCATCGATATGAAGCCTTCCCGCAGTGTCCACCAGGATCAGATCCTGAGACTGGCGCTGGGCATGTTCCACAGCTCTCCGGGCGATCTCCACCGGCGAAGCGTCCGCTCCGAGGCTGAAGAAGGGCACGTCGATCTGCCCCGCCAACACTTCCAGCTGCTTGATCGCAGCCGGACGATAGACATCCGCCCCTACGAGGAGAGGGCGCTTCCCCTGCTTCTTATAATAGAGCGCCAGCTTCCCGGCAGTGGTAGTCTTGCCTCCCCCCTGGAGTCCGACCAAGAGAATAGTCGTAGGGCCGGTAGCGCTGAAATTGATACCGCTGCGGGTATCACCCATCAGTGCGGTGAGTTCTTCCTTAACGATCTTAATGATCTGCTGAGCAGGAGTCAGGCTCTCCAGCACTTCGGCACCAAGGCTACGCTCCCAGACGCGGCCGATAAAGTTCTTAACAACAGCCAGATTGACATCAGCCTCCAGAAGGGCAAGCCGGACCTCCCGCAGTGCTGCCTTGAGGTCGTTTTCAGTCAGCTTTCCTTTGCCGCGGAGCTTTTTGAAGGTTTCCTGCAGCTTTTCTGCCAGACCCTGAAACAGCAATATCTCCTGCCTCCTTTTCTAAGGAACGGACAACGCCCTTTTCTTTAAGATAACCGGCCAGCAGCCCCAACTTCTTCTCGTAGTTTTCCAGGGCTCTTTCGGCGCGCTTGATGGTGTCATGAACAGCCTGCCTGGATGTTTTCATGCTCTCGGCAATCTCTCCTAGAGACAGATCCTGCTCGTAATAGAGCCGGATGATCTCCTGTTGTTTCGGAGTCAACAGGTTACCGTAAAAATCCGACAACAGCGCCATGCGACCCATTTTTTTGAGTATTGCGCTCATATCCCTCTCTGACAAGGCGATCACCTTGACACCATTCTATAAGAAGAACATACCGCTGTCAAATAAAACTTGTGCCTTAAGAGAGCAAACGGCGCGCCCGTTCTTCCACTTCGGCCAAAACCCGCTCTTTATCGATCGTAAGGATCTTTCTTCCCTCCATCACAATCCTTCCGTCAATAATTACAGTCTCGACATCTCCCCCCCGGGCAGAGTACACCATATGCGCCACAGGGTTGTGTCGGGGGTGCAGGTGGGCCTCGTTAAGGTTGACCAGGATCAGATCGGCTTTATAACCGGGTTGGAGAAGCCCGAGATCGTCCAACCTGAGGGCGCGGGCACCGTCCCTGGTAGCCATGGACAGCACCTGGGACGCAGGGAGAACCTGAGGATCACCCTTATTGACCTTGTGCAGCAGGGCGGCGGTGCGCATTTCTTCAAACATATCTAGGTTGTTGTTGCTCGATGCCCCATCGGTTCCAATTCCTACAGTAACTCCTGCCGCCAACAGTTCGGGGATGGGAGCAATGCCGCTCGCCAGCTTCATATTGCTCTCCGGATTGTGGGCAACGGCCGCACCCGCAGCCGCAAGGGTCTCTATATCCTCCTCCGTCAAATAGACGCAGTGAGCTGCCAGCACCGGGAACCGGAAGACCCCTCTCTCGGAAAGATAGGCCACCGGGGTCTTGCCGTACTCTCTGGCGATCTGTTCGATCTCATCTTTGGTCTCCGCCACATGGACGTGGATGCCGGCCCGGTAATCCTGTGCCAGGGTCAAAACCTTATCCAGGAAATCCGGCGGGCAGGTATACGGTGCGTGGGGCCCCAGCCAGATGCTGATCCGGCCGTCGGCCGCCCCCTGCCATTTTTCCAGCAACTCCCTGCTTTCCTCTAGACCCTGTTCGGCCGAATCCCCAATTCCTATCAGGCCTCTGGAAAGACAGGCGCGCACACCGCTCACCTCGACTGCCTCCGCGACCCTGTCCGTAAAAAAGTACATGTCGCTGAAGGTGGTGGTCCCCGATTCGATCATCTCAACGATAGCCAGAAGCGTGCCCCAATAGACGTCGTCTCCGGTGAGCCGGGCCTCCATTGGCCAGATCTTTTTCTCCAGCCAATGCATCAACGGCAGATCATCCGCATAACTCCTGAGCAGAGTCATGGCCGCATGGGTGTGGCAGTTAATCAGTCCGGGGAGGCAGAGGTGATCCTTGCCGTCAATCACCCTTTCGGGCTTCCATCCTAAAGGGAGCTCTCCCTCTCCACCTACCTTGAGAAGGCGGTTCCCTTCGACGGCGACATCCCCTGTGGTCACTCCGGAATCTCTTAAAAGATCGCAGAGATAACAATCCTTAATCAGTATTTTCAATTGTCATCATCCTTTCGGCTTTGCTCTTTTAAGGCACAGGCAGAGGATAGAGGATTCTGCCCGTATTTCTCCAGGAAGTTTCTGCGCAACAGCGCAACATCCCTTTCCGAAAGAACATGCGGCTTACCGGAGAGCTGGGCCAGCAGGAAGACCTGTGCCCCTTTTTCCACCACCTGACAGATGAGCAGGGCATCTTTCAGTGAACGCCCTACCCCCACCACACCGTGGTTGGCCAAAATAACAGCAGATCGCCCCTCCAGGGCGGTCACCGCTCCATCAGCCAGTTCTTTGCTTCCGGGAGGCGCGTAGGGCGCCACTCGTACAGTTCCCCCTAGAAGCTGTGCCTGTTCCTCCAGAACCGGCGGCAGTTCCCTACGGTTGACGGCGAAAACTGATGCATAAGGGCTGTGCGTGTGAACGATCGCCAGAACATCTGGGCGCTTTTTATAGATGGCGATGTGCAAAGGGGTTTCGGTGGAGGGGCGCAGAGTACCCTTTTTCACCTTACCCTCCGGATCTAAGAGAACCAGGTCTTGAGCATCCAGGCTCTCATAGGGCACACCGCTCGGAGTAATCAGAAAGTCACCGGCTCCGGGAATGCGGGCACTGATATTCCCCCATGTTCCTGAGACAAGCCCTTTACTCACTAGCTGGCGACCAACCGCAACGATCTCTGCTGCCGTCTTTTGATGGAACATCATTCACTCCCACCCTTGAACGCCGCTGCCAGGGCTTCCTCAAAGGGAGGTTTAAGGATTCCCTTATCTGTGATGAAGGCCGTTACCAACTGATGGGGTACCACATCAAAGGAGGGGTTGAGAACGGGGCAGCCCTCCAGGGTGATCAGCTTCCCACCGATCTCCCTGACCTCCCGGGGGTCGCGCATCTCGATGGGGATCTCTTGCCCCGTCTTGACCGTCAGATCAACTGTAGAAAGAGGGGCGGCCACGTAAAAGGGGCAGTTATGATAGTTGGCCAAAACGGAGAGGGTATAGGTGCCGATCTTATTGGCGAAATCGCCGCTTGCTGCAATGCAGTCGGCCCCCACCAGCACCAGATCGATTCCCCCGTGAGCAAAAACATAACCGGCCATATTATCGGTGATCAGGGTATAAGGAATACCGGCCTCCTGCAGCTCCCAGGCCGTCAGCCGGGCACCCTGCAGCACCGGTCGCGTCTCCGGAACGTAAATGTGGAGATCTTTCCCCTGACGATGGGCCTCCCGAATTATCCCCAGAGCCGTCCCCCATCCCGTCGTCGCCAGTGCTCCGGTATTGCAATAGGTAAGGATGCAGGCACGGGAAGGGATTAGGGAAGCTCCGAAGGAGGCCATCCTTTCATCCCGCTTTTTTTCCGCCGCCTGAATCTTAAATGCCGCCGCCAGCAGCCCATCTCTGATTTCCTTTAGGCTCTTGCCGTTCAGGGCTTGATACGCCGCCCTCATCTCGTCAAGCGCCCAGCGGAGATTGACGGCCGTCGGGCGCGTTGCCAGTAATTCCCGGGCAGCCTCTTCCATGTACTCCGACAGGGCCACTTTTCCATCTTCGGAGTAATTAAAAGCAGCCAGGGCATAACCAAAGGCTGCCGCCACACCGATGGCCGGAGCTCCCCGGACACTCAGTTGGCGGATGGCTGCAGCCACATCACGATAATGAGAACAGGGCAGATATTCGACCCGGTGCGGCAACTCTCTCTGATCGAGCAGGTATAACCGCTCTCCTTCCCAGCGCAAAACATCCATCAGCACTCTACCCCTTCTAACTCGTGTTTGACAAGAAATAAATTCCTTTATCGGCTGATGAGAGAACAGATTCCTGTCCTGCTAATCTCCTTGCTGCATGGACTTCTGCCCCAAAGAGCCGAGTTCGGCAGCTGCCCGAGCACAGGCACAGTTGCGCTCCTCTGGAAGGGTCACCAGGGCAGAGAAGATCAGCTTCCGCAAAACCTCTTGCGACCTGGCCATCTCCTCGAGCACCTCTCTGTGGGAAAGAGGGTTTTTGGAGATCCCGGCGGCGTAATTGGTAACAAGTGCCAGAGTGGCATAGCAGAGGCCGGCTTCTCTGGCCAGCACTACCTCGGGGACGCTGGTCATGCCCACCACATCACCACCTAACTGCCGGTACATTTGAATCTCTGCTGGCGTTTCGTAACGCGGCCCCTCCGTACAGACATAGGTTCCCTTGGGGTGGACTCTCCGCTCAAGCTGCTGGGCAACCGCAATAAGGTGTCGTCGCACTTCGGGGCAATAGGGCTCGGTCATATCTACGTGAAGAACCCCCGCCTCACCCCCTTCGTAGAAGGTTTGAGGCCGCGACTTTGTAAAATCCAGAAACTGGTCAACAAGAACGATCTCCCCAGGTCTCATATCCTCGTTCAAGGAACCGGTTGCTGCAGTGGCCAATACCGTTTGGACCCCCACAGCTTTCAACGCCCAGATGTTCGCCCGATAGTTGACCAGGTGAGGGGGGAAGGCGTGATCCACCCCGTGCCGCGCCAGAAAAACCAGTTCTTTACCATGGTAACTCCCCTCCTTCAAGGCAACCTCCCCGTAAGGAGTGGCAACGGTCAGGTCTCTCTCCTCATCCAACAAACCGGGACTGTAAAAACCCGTTCCTCCGATGACTGCAGCTCTCATTCCTCACCCTCCTCAGCAAAAAGGGCCGCTACGAACTCCTTTCCGTCGAAAACCTTGAGATCCTCCGGCCGCTCACCTGTACCGATGAGTTTTACCGGGATCCCCCGTTCCTCCCGAATGGCCAGCACTACTCCACCCTTAGCGGTGCCGTCCAGCTTCGTCAACACAATGCCAGTGACATCTGTAGCTTCGCCGAATAATTCCGCCTGCCGCAAAGCGTTTTGGCCTGTTGCCGCATCCACCACCAGAAGAACCTCGTGAGGAGCTCCCGGGATCTCCCTGCTGACCACTCTTTTGATCTTGCGCAACTCTTCCATCAGGTTGGTCTTGGTATGGAGGCGGCCAGCGGTATCGATGATGACGACATCAACCCCCCTTTTCCTCGCCGCCTGGAGGGCATCATAGACGACGGCAGCGGAATCAGACCCCGGCTGGTGTTTAACGATATCAGCTCCTGCCCTTTCCCTCCAGACCTCCAGCTGCTCAATGGCCGCAGCCCGGAAGGTGTCCGCGGCGGCAAGCAGCACCCTTCTCCCCTCCTGCCTCAACCGGTAGGCCAGTTTGCCGATGGTTGTGGTCTTCCCAACCCCGTTAACACCAACTACAAGGATGACCGTTGGTGGAGCGGTAGCGAACTGGAGAGGCGCATTCTCTCCCAGCAGTTCCTCCATTCTTTCCCTCAGCAGCAGGCGCACATCCTCAGGGTTACCGATTTTCTTCTTCTTGACATCGGCACGAACGGCGTCGATCAGGCGAGAAGTGGCGGCAACCCCAACATCGGCCTGCAGCAGGATTTCCTCCAGCTCCTCATAGAAATCCTCGTCTATTTTATCGTGCCTCCGGACAAGCTGGGTTACTTTGCTTACAAAGCTCTCACGTGTTTTAGCAAGAGTTTCCTTCAGCTTGGGGAAAAAAGCTACCATTGCTCCCAACCCTCTCTCTTCCGAGATAAAAATATTTTACCACAGAATCAAGGATTTACTAACCAACCCCCTGGCATACTCGATATTCCAGGAGTTTAAGAGATTTGCCTCTCCTTTTCATCATCAGGAAGGTAATCGCTCAGATGGACCGAAACAAGCTTGGAAACCCCCGGCTCTTCCATAGTCACACCGTAGAGGTGATCCGCAATTTGCATCGTCTGGTAGCGGTGCGAAATCAAAATCAGCTGCGAACTCGCGCTCCACTCCTTCAAAAAGCCGGTGAAGCGAATGAGGTTGGCTTCATCGAGAAAAGCCTCGATTTCATCCAAAAAATAGAAGGGGGCAGGCTGAGTCTTGAGCATGGCAAATAAAAAGGCAATCCCGGTCAGCGATTTTTCCCCTCCGGAGAGAAGAGAAAGATGGCGAGGCTTTTTACCGCGGGGCAGCACTACGATGTCAACCCCGGTTTCCAGTGGATTGGACTCATCTGTCAGAACCAGATCCGCTCTCCCCTCGCAGAGGCTTTGAAAAATATCCTCGAAATTTTGCCTCACCATCCGAAATGTTTTCAGAAAGCGGTCGGCAGCGATCCCGTCCATTTCCCGGATCATCTTCAGCAGGGAACTTTTGGCCTCATCGAGGTCCTTTTTCTGTTCCAGCAGGCAGTCAATCCTCTCTCGCAGCGTTTTATATTCCCCCGGAGCTGCAAAGTTGATATTCCCGAGGCTGTCCATCTCCCTCTTACAAGTAGAGATCCTTTCTCTTAGAGCGATCTCCTCTTCACGTTTCAGCGGTTTTATCTGCTCTTCCGATACATCCAGGCGCCGCTCCCGGGCATCGGCCAACAGCTGCTCTTTTTTCTCAAGCAGATGCTTAAGTTTAAGTTCGGTGTTTTCCAGCTGCTGACTGCTCTTCAGGTGTCTTTGCCGCAGTTTTTCGATCCTCTTCCTTCTCGCCTCGACAAACCTCTCGCGGGCAGCAACCTTGTTTTTAAGAAAGGCAATCATATCCCCCAGTTCCCTGCCCTGTTTATTCAGAGCTGTGATCCTTTCCGATAGTTCCCGCTCCCGCCTGTGGAGGGCGGAAATTACCCCACACAGCTCCGTAAGCCTCTCCTCCACCTCTCGTTGCTCCCCCTCCTGCAGCCGCAGCTGATGTTCCAGCCCCCGCAGCTTATCCTGTTGCAGCTTCAGTTCTTGGGATAACGAGCTGTACTGCACCTGGGCGGAGGACAGTGCGGTGAGAACGGCGCTTCTTTTCTGCTCGCTATCGGCCAGCCTTTTTTCAATCTTCTCTCTTTCGGCGTTCAACTGTTTCTCTGCCTGCTCCACCGCAGACAGCTTCTGTTTCAACAGTTCAATTCGCCTGTCGAGATCCTCTTCTTGGAACATCTGTTCTTCCCTTTCCAGCAGCGAGGTTTCCTTCGAGGCATCGATCTGCTTCCATTCCTGCTTCAGAGCGGCTATTCTCTGCTCCGCCTCCCTGCGGGCATCTTCAAACCGGTAACGCCGTTCCTGTAACTCCCGGCTGCGCTCCTCATTCTCCTCCAAAAGATCTTTGACCCTTTTTTCCCGCTCTTCGAGCTCGTCGAGCTCCGTTTTCAAAGAGAGCATTTCCCTGTCCAGCCTCCCTATCTCCACCTTGCGGCGACGCGTGGTTGGATAGCCGCGGTCTTTGGATCTCCCGCCCGTAAAGAGGCCACCGAGCTGGATCAGGTCACCGTCAAGTGTGACCACCCGCACCCTGTAGTCATTGTGTTCCGCAAAGCGGCTTGCAGCCTGGAGGTCTTCTGCAAGGTAGGTGCGCCCCAGCAGGAACTCGGCTACACAACGGTACTTTGGCTCACAGGAGACAATCTCAGACAGGCACCCGATAATACCGGGAAATCGCTCAAAACGCCGGGGGCGTTCTCCCGCAGCCCACCGCTCAACCGCCGTTAAAGGAAGGAAGCTCGCCCTTCCGGAACCGCTTGTCTTCAAGAACTCCAATGCCTTCTTGGCCGTTTCCGGAGTGGAGCAGACAAAATAATGGGAAGCCCGTCCGAGGGCGGTTTCCAGGGCGGTTTCATAGGCAGGTTCTATGGTGAACAACTCCTCGGCCAGGCGGATCTCCTCCCCGGCCAGTACCCTTCCCCGGGCGATCTCCCGGAGAATACTGCGAACCCCCTGCTGGTAACCCTCATGGTTTTTCTCCGCTGTCTTTAAGAGTCGAACCCTCTCCTTAATGCCCTCTATTTTCCTGAGAAGCGACCGTATCCTAAGCCCGGTCTCATCCAGCTCCTTATTCAAGGCCTGTCGTCTCTTTTCCGCCTGAGCAAGTTTGTTCCTGATCTCTTCCAGTGAAGAGGCATAAAAGGATTGGAGTTTCTCCCCTTCACCGATTTCCCTTTCCAGCTCATCCCTGCGCTCTTCCGCCGTTTTAACCCTTCGGGTCAAAGATTCCCGCTGGCGTAAAAGGAGCTCCTTTTTGTTATTAAGCCCCTGAATTTCGCTCAACAGCACAGTTTTTTGGTGCAGGTTATCGAAAATAGCCTTATTCAAGGACTCCAGCTGTCTCCTCAGGGCTTCCCTCTCTGCCTCCCCATTTTTGCCCTCTTCTTCCAGCTCCTCTAAACCCCTTTTGGCCTCCTTGAGAAGCTCCTCCAGTCTGCCGCCAAGAGCCGATATCTTCTCCAGTTCCCTTATTGTCTCCTCTCGCCTGCGCCTGATGACGGTAAGCTTCTCCTGCAGTTCCTCTTCCTGTGCCAGGCAGGAGGATATTCTATCCTTCGTGCGCATCCGCGCCAAGCGGGCTTCTTGATGCCGTTTTTGGATCTCTTGCCATTCCCCTTCCAGCCGCCCAAAAGACTTCTTCATCGAGCGGAGGCCGGCTTGAAAGACATCGAATTCATCTTCCAGCATCTCAACAACTTTACCGTCCCGGGCGACGAGGGCATCAAGCTCTTGGGCCGTCTGCTGCAGCGCCCTTTCCCTTTCCCTGATATCCGCCAGCTGGCCTTTCAGCAAGCGGCGCTCCAGCTCCATCACCTCATCCCGGAGGTTGCAGTAGATCTCGCAAACCCGGGCCTGCTCCTCCAGAGGCCCCCGCCGGGTCTCCATTTCCAGGATTATATCCTCCACCCTCGCCAGAGCATCTTCCGTCTCCTCAAGCTTCCGCAGGGCTTCGGCCTTCCGCTGGCGGTACCTGCCTATTCCGGCCAGCTCCTCCAAAAAAACACGCCTCTCCTCAGGGCGGGCTGAGACAAACTCATCGATCTTTCCCTGCGCAGTAATAGAAAAAGCCGCACGGCTGATACCACACTGAGCAAAAAGCTCCTGGATATCACGCAGGCGGCACGACCTTTTATTGATATAATATTCTCCTTCCCCCGATCTGTAGACACGCCTCGTTATACTAATTTCTTCAAAGGGAAGGGGTACTGATTGATCGCTGTTATCAAAAGTCAGGGAAACCTCTGCCATACCCAGAGGGCGCCTTTTGGCAGTCCCGGAAAAGATCACATCCTCCATCCTCTGCCCCCTGAGCAGTCTGGCGCTCTGTTCACCGAGAACCCACTGGACGGCGTCGGTCAGATTGCTCTTCCCACACCCGTTGGGGCCTACGATGACGGTAATTCCCTTTTCGAAGTTAATTTCCACCCGCTCGGCAAACGACTTAAAACCACGTAATTCTAATCTTTTTAAATACATCAGAATAACATTACCTTACCTGGGCTCTACTATAAACTTTATCGCCGTTCGTTCCTCGCCGTCGATGGTGATTTCCACGAAAGCAGGCACTGTTACAAGATCGACTCCGTTGGGAGCAATAAACCCGCGGGTGATGGCAATGGCCTTCACCGCTTGGTTAACCGCTCCCGCACCAACAGCCTGAATCTCCGCCGAGCCCTTCTCCCTTAAAATAGCAGTTAGGGCACCGGCGACAGACTTTGGATTGGACTGAGCGGACACCTTAAGTACTTCCAACTTCTCCCCCCCTTGACTGCAGTTATTAGTTATGAATAACTATTGGAATACAATCTCTATATTCGACTCTACATTCGAAATCCCTGCTGGTCAAGGGGTAAGGCGGAGGAATTTCATTTCCCGAAAAATCCGGACGTTTTTCTTAAGTACTCTAAGGCAGCCCGGGCAGCATTTTGCTCCGATTCCTTTTTCGACTTTCCCGTTCCCTTGCCTAAGAGTTTGTCCTTTAAAAAAACTCCGGACGTAAACTTCTTATCATGGTCCGGCCCAGACTCTTCCAGAATTTGATAATACGGGCTTTCATTCCCCTTGCTCTGGACCAGCTCCTGAAGGTGTGTTTTGTAGTCCCGGGTAACCCCGTGCACGTTTTTTTCGATCTCTTCCTTCAACAGTCCGGCCAGAAAATCACAGGTTGCTTCCCAACCCTGATCAAGAAATACGGCGGCAGTCAAAGCCTCAAAGGCATCGGCAAGAATGGACGGCCGCTTCCTGCCGCCGGAATTTTCCTCCCCCTTACCCAGCCGCAGATACTTCCCTAATTCCAGCTTCCTGGCAACAGCAGCCAAAGAAGGCTCACAAACAACCGCCGCCCTGGTTTTTGTCAGGTGCCCCTCCCCGAACTTGGGGAAGTGTTCATACAGGTAATAGGCCACAACGGAACCCAAGATGGCATCTCCCAGGAATTCCAGCCGCTGGTTGTGGTGCTCCACTTCGGCATGTTCGACCATGTAAGAGGGATGGGTCAGAGCGGTTTCCAGCAATCGCGGCTCGCTAAAAAAAACGTTGATTTTTTTTTGGAGTTCATCCAGATCGGGGTTCACTTTACTGCCTCCCCGGCATCCTCCCAAATCAGAAGCCCCGCGTCTGGCGCGGGTGCCATTTTAAAGGAGATGATCTTTAAGATATTCCACAATTTCTCCCACAGTCTGGATTTTCTCTGCTTCTTCATCAGGAATTTCCAGATCGAATTCCTCTTCAAGAGCCATAATCAATTCTACAATATCCAGCGAATCGGCGTTCAGATCCTCAAAGGAGGTCTCAGGGGTCAGCTCCTCTTCAGCCACCCCCAATTGCTCGGCAATAATTGATTTTACCTTCTCGAAAATTCCCTGTCCGTCCAGATCGGTCACTCATCTCACCTCCCACACCTGATGGATGTTTTTAGCTTTGCAAAATAGCTAAAATCATTTTAAACAGTCAGCGCCAATTGTCAAGCACCCCGGCAAACTTATTGTGTGTTGTCCTCCAGGTTGAGAGCTTTAGAAATGCGCCCGACAAGATCCCCCTTAACTGCCCTCGAGGCGGTGCGAATTGCACTGCGAATAGCCCGGGCGTGAGAGCTCCCGTGGCAAATAATACTGATGCCCTGGACGCCGAGCAGAGGAGCACCCCCGATTTCAGTATAATCGAAATCCGAAAAGATCTCTTTTAATGCCGGCCGAACGAGGATACCCCCCAGCATCCGGAAAGGATTCTTCCTGAGCCGGTTTTTCATCATTGCGACCAGGTTCATGGCCAGCCCCTCTGCCGTTTTTAGAACCACATTGCCTACGAAGCCGTCGCAGGCTATCACATCCACATCCGCCGTCAGGAGATCCCGCCCCTCAATGTTGCCGACAAAATTTATCTTTTCTGCCCCTTCCAGTATTCGATAGGCCTCCCGAACCGATTCGCTCCCCTTGTTGGGCTCACCTCCCACATTGAGAAGAGCGACTCGGGGATTCGCAATACCCAGGACACTTTCGGCATAGGTCTTACCCAGGTAAGCAAACTGCACAATATGCACCGCTCTGGTATCCACATTGGCACCGGAATCGATGAGAACCCTGGGGCCTTTTGGTGAAGGAAGAATTGTGGCAATACCGGGGCGTTCGATCCCCGCAAGGCGACCGAGCACCAAAAGGGAGGCGGCCATTTGAGCCCCTGTATTACCTGCAGAAATTAATGCCGAGGCCTTCCCCTTCTTCACAAGCTGCGCCGCGACCATCAGTGACGAATCCCTTTTTCGCCGTACTGCAGTTGCAGGATGCTCATTCATCCCGATGATTTCGGTCGCATTGGCTATGGAGATCCGATCTGATGGGTAATGGTGCTTGTTCAACTCCTCCTCAATAATCTTTTCAGGGCCTACCAGGATAATCTCCACACCCTCTTCTCTGACCGCCTCCACTGCCCCTCTTATTACTTCTGCCGGAGCGAAGTCACCTCCCATAGCATCTACGGCAATGATCATAATGCCGTTCACTCCTATCTTAGTTTAGTTAATTTGACATTAGATTACCCACTGCCCTCCCGCCTGGGCTATCCGGCTCGTTTTTCCCGCCACCCCGCCGGGACCCCCTCTTCACCGTCCGGCACCAAATGCGTGTTGGAGAAGGGTGCCTCCGAGGTCAGGTCTATTCTTAAATAAAAAAAGACAAGCAGGCTGAAGATAACACCTCTTGTCTTTTCCTTCGCTCTACACCCACCTTTAGGATTTGGCAATTACTTCCCTGCCGCGGTAATAGCCGCATTCCGGGCAAACAGCATGAGCCCTCTTCGGTTCATGGCAGCGCGGGCAGAGCACAACTGCCGGTCCGACAATCTTGTTTGCCGACCTGCGCTTATTCTTCCTGGCTTTCGAGACTCTTCTTTTTGGTACGCCCATCTTTCACAACCCCCAGTCCTAGTTGAGTTCATTAAATCATTCCTTAAGGAGTGCGCTCAGTGCCGTCAAGCGCGGGTCGAACTCCTCTTTCCGGCACCGGCACTGCTGCACATTCATGTCATTGCCGCAAACTGGGCAGAGCCCTTTGCAGTCCGGTTTACATACCGGTTTCATAGGGAGCGCCAGGTAAAGCCCCTCTCTGATCAGATCATCGAGAATGATTTCGTCCTCTTGATAGAACCGCCCCTCTTCTTCCACTAACCGGGACACGGAATCTTCCTCCCGGTAATAGCTTTCTGAAAACGGGACTTCGATTGTCGCCGAAAAAGCCTTTAAACAGAGGCTGCAGTTGAGATCCGTCTGCCCTCTGATAATACCCTCGACAAAAATCCCCTCTCCGGTATTGGTCGCCTGGCCGCTGATCTCCAGATCCCGATATGTTATCCCTGTTTGTTGCAGATCCAGAGTCAAACAGGGAATCCTCCCACTGAAATCCATCATCCGGCCCTTTTTCTTGCGCAGCTCCCCGACATCAATCTTCACGAGAAACTCACCCCTGATGACACTCCAAATTATACCGAGTAACCGTCTCCCTGTCAACGAAAAGGGGAAGGTCTCCCTTCCCCTTCAAATCGCTCCCTCCGATGCTAGTCCGTCTGGCCTGGAATCTTCGCTTTTGCCTTGATCAGATCCGGATTCTTCTGCAGTTCTTTGGCGAACTGCTCATCCCGCATCTTATTCCTGTAGGCAGGGTCTTGGAAGGAATACTTGAAATTGGTGTGCACGTCATAGCGGTTTTCCAGTAAGGCAACGACATCTTCCACAAAGACAAGCTCCTCATCGGTCGGGATGACGAAGATTTTAACCTTGGAATCGGCCGCCGAAATATCGGATTCCGAATTTCTGGTCCGCGCCAGCCTGTTCTTTTCCGGATCGAATTTAATCCCCATGAACTCCAAGCCTTCCATGGCCCGCGCTCTGATATCAGCCGCCATCTCCCCTACGCCGGCAGTCCAGACGATGGCATCGACGCCCCCCAAAGCAGCGGCATAGGCACCGATGTATTTCTTTATCCGGTAGCACTCCATTTCAAAAGCCAGTTTTGCCCTTTCGTCCCCTTCCTTCATGGCCTTGAGGACGTCCCTGCGGTCCGTATACTTGCCTGTGATTCCTAAAAGGCCGCACTTCTTATTGAGGATGTTGTCTATCTCTTTGGGTGAGAGGCCGAGTTTTTGCATCATATAAAAGTCAAGGGCGGGATCGTGATCGCCAGCTCTGGTGCCCATAACCAGCCCTTCCAGCGGTGTGAAGCCCATGCTGGTGTCAAAGGAGACCCCTTTCTTAACGGCATTGGCGCTGACGCCGTTACCAATATGGAGGCTGATTAAGTTGACCTCAAAGGGATCCTTCCCGAGAAGGACTGCTGCTCGCTTGGCGACATACAGCAGGGATGTTCCGTGGAACCCGTAGCGGCGGATTTTGTGCTTCTCATACCATTCGTAAGGAACGGCGTACATAAACTGAGGCGGCTTCATCGTCTGGTGCCAGGCGGTATCCATAACTGCCATATGGGGGACATCGGGTAGAATGCTTCTCGCCGCTTCGATGCCGAGTATGTTGGCCGGATTATGGAGAGGTGCCAAATCCTGAATTTCTTTAAATACCTGGAGCACCCCATCATCGATGATCACGGACTTGTTAAACTTTTCGCCCCCGTGGACAACCCTGTGCCCGACGGCATTGATCTCTTTGACATCCTTTAGCACACCGTACTCCGGGCTTACCAACAGCTCAAGGATCAGGTTCACTGCCTCTTTATGGGTAGGGCATTCTCTCTCTATCTTTACCTTATCCCGCCCGGTCACCTCATGTTCACAAAAGGAACCGCCAATCGTCACCCGCTCAACAATGCCTTTGCACATGATCTCCCGGGCATCCCAGTCATAGACCATGTACTTTGCGGAAGAGCTTCCGCAGTTTAAAGTCAGAATCTTCACGGCTCTTCCCCCTCCCCTTAAAGCTATTTAATCCCTCTTGCCGTAAGGAACCATCGCCTTGACGGCAACAATGGCGGCGACATTCACAATGTCCGTCGCCTTGCAGCCGCGCGAAAGGTCATTAACCGGCTTATCCAGACCCTGGAGCAACGGCCCATAAGCCTCAGCCTTCGCTAGGCGTTCCGTCAGCTTGTAGGCTATGTTACCGGCGTTCAGATCGGGAAAGATGAGGATATTTGCCCGCCCGGCTACAGGGCTTCCCGGTGCCTTCTTCCTGCCGATTTCCGGTACTAGTGCAGCATCACCCTGCAGCTCCCCGTCAATCAGCAGATCCGGGCGCTTCTTGTTGGCAATCTTTGTGGCTTCGATCACTTTGTCCACGATGGGATGCGAAGCGCTGCCCTTTGTGGAGTAGGAAAGCATTGCCGCCCGCGGCTCTTCCACACCGAAGATGTTCTTCATCGTCATGCAGGTGGTGATGGCTATGTCCGCCAGCTCTTCTGCAGTAGGATTGGGATGCCCGCCGGAATCGGCATACAGGAAGAAGCCCTTCTCACCGTAGGGGCAATCCGGAACGATCATGGCAAAGTAGGCGGAGGCGATGGAGATACCCGGAGCAGTCTTGATGATCTGGAAGGCCGGCCTTTCCACATCTGCGGAGGTATTGACGGCACCTGCAACCATTCCATCGGCGTCGTCAAGCTTGACCATGGTTACGCCGAAGTACAGGTAGTTCTTGAGGAGATTCCTGGCATCGTCGATGGAAGCGATCTTCCCCTTCCTGATCTCCAGGAGCTTCTGTGCATACTCCTCGAACTTCTCGTACTTCTCAGGATCGATGACAGGTATGTTGTCGATATTTGCTCCAGCCTCTTTTGCCTTTCTCCGTACCTCATCCTCCTTTCCGAGCAAAATAACCCTACCTAAATTCGCTTTCTCGATCATCTCCGCCGCCTGGAGCGTTCGCTCATCTTCTGTTTCGGGCAGGACGATCCTTTTCTGTCCCTTCCTGGCCATCGACCAGACGCGCTCCATAACGGCGTTCTTGGGCGCCACAGTAGCCATTAACCTTCCCTCCCAACTAAAATTTTCTTTTATTATATACTACCGGTATATATTACCGGTACCTCTAGCTTATGACCGAATCTCTTTTTTTAAACGGAATCGCCATGAGAAAGCGCTTTTACGGAACAATATCAACGTTGGTTTGTTAAATTACAGCGGTTATTCAGAAAAAATATCAGAAAAGTCACGGTAAAAACTTCTTCGGCAGGTCTATTTTCTACATTGAGGTTGTATAATCCTTCCTGGAAAAACTTTTTTATTGCAGGAAGACGAACAGAGGAATCGCCATGGGAATGCATTATTATGGAATAAAATTAAAAAAGATGATAGCTCCTACCCTTTTCACGGCGTCTTGTCTGTTTCTCGCTCTCGGGATAGTCTGCCATCCTGTCGCCGCTTTTCACTCGGCCCAGCGAGGGCTACAGATCTGGTGGGAAATAGTCTTTCCCAGCTTACTTCCTTTTTTCATCATCTCCGAACTCCTGATGAAACTGGGCTTCGTGGCATTCCTGGGCACCCTTCTGGAGCCGGCAATGAGGCCGCTCTTCAACCTGCCGGGCACAAGCGGTTTTATCATTGCCATGAGCTATCTTTCGGGTTTTCCTCTATGTGCCATTTTAACCAACCGGCTGCGCCAGGAGGGTATGTGCACCCGAAATGAAGGGGAACGGCTGCTCTCCTTTACCAGCAACGCCAGTCCGCTTTTTATGCTGGGGGCCGTGAGTGTCGGGATGTACAAGAATGCATCCCTCGGCCCTCTGATCGCCGTCATCCATTATCTTTCCAATTTCCTCTGCGGCATTCTCCTCAAGTTTCTCTTTCCCCAAAAGTCTCCTCCTGCCCAAAGCACCGGCAGAATCTTATACAGGGCCCTCAGCTCCTTTGCCGCCTCGACGCAACTGCAGACAAGAGGTTTTGGCCAAATATTCGGAGAAACAATCCGCAATGCCGGGCTCACCCTCCTGACCATCGGGAGTTTTATCACCTTTTTTTCTGTTCTCACTGGGGTCCTTCAGGCAGCAGGGATCTTCTCGTTGCTGATGCGCATCCTCGCTCCGTTAGCGGCTCTTCTCGGCCTCGACATTTATCTGGTGCGGGGGATTCTCTACGGCTTCTTCGAAATAACCATCGGAATCGAAGAAGTCAGTCACAGCACCTCCAGCATCCTCACCCAACTGCTGGTCATCGAAGCAATTCTCGCCTGGAACGGGCTTTCCATCCAGGCGCAGATCACCGGAATTTTAACAGACAGCGATCTTCGTCCAACCCCCTACATTATCACCAGGATCATCCAGATGCCACTGGCGATGGGGATCACCTATCTCGCTTTCACCCTTCCACCGGAAGAGTTGATCTCCCTTCCCGTCTTTTCCGGTCTCCAAGTTTCCAGCTGGCATCCCTTTGTCTGGGGAGGAATCATTGCCCTTACCAGCATAACCCTTCTCTTCTGCCACGGACTGGCATTGAAGATCATCGGCATATTGCGTAAAAGGATCATCATCCGCTAGATCAGTTGCTTTTTGACTGATGAAGCTCTTCCCGAGCTTTGCCGATAATACTCATGCTCTTATTCAGGCTGGCTTCCAGCTGGCCGAGAATCTCATCGGCAAAATCCGCAGCCCCGCTCTTTATCTCTCTGGCCACTCTTTTCGCCTGGGCAATTATCTCCTCTGCAGATTCCTTTGCCTGCCTGGTCAGCTCGCTCTCATCTGTGAGCCGTTTAACCTCTTCCCGGGCCTCCGACAGCATCCTCTCGGCCTCCTGTTGGGCTTCCCGGATGAGGCGCTCCCGCTCCTTGCTCAACCACTTAGCCTGATGTACTTCCTCAGGAAGCAGCGTCCTTATTCGGTCGATGTAATCCAGCAGCACCTCTTCACTGAGCAGCACCTTCCCCAACACCTTTTTGCTGTTTTGAATCAGATCCTCTAAATCATCGAGGGCATTTAAAACTTTCAACTCCATTGAAGTGATCACCCCAGACCCTTAATCTGAGAGAATTTTTGACGCAGTTTTTCAGCCACTGCTTGAGAAACCATTCCGGTAACATCTCCGCCCAGACTAGCTATTTCTTTGACAATGCTGGAACTCAAAAATGAGTATTCAGGCATCGCCACGAAAAAGATGGTCTCTGCTTCAGGGTTGAGCTTTCGGTTCGTCAGCGCCATCTGAAACTCATATTCAAAGTCGGAGACGGCGCGCAAGCCGCGAACAATGGCCTGTGCCCGATTCAGACTGACAAAATCGCTCAACAAACCGCAAAAAGAACAGACCTCTACTTTGGGCAGATTTAAACACTCATTTTTTATCATCTCCACCCGTTCTTCAATAGTAAAAAGGGGTACCTTTCCGCTGTTGACACTGACGGCGACAATAACCTTATCAAAGATCTTCGTTGCCCTTTCGATGATATCCAGGTGACCAAAGGTTATCGGATCAAAACTCCCCGGATAGACCGCTATCTTCATTCCGGCTCTTCCCCCCATCGTCCTCATTCTTAAAAAACAGCAGAACGCTGTCCCCGTACCTTTTCTTTCGAAAAGATGACTTCTCTGCTGCGATCCCTTCTCCGACAGCACTACGAGCAATGGCAAGACCGCCGGGGAGCAACAGCTCCTGCTCCCTTACCATCTCCAACGCAGGGTCTACCAGGCCTTGTCTAAAAGGAGGGTCGATGAAGACAATGTGAAATCTGCAACCCTTTCGCTTCAGCAGCGGCAGGATGTGAAAGACATCACCGGTAAACACTTCAGCTTGATCGGTAAAGCCGGTTATTTCTAAATTTTCCCTGATCAATCGAGCATTACCGGGATCCTTTTCTACAAAGCAGACCCTCTCGGCTCCTCTGCTTAAGGCTTCAATACCAATGCTTCCGCTCCCTGCAAAAAGATCCAAGAAAAAGCTCCCCGGCACCTGATACATGAGAATATTAAAAAGGGCCTCCCGGAGATAATCTGTTGCCGGACGAAGATGCTTGACTTTCCTGGTCTTCAACCGTTTCCCCTTAGCAATTCCGCCGATCACCCGGAGTCCCGCCATTATAAACCCTTCTTCGTATTATTTATGTAAGAATTATAACCCCCTATCCCTGCTTTTACAATCAGCGTTTGAGCAAAGTCCATGTCAAGATCCAGTAGGTATTTTTAATAAAATTTTTCCCCTTAAGAGACCTCGACGTTCAAAACCTTAAGCTTCAAAGCAATGGCTTTGACCTTGAATTTAACTGAAGATTGTTGAGATAAACTTGACAACCAGGTAGCTAGGAGGAACAGACAACAATAACACGTCACCCCGTCGCAAAACATTTAACACATGTAGAGGCCAAGCTATCAGTGCTACTCGGGAAACCGGTTAGCAAATAAGAGCAGCAAATTCCGGCCGGGTCAGTTCCCGTAAAACATGTTTTATCCAGGGACGATCCGCAAAAGGCCCTTTTAATGCCGGTATTGTCGCCTGCAGCCATTCCCCTATTTCTCCGGCTTTTTGTTTTTCTACCGACTTTTCTACCGGTTTTATCTGCGCTATCTCCTTCAGCTTTCCATGTTCCACTGGCCAGCGCGAAGCATAATTGCTAAGCTCTCCGTTTGCTTTGGCAGCCAGAAGCCGGGCCATCCGGTCTCCTCCGGTTGTGGTCCACTTGGCCCCCAGGCGTTTCATCCGCCGTGCTACGTTGTGCTGAATCTGCCCTTCGATGGTTCCTAAACGTTTTGCTCCTGCCGAGTTAATAATCCCCGTCCAGTTCTCTTCAAGATAATGCAATAGCTTGATGAGCCTCTTTTTCCGGTTGCCTCTGGTTTTTTTGATTGCTTCTGTGAGTATTGCTTGGGTTTCCTGCCAGTTGCTATGAGAGATGGCTGCGCCTACTTTCTGAAAGGTTTCTTCGTCATACCAAAGGGCTTCGGTTAAATGCCTGTTTAGATGGTATGGGTCTAAGCAGTATACGGCACCAGGGAAGTATTCCAGCCCCTCTTTGATCCATTTTGCTCCATCGCCACCTATGTAGATCTCTTTGATCTGTTCTAAATCCCATTTCCCCCCAGCCCGAGCATAGCTCTCTTCCCAGGCCACTTGTCCTTCACTTAGGGTGCTTACAACAAGCTTGTTTTGCAGGGCAAAGCGGTTCCGGCTAACTTGTTTCTTCCCTTCGTAGGTTACTATGTGTTTGATTTCTCCTCGCTTCTCTTTTTCCCGTTGCAGATTGACTATCACTCCGTCACCTTCAATATGCAACTCCCGAACCACTTCTTTCCCACTTGGTGCTTCTCCGTCTTCAAATACCGCCGCTCTCTTCTCTTCCCCTTCTTGCTGCAGTATTTCGCCTGCTTCCTGGGTGATATGCCAGATGGTCATGGTGCTTAATTTAGGTACAAGATAACTCAATATCTCCGCTGCCCGGCCAAAGGAAAGTTCGGTGCTTAGTTTGATTGCCAACTCTTTTAGGTAAGGAGTAACCCTGGCCCGCTCCGGCCAGCCCAGCAGTTCGTCTAAAAAGAATTTGGTTTCCCCGGTTTCTTTGTTCCTGTACAGGCGCCTTTTTAAGGGAAATTCCCCAAAGGTGCTGATGGCTGTTTTTGTCCGAAAACCGACAACCTCCCAGATGCTTCGGTCTCGTTCATTCATCAGATGGGTATCGATCTTTTCTAATGCCCAGGTGAAAATCTGGTTACACACGTCCTGGCAGAGTTCGTGAACTCCTTTCTCAAGCTCAGAAAAGTCTTCGCACTCTCCAATTAATTTGACTAAACCTTTGACAAAAAGAAGGACTGCCCCCACTATGTGGCGAATATCTAACATGAGACCTCACACTCCTTTTTGGGGTGATAGATTTTGGGTGCCGAGGTCTCTTTTCTTTTTAAGAAGCCGATCCCCTTCTTTTACCTACTGAAATTTTACATGGCCTTGAGCAAATTGGAATAAATTAACTTTATTGATTTTGTATAAAATTGCTGAAGCGGGTAAAAATAGTAGTGGCTAAAGGGTCTTCATGGGGAGGGCAAATGCAATAAGGTAACTTCTCTAGCAGCAGCAGAGGTTACTGAAATTCCCACCCCATGAGCTCTTCCTCCAGTTTCTCCTCTCCCACGCCATTGAGAACGCTTTACCTCCTGAAGGTAAGCGTCTCAATGGCGAGACAAATCGGCCGCAAACCATTGCGGCCTTTTTTATTCATTTTTTTCCAGGCATTCCCGATAAAGATTCCTGATCAACTGAAAGTCCTGCCAGGCGGGTTTTTTCTTTCCCGGATCGCGCAGCAGGGCTGCCGGATGATAGGTTGCTATGATCTTGATGCCGCCCTTTTCGAATACCTGTCCCCTGACCGCCGATACCTTAACCTGATGATGGATGAGGTACTGAGTTGCCAGCGTGCCCAGGCAAACAATCAGGCGCGGCTTGATCAGTTCTATCTGCCGAACCAGGTAGACATAGCAGCTATCCGCCTCATCCTTCCTCGGCAGCCTGTTCCCCGGCGGCCGGCATTTGGCGATATTGGTAATGTAGAGATCCTCCCGGCGGAATCCGGCCGCTGCCAGGATTTTATTCAACAACTTCCCCGCCGCTCCAACAAAAGGACGCCCCAGCCGCTCCTCTTCGGCGCCAGGCGCTTCTCCAACGAGCATCAACCTCGAATTCTCATTCCCCTCACCAAAAACCACCCTTTTCGAATTTTCTCGCAGTCCGCAGCGACGGCACTGAAGGCAGACATCCTGAAGCTCTTGAATAGTATTGCACCGGTCCAATTGCGGCAGCCAATCCATTCAAAAAGTTCACCTCTTCATATTTCTTAATTCGACCTTTTCGCTCAAAATCATTTTTTTCCGGCAAAAAAGAATGGTAATTTGTATAAATCGTAAACATTCTGTTAAAGATAAGAAAAGTAAGAATCAGAACACAACAGGAGCGGAGAATTTTGAGCGAACACCATGAAATATTCAATTCGGGTAACATCGGCATGCAAACCGATCTGGCTTTAGAGGCCCGGGATCTGATCCGGGGGGCTACCGGCAAGGAAATCCCGGGAGTAATCGAGGAAAAGCAGAGTTTTGCCCATGGAACCATCACGGTTATTAAAATATTAGACAACAATGCCGCAAGTGTGATGGGCAAACCACCGGGAACCTACGTAACCATTGAAGCGCCCGAGCTTAAGTTTAAATCCCCGGAGGTTCAAAAAAGCGTCGCCGCTATTTTAGCACAACAACTGAGGTCGTTGATAAGGATTTCTGATAACTCAACCGTTATCATTATCGGACTGGGGAACTGGCAGGCAACACCCGATGCTCTGGGGCCAACAGTTGTTAAATATTCGCTGATCACCCGTCACCTCTTCCAACACATGCCGGAGAGCGTTCCCAATTACAGCTCTGTCTGCGCTCTGGCCCCCGGTGTTCTGGGAATTACCGGCATTGAAACGGCAGAGATCATTCAGGGTGTCGTCGAGAAGGTTCATCCCGATGTCATCATTGCCATAGATTCTCTTGCTGCAACCAATATCTCCCGGCTGGGGACGACCGTTCAGATCGGGGACACCGGGATCTCGCCCGGTTCCGGCGTAAACAATAAAAGGACGGAAATCAGTTATCAAACGATAGGGGTTCCCGTCATCGCCATAGGAGTGCCGACGGTCGTCAGTGCTTCTGTAATCGCCCAGTTTGCCATAGAGGCATACCACAAAAAAATTCCCCGGGCGGAAAAATTTCATCCTGTCTACGCCCAGGAGAGCATTCGGGAGCTATTAGAGCCTTTTCAGGGGAACCTGATCGTAACACCGCGGGAAATCGATGATTTAATTGAGAATGCCGGAAGGACCATCAACAGAGGAATAACGATGGCTTTACATCCTAGAGTGCCAGTGGAAGAATTAGAAGCCTTAATGTATTAAAATAATAAAAGCGGACAGCAGAGAACTGTCCGCTAGGGGTTCATGTTTATCATTTATCGGATTGTGGTTGTGGTTTGTGGGTTCTGGCCGGCCAAGCTCTGCTGGTACTGCTGAATCATGCGCCGTACCATGGCCCCCCCAACCGCACCACAATCCCTTGAAGATATGTATCCCCAATAATCACCCTGAATCTGGTTGGCGATACCTACTTCATTGGCCATTTCATACTTGAACTGATACATGGCCTTGCTGGCTTCGGGTACGAGAAGCTTATTGCGCTTTTGTCCTTGACCCATTGAAAACCTCCTCCTTTCCGTTGGTTTAATCAATTAGGTGGTCTGAACGGTGTTGGTGCTGGCTATGGTCTGCCCGGGGTTTCCCTGTTGGGCAATCTGCTGTTCAATCGTCTGGATCATGCGCCGCACCATGGCTCCTCCAACGGCGCCGCAGTCACGGGAGGAGATATAACCCCAATAATCACCCTGAATCTGATTGGAAATACCTACTTCATTGGCCATTTCATACTTGAACTGATACATGGCCTTGCTGGCTTCGGGTACGAGAAGCTTATTGCGCTTTTGTCCCTGTCCCATCCTTTTTCCCTCCTTTCTTTTATTTTTAGTATTTGAGCCTTAAAGTTTTTTATCCTAGAAAGTATTTCCCACAACAGCTATTTTTAATACAAAAATATCGTTTTTACTTTGTACTTTTATTGTGAACAAAATATTAAACCACATACGAGTAAGATCAAACCAATAAGCCTCGCCTAAACGGCGAGGCTCTAAAACAAAAAATTAATATCCTAAATTTCACTATATCTTGAGGCCCTGAAGAAGATTAGGGAAACGAAAGTTGATCTCTTTCCAGACAATGGGTTCTATTTCATTAAAATTACAATTATTGAAATAATTTTTTATTTTCTTATAAACAGGCATATCCCTGAATATGTCCACCACCCGGAAATCGGAGTAGCCGTGCTGCCGCGTCCCTAACAGTTCCCCCGGGCCTCTTAAGGCCAGGTCATGCTCTGCCACCTGAAAGCCGTCATGGTATTTAACAAGTATTTTGATTCGTTCCCGTGCCTCCGGCGTCTGAGGGGCTCCTATCAACACGCAATAGCTCTCATGCGAACCCCTACCGACGCGCCCTCGCAGCTGATGCAGCTGAGCCAAACCAAACCGCTCCACCCCTTCGATGACGATGACCGAAGCATTGGGCACATCGATCCCCACCTCAATGACAGAGGTGGCAACCAGGAGCTGGATCTCCCCCTTTCGAAAGGCCTCCATAATTCCTTCCTTCTCTTCAATTTTCATCCTTCCGTGAAGGAGCTCCACACGGAAACCCGCAAACTCCTCTTTTAATTCCTCATAGCGGGCAACCGCCGCCTCAACATTCAGGTGCTCGGATTCCTCGATGAGAGGGCAGACAACATAGGCCTGTCTCCCGGCCATCAGTTCCTTTCTAACAAAGCGGTATACCCTTGACCTCTCGGAGGCCGGCAGAAAATAGGTCTTAACCGGTTTCCTTCCGGCCGGCAGCTCATCGATGACAGATACGTCCAGATCGCCGTAAACCGTCATCGTCATGCTGCGGGGAATCGGCGTCGCCGTCATCACCAGCACGTCAGGAGAGGCAGCTTTGGATAATAACAGATCTCGCTGCTGCACGCCAAACCTGTGCTGTTCATCTATAACGATCAGGCCGAGGTCGCGGAAGGCCACCTCCCTCTCCAGGAGGGCATGCGTCCCGATGATAATGTCGATCTCTCCGCTTCTCAGCCCGGCTAGATTTTGCTCTCTCTCCTTTTTGCTCAGAGAACCGGTGAGGAGGCCCACCCGTACACCGAGCGGAGATACGATTCTGTTGATCCCAAGGTAGTGCTGTTCGGCCAGGATCTCAGTAGGGGCCATCAGTGCCCCCTGATAACCAGCTGCCACAACCGATAAAAGGGCATAGATGGCAACGATGGTTTTGCCGCACCCGACATCACCCTGCACCAGGCGGTACATCCGCCTTGTGGACAGCAAATCTCGTTCGACTTCAGCAATCACCCGCCGCTGAGCTGCCGTCAGGGGAAAGGGCAGACTCTTTATGAAGGCCTTTGCCAGATCGGTCCTGGGCGGGCGAGCAACCCCATCTCTGCGCAAACTTTCCCGGATTTTGGAAAGTCCTGCTTCAAAGAGAAAAAGCTCTTCGAAGACCAGCCTCTCTCTCGCTCTCTCCAGGCTGACAGCATCCCGAGGAAAATGGATTTCTCTCAGGGCTTCGGAAGCGGAGTAGAGATTGAACCTCTGACGCAATTCCGGAGAAAGGACATCCTTCACCCTGGAGGCATACTTATGAACCAACTGAAAGATCACGCGCCTCAAATATCGCTGGCTCAGCTCCCCGGTAGTTCCATAAACAGGAACCAGACGCCCCACATGTACCGGTTCCTTACAATTTCCTATCTCGTAATCCACCACCGATATTTCATAACCGTAAAGGGTCTTTTCAACCTTTCCCGTCACCATCAGCGGTGTTCCCCGGCGCAGGGACCTTTTTAAAAAGGACTGGTTAAACCACAGGGCGGTACAGGTGCCGAAATTGCCATGCAGGATAACCCGGAGCAGCGTCAGGTTCCGGCGCAGTTTTACCTCCTCCCAACTATCGATTACCCCTGCAACGCTAACAGGCCCTTCCTCTGTAGCATTCAAAGAATCTCGTAGCCGGCGGTCCTCGTACCTCCTGGGAAGGTAATATAACAGGTCAAAGATGTTGGTGATACCGATTTTCTGAAAGAGCTTCGCCCGCTTCTCCCCGATCCTGGGCAGCGACGATATCTTGATCTCGGCGAGCTGTTCTCCCGTTAATAAACCTGCCCCTCCGATTCTTTCTCCACCTCTATTCTACACTGATCAGGAAGTAATAGACTGGCTGCCCACCTTCCTGGGCATCAACCTCCACATCGGGATAGGCATCCCGAATTCTGTTTGCGATTCTTTCCATCTCTGCAAGCTCAACACCGGCACCGGAGTACAGCGTCACCAACTCATCACGCTCTTCAACCATTCTCTCGAGCAAGGCGAGCACTGCCTCTTCTAGAGAGGAACCGGAGGCCACAACTTCCCCCCGGTAAATGGCGACAATGTCCCCCTCTTTGATCCGTTGGTCACCTATTACGGCATCGCGAACAGCATATGTCACCTCTCCGGTCTTCACGCATTCCAGCTGCTGGCACATCCTTTTTACGTTTTCCTCAAGGTTTAGGGAATCGTTAAACGCCAGCAGAGCGCTGATACCGGCAGGTATGCTCGTAGACGGCACGATCTCCACAGGGCGGCTTATCATTTGTTTGGCCTGTTCGGCCGCCATAACCAGATTTTTGTTGTTGGGAAGAACAATTACCTGTCTAGCAGGCACCTCCGCAATGGCCTGGATAAAGTCCTCGACAGGCGGGTTCATCGTTTGACCGCCCTCGATTATCCGGGCTACCCCTAGATTTAACAGGATGTTCTTAATGCCTTCACCGGCGGCTACGGCGACAATGCCGACCTCGGCCGTGCCGCCATCCTCTACGGGAGGTGCATCATCTTTTTCTTCCTCTCCGGTCCGGGACTCTTCATACTGATCGCGCATGTTGCTGATCTGAATATTATGCAGGGTGCCGTAGCGCTGACAGCGGTCAAGGATGCGGCCGGGATAATTGGTATGGATGTGAACTTTAATGTAGTCCTCGACATTCCCCGTCACCAGGCTGCCGCCCAGACCTTCTATCTCCTTTTTTATCTCCTGAATCTGGGATGGGCTTGCCTTCAATAAAAACTCCGTACAGTAAAGGTAAGTAAAATCATCCTCAGCTTCGTTAGGTGAAAGGAGGGGCGTTACCACATTTATTTCCTGCTGCCTATCACTAACAGCTGGTTGGAGCATGCCGTCACCGAGCGCCTGCAGCCCGCCTTCCAGAATCACCAAGAGGCCCTTGCCGCCGGCATCCACCACTCCCGCCTTTTTCAATGCGGGAAGCATTTCCGGAGTCTGCCTCAGAGTCTGATAGCCCCGCTGGATGGCGTGAGCAAGAACCTTTTTCAACTCCCCGCTACTCACTGCGGCCTCGTTCATTCCTTGAGTAAATCCCCTGGCAACGGTGAGCATTGTACCCTCTACCGGTTTAATAACCGCCCGATAGGCGCTGGACACGGCATTTTGCCATGCCTGGGCAAACTCCTGGACGCTGATCCTTTCCTTGCCTTTCATGCTGTCTGCCAGGCCGCGTATCAATTGGGACAAGATCACCCCTGAATTGCCGCGCGCTCCTAGCAGAGAGCCCCTGGCAACAGCTTCTCCAACAGATCCGATCCCCACACCGTTAACCTTATCCAGCTCTTTAACGGCCGCAGCCATGGTAAGGTACATATTCCGGCCTGTATCGCCATCGGGAACAGGGAAAACATTCAGGCGGTCGATCTCCTTCTGGTGCTCGGCGATCGCCGCCAGGCCACCCAAAAATAACTGTCTGACCTGCTCCCCGGTCACAACATCGTGATCCAATCCAGTTCCCCCTCACAGTTACTTGAAGAACATTTACTTGATGATCCGTACCCCCACCACATTGACATTAACTTCTATCGCATGCAAACCGGTCATCTTTTCAACTTCGTAACGGACGGTCTCCATAACATTGCGGGCGACCTCCGCCATCTTTACTCCATAGCACATAACCACCCAGAGATCGATTTTAACGTTCGACCCCTCCTGCCTTACCTCAACCCCTTTATTCAAGTCATCTTTGCCCAGTATCTCCGAGACCCCCTGTCGTAGCCCCCGGGGAACCATCCCCACGATCCCGTAACAGCGAACTGCTGCGGCACCGGCGATGGTAGCCAGCGCTTCCTCGGTGATCTCAATCTTTCCGTAATCCGTTTGCTGGCTTTCGCCCATGATCATGGCCTCCTTTTCCGGACTGTTTCCGGCCAAGTCATATTATACAATATATTGCCACACATTGCCCAGCATTACGGCATTTTGGCAACAGATAGCTACCAGTATAACTATATTTTACCATTTAGTCCCCAACGCTTAGCGGGCTTTTCTGGCAATCTCATCCTTAATCATGGACGCGAAATCCTCCAACCGGGCCGCACCCTGGTCGCCATAACCTCTCCGGCGAACCCTGACAGTACGGGATTCAACCTCCTGGTCACCTACCACCAGCAAATAAGGCACCTTCTCCAGTTCTCCCTCCCTGATCTTATACCCTACTCTTTCATTGCGGTCATCCTGCTCTACCCTAATTCCCTCCCTCTCCAGGTAACCGGCTACCTCACTGGCATAATGGGTGTGGCGGGAGGCGACGGTAAGCACCTTCACCTGCACCGGAGCCAGCCAGACCGGAAATGCGCCTGCATAATGCTCCGTAAGAATACCGAGAAACCGCTCAATACTTCCGAAAATAACGCGATGGATCATCACAGGGCGCTTCTTGCTGCCATCCTCAGCGATATAAGTCAGGTCGAAGTTCTCCGGATTCACAAAATCAAGCTGAATGGTGCCACACTGCCAGCTGCGGCCGAGGGAATCCGTAAGGTGAAAGTCGATCTTCGGCCCGTAAAAGGCACCATCACCCTCATTCACCCGGTACGGAAGTCCCTTCTGCTCCAGGGCAGCGACCAAAGCCCTGGTCGCCGTCTCCCATATTTCATCCGAACCCATGGCGTTTTCCGGCTTTGTAGAGAGCTCCACCCGATATGAAAAACCGAACGTCCGGTAAAAGTCATCGATCATATCCATAACATTGATGATCTCATCGGTGATCTGTTCGGGCAGCATGAAGATGTGGGCGTCATCCTGCGTAAAGCAGCGCACCCGCATTAAGCCATGCAAGACACCGGAACGCTCGTGGCGATGCACCAGCCCAAGCTCCCCGATGCGCAGCGGTAATTCCCGGTAAGAATGCAGTCTTGTTTTATAATAGATCATCGCCCCCGGGCAGTTCATGGGTTTGACTGCATAGTCCTGCCCGTCGATCTGGAGAAAATACATATTTTCCTGATAGTGCTCCCAATGGCCGGATCGCTCCCAAAGGGCACGGTTCAAAATGATCGGGCTTTTGATCTCCAGATAGCCCCTCTTCCGGTGTTCCGAACGCCAGTAGTTTTCCAACTCCGTCCTGATGATCATCCCCTTAGGGTAAAAGAAGGGAAATCCCGGGCCCTCATCGGCAATACCGAAGAGGTCGAGTTCCTGCCCCAGCCTCCTGTGATCCCGCCTCTTTGCTTCCTCAATCCGTTGCAGGTATTCGTCCAGATCCTTCTTCTTGGGGAAAGAGGTGCCGTAAATCCGCTGGAGCATTTTGTTCTTTTCGCTGCCCTTCCAGTAGGCCCCGGCCACGCTGAGCAGCTTGACCGCCCCGATACTCCCGGTACTCGGTAGATGCGGCCCCAGGCAAAGATCGCAGAATTCCCCCTGTCTATAAACGGTTACTTGAACATCCGGTGGTAATTCTTTGATCAATTCCACTTTGTAAGGTTCATTCCGCTCTTCAAAAAGGGCAATGGCCTCTTCATGAGATACCTCCTCCCGGATCACAGGGTAATTCTCCTTGATAATCCTCTTCATCTCTTCCTCAATCCGCCCCAGGTCTTCTGTTGTGAAGGGATGGTCGGTGTCGAAGTCGTAATAAAAACCATCCTCAATGGCCGGTCCGATGGCCAGTTTCGCATCGGGAAAGAGCCGTTTCACAGCCTGAGCAAGCACATGAGAAGAGGTATGGCGGTAAACAGCCCGCCCCTCCTCTTCGGCAAAAGTAAGAAACTCCACCCTTTTACCGGATTCGGCAAGACAGCTAAGATCCTGCAAGTCCCCGTCCACCCTGGCGGCAACCGCTTCCCTGGCCAGCCTTCTGCTTAAACCAGCGGCCACATCCCCCCAGGTGCTTCCCCAGGGTACTTCGCAACTGCTTCCATCCTTTAAAATAACAGTTATCATCCTCTGAGCTTCCTTCTGCTCCATCGCACTACTTACCTCCCGGCTATTCTTTTATAAAACGTTCATCCTCCGGCATAACACCCGAAGGACGGTGGTTTTGACGAAGACAGCCTTCCCGTATTTCATCAAAAAATCCCGTCCCATTCAGGGACGGGATATACCCGCGGTTCCACCCCGGTTAGCAGAAGACTTCTTCTGCTCACTCAAGATGCACCTTTAACGGTGTGCCACCGGGCGACGTACCTGCAGGGCGGTCTTCCCCAGACCTTTTGACAGGGGCGCTTCCAGCCGCGGCACCCCCTCTCTGTGACCAGTATCTAGGTACTCTTCCCTACCGTCGCCTGATCGTAATCGCCCTTTCTCGGCTCCTTGTGTGCAATTGTACAGCACCCGAAAAACCTTGTCAACAAATTGAGAGCTGTCTGTCCTTCCCTCCGTCCCCCAGGATTTTTTCACCCTGCAGCACCATCCGCTTCCCTGCGCAGTTCCAGCCATTGCCGTCTGGAGGAGCGGAATCTCCATTCCGAATACCTCTAACTCTTTTGGGAGAAACTAAGAGAGCCTTCAAAGCATTTTCTATTGCAAAGAAAAAACTCGACGACCGCCCGGATTATACACCTAAGGTATCCAACCCGCCCAGCAAACGCTTTCGGTGGTGATCAAACTGGAATGGACGGTCGGCAATGTTAAACCCATGGAACCCCAACCGTACCCCGAGCCCTTCGATTCCAGCAACCATTTTTTTGAAATCAAATGGGACGGGATGCGCCTGCTCGCATTTATCAAAGATAAAGAGGTGCGCTTGCAAAACCGCAACCTCCAGGAGCGTACCACTTACTTTCCGGAGCTAACAGAACTCTACCTGAGCTTTAAGGCTCGAAACGCCGTAATCGACGGGGAACTGATTGCCCTGGCCGGTCACAAACCCAGCTTCCCCCTCTTGATGAAGCGCATTGCAGGATCACCGGCAACGGCAGCAGCAAGGTCACACCTGATCCCGGTTATCTACATCCCGTTCGACATCCTGTTTCTGGAAGAAAAAAGCGTTACGCAATACGCATTTACAGAACGCAGAGAGATGCTGGAAGGCATCTTTCAAGGTGGAGAACACTGCGTTCTCTCACCCCTATTCCGGAAAGAAGGACGTTCCCTTTTCCAGATGGTCAAAGCTAAAGAACTTGAAGGTATCGTTGCCAAAGACAGGTCTTCACCCTACCTGATGGGGAAGAAGAGCAGGTACTGGTTGAAGATCAAAAACCGCAGAAGGCTGGCAACGGTCATCGGAGGCTATGTGACCGCTTCCGGTTGTCTGAACAGCATTCTGGTCGGGTGCTATCGGGATCGACACCTGCATTACCTGGGCCGCGTCGGCAGCGGTTTAAAAAGAGCAGAAGCAGAACTCGTCTCCCTTCTCCCTTCCCTGGTCCGTGACAGGTCGCCCTTTCATCTTTCACCCAGGTCTACTCTGAAGGTGAACTGGGTGGAACCGCTTCTGGTTGCAGAAATCGAATACCTGGAATGGACGGCCGATCTTAAACTCCGGCAGCCGGCTTTTATAAAACTGCTCTCATTGCCCCCGGAATCCTGCCGGCTTGATCTCGATTCAAAAGAATAACATTTAACAAAATTAAAACAATATTATCAAGGGATGTGGTCAAAGTTGCTGAGAGCATCACTGACAGGTTTATTATTTCTGATTACATTGCTCTATCCTTTACAGGATCTCTGGGGAATGCCCTGCGCCTGCGGTGAATACAACAGGGTTTTATATGAAACAACTCCTCCCCTGCAGGGGGAGGATGTGCGCGAACTCCAAAACCGGCTCCAACAGCTGGGCTTTTTCACCGGAAGGTGCGATGGTGTTTACGACAGCACCACGGCAACGGCCGTTCGCAACTTTCAAAAAGCAAGAAAACAGCCGGTTACGGGAAGTGTTGACCATGCCACCTGGAAGGAATTGGGGAAAGGTTGCGAACACCAGGCTGCAACCGCGCCGCCCACCGCCCCCCGCAACGTCAACATCCTCGTCGATCTTGAAAAACTGACACTGACCGTATTTGACGGTGACCGCCCTGTTCGGGAGTATCCGGTGGCAGCAGGCAAGCCCAGTACACCATCACCTGTAGGGGAGTGGAAAATAATCGACAAGTCCTCTGACTGGGGAGGTGCTTTCGGGGTTCGCTGGATGGGGCTCAACGTGCCTTGGGGCAATTACGGCATTCACGGAACAAACAATCCCTGGTCTATCGGAACCGCTGCCTCCGCCGGATGCATCAGGATGTTCAACGAGGATGTTATTCAGGTCTATGAATGGGCTCCTGTCGGTACCAGGGTGAAAATTCAAGCCCCCCTGACCTGGCTGGCCGGTTCCAGGTACCGCCTCCTGAAAGAGGGAGACTGCGGTCCGGATGTCGTTTACGCTCAGCTCTTGCTCAGGGAAGCCGGTTTTAACCCTTATTACTGCGACGGTTGGTACGGGCATCTCACCGAATTCGCAGTGAAGTGTTACCAATTGCATAGGGGACTCCCCATTACGGGAAAAATCGATGAGAAAACCTTTGAGGATCTTGAGAGGCGCGCCGGTCTTCTCGAATCAGAAGAATCAGAGATCACCACTGGCCCCTCGTTAAACCGGATAAAAACCGCCGGCAGGTGCCGAAATTCCGCAACAACAGCGGAAGCCGGCGCAGCATTCCACGGAATCCAACCCGACTGTACTCTCCGGCAATCAAACCGGCCAGATCATCTAGGGCCTTCCGGTCAAGACCTCTCCAGATCTTACAAAGGCGCCTTTCCACTTCCCATTTCGGCTGCAGAAGGCGCCTGATCTCACCGGAGAAGTCACCTCTGCAACCGGCGGCTATCCATCGCGCCGCCAGTCGTCCGGTGATCAGCGCTGCGTCAATTCCTCCACCATGCAAGGGTGAGGCGCAACCTGCGGCATCACCTACCAGAAGGATGTTCCGGTAGGTGAGTTTCTCGAGGACACGGATGGGAATAATCCCCCCATGCTTCCTCAAAATCGTCCCCTTTATTCCCTCCTGGGCTATAAAACGATCGAGTCTTTGCCAAAGAGCCTTTCCCCACCCGACACCTTCACCCTCGGGAAGAAACGAACCCACACCGACGTTGGCAATTTCACCGTTCTTAGGAAAAACCCAGAAATATCCCTCATAATAGGGCAAGAGGACGAACTTTAAGCGCTTCCCCAGGCGGGAGAAGTCCCCTTTGATCACACACTGCGCAGTTACCGCACCATAACGCCTGTAGTAATCCCGAAACCCGTACCTGATCGAGGTAACCGACGGGACGCCGCCGGCATCGATCACCCAATCGTAACTTTTCTGCAGCTCCTCCAGATCATCTGCCGTAATCCTGGTGTTCTCAACGACTCTGACCCCCGCCTTCCTCGCCTGCCCGGCAAGGTGGCGCTGCCACTCCCCCCGGTCGATCATCCAGAGGGCGATTTTCCGGCAATCCACCCTGTATTCCCTGTTTACCTTGAGTATTGACTCATCCACCTTAAAGCGCATACCGGCTGGTGGCTTACCCAAAATTTGCAGTGAGTCGTAGAAACCCTCCGCGCACCTGATGTTCTCCCCGATCCGGTTCCGCTCGAATAAGTCCACATCCAATCCCAGCCTGGCGCCCTCCAATGCCGCAGCAAGGCCTGCAGGGCCGCCACCGATCACACACACCCTGCTAGCAGGCATCTCTTTTGTCGCCTCCCACTCACAGCGAACTCTGCTCCTGGTCTCCGATTATCCGGTGATAATCCCTTGCAATAAAACCAAGTGCAGCAAAGGATAGCACCTTCCCCCACAAACCCTAAGAACGAATCCTACTCTTTCAAGTGGTCAGGTGATGAGCAGCGAACTCCCCGTCAGTAATCATCTTTTTGAGCCACTGCAAGCCCTGGAATTGTTTCTCAAACTCATCGTTGACTTCACTGATCAGGTATAGCTCAGGGTAAGACGCCAGCTCTCTGGAAATCCTCAGGTAATCGATGTTCCCACAGCCGATCCCCAGATGGCCGTCATTTCTTCCGTTATTATCGCTGATATGTAAATAATACCCTCCGACCCTCTCTATCCATCGGCAGGGATGATAATCCGACAAGCAGTTGGCATGGCCGAGATCGATGCAGGAGCGAAAGTGCGGAGAATTGATAATTGCTATTAGCTCCGCAAAGGTCTCCGGATTCCGGTCGTAAACGTTTTCCAGGAGAATGGTCACACCGCTCCCCCTTATTTTATCCAAAAAAGCCGTCCAGAATTTAACATTATCATCCAGCCACATCCGATCGTACCCCTGATACCCCGTTGTGGTATCGTAGAAGGAATGAACTACCAGGTGCTGCGCCCCGATCTTTTGCGCCGCTTCAACACCCTGGAGGTACCGCCGTTCGGCTACTCCTTTGACCAGCTTATCAATACTGGTAGGCGCCAGGTTTAGATAGGGACCGTGAAGGGTTATTTCTCCCTCGAAACCCGCCAGCATCACTCTATATTCTTTGATCAACGCGGGATTCTCAAGGTTATCAGGCATAATAAAATCCTGCAACTCCAAAACATCAAAGTGGGAAAGGCAATAGTCGAGACTTTTCGTCAGCCTTTCCTTATAGGATCCCGTTCCTAACTTGATGCACCCCATGGGAACTCCTCTCTCAACAATGCCTTAGGCGATCAAACCAGCAAAGAACTGAAAATAACCCGTCACCAGTAAAATCCGGTTCAGAGGTATTGAACTTAGTATTATCTTCAGCCAGCAATTTTCCCTGCCGGCATACTTACCTAAACTTAGATGCAAAAAGGTAAGCATTCTTCTTCCTTAAGTAAATTAAAAAACCCTCCCCTGACGACAGGGAAGAGGGCTTCTCCATTGCCATACCTGCCTACAACGGCGGTCGCGCCAAAAAATGGTGCCGAGGGAGGGAATCGAACCCTCACGAGCCGCGAGGCTCCCGGGATTTTAAGTCCCGTGCGTCTGCCAATTCCGCCACCCCGGCATAAAAATGGAGGGCAAGACCGGATTTGAACCGGTGCATGGCGGATTTGCAGTCCGCTGCGTTACCACTTCGCCACTTGCCCTCGCTTTGGCACTTACTATTATATAACAAAATGCTGCTCGAGACAACACCTGATTTTGCGTCGGTAGGGAGTCGGGAACGAAGTCTGACAACCATTTTTGGTGTAGAGATTCGTTACAGGCGGCGGGGGTATCGGAAGCAGAGTCTCAATGGTTACGAGTACCGTTATCCTCTGATGAGGTTTTTGGGATCAAGGGGGAAGAGCGTTTTTGTCCCTTGATCCAGCAGATAACAGTAGAGCTTGCGGCGAAGATGTCCTTTAGAAATCAACACATTTCATGCACTCCCTGATCGAGTGGGTCTGCCGTCATGAAAGGCTCGCCAAGTCAGGCAAACAGGCGCTGTTCATGTTTCGCATGCAGGCGACTCTGCGGCAGGGATGCCATCACAAGAGCCGGTCGGCTAAAGTCTGCGACAAGCTTAGGGCGAGCCAAACTGAAGTCCGGGAGCAACGACAGGATACAGGACGTATTCTCACGGCAGCCATTCAAAGATAAAAGGCTCCGCACTTGTCTGCGGAGCCTGACTTTTCTGGAGCGGAAGACGGGATTTGAACCCGCGGCCCTCGCCTTGGCAAGGCGATGCTCTACCGCTGAGCTACTTCCGCTAATCTGGTGGCTCAGGGCGGAATCGAACCGCCGACACGCGGATTTTCAGTCCGCTGCTCTACCAACTGAGCTACCGAGCCGGATATGGTTGGCGGAACTGACGGGACTCGAACCCGCGATCTCCGGCTTGACAGGCCGGTGTGTTAGACCAGCTACACCACAGTTCCACATTAATCAATTTATCATCAAATATCATCTTCCTGGTGGGCGATGACAGGCTCGAACTGCCGACCTCCTGCTTGTAAGGCAGGCGCTCTTACCAGCTGAGCTAATCGCCCCCGCCACCGTTCATCAATCTTCAAGGCAAGCTTATTATAACATCCCATTCCAGGTACGTCAATATCAATTTGAACATAATCAATCAACAGATTTGCCGCCTTTTCTGTCCCCGGTCGGCGAATTCCGCCCCTCAACCCCCCGGGAAAAAGCCAGCAGAGCTTCCCTCACCAGTTTGGCGGCGAGGAGCGAGGTAATCCCGCTCCGATCGTAGACGGGAGCAAGTTCCACAAAATCGCAACCGACGATACGGCAGCCCTCTAAAAGCTCAAAAACACGAAAAAGTTCTTGAGGCGTCACTCCACCGGGCTCCGGCGTTCCCGTCCCCGGAGCGTAAGCGGGGTCAATGACGTCGATATCAACCGTCACATAAACAGGGTGCCCCTCTAAGGACTGTAAGCAGGATTCCAGACCGGGTAAGATCTCAAAGGGATAAAAAACGGTGCAGGATCTGCCATATTCAAACTCTTCTTTCGTCCCCGATCTGATCCCGAACTGGTATACATTGCCTGCTCCGACGATCTCACAGACCCTCCTGATCACAGTGGCGTGGGAGTACTTTTCCCCCAGGTAGTCGTCGCACAGATCGGCATGGGCATCGAAATGCAGAACCTTGAGGCCGCTATATGCCTCCGCCAGCGTTTTGACTACCGGAAAGGTGATCAGGTGTTCCCCCCCGAGAAATACCGGTATTTTTGCATCGGCCAGCAGCACCCTGCAGAGGGCCTCAATCCTCTGAAAAGCTACCTGGAGATTCCCGAAAGGCAGGGCCAGATCCCCGCAATCAAAGATTAAGTGGTCGTTTAAATCTTCCCGCAAATAGGGGCTGTACTCTTCCAGCCCCTGGGAGGCCGCTCTTATTGCCTGGGGCCCTTCCCGCGTTCCCGGGCGAAAGCTTACCGTGAGCTCCAGAGGCAATCCCGCCAGGACCAGCCGGGCCTCTTTATAGGAACCCTTGGCGGCCAGATATTGCCATTCCCGCACACAGAGCTCATTTAACATCACCCGGCCGTACCTCCCCGTCGAGGAGTTTGCGCACAAAATTCGGCAGTTGAAAGGCCGCCTTATGGACACCCGCATTGTAGTAGCGCAGCGACCCCTCAAGACCACTTTCCCGGAGAGGCAGTTCCGGGTCGTAATGCTTGGAGCCGATAGTAAAACTCCAAAGCCCGCTTGGATAAGTGGGGACAGGCGCCAGGTAAAGTCTCGCCATCGGGAAGATACCCCTCACCTCCCGATAGACCCGAGCGATCAAATCGGAGTTGACAAAGGGGGATTCGGTCTGCGCGGCGAAGATCCCATCCGGGCGTAGGGCTCGTAAAACCCCCTCATAGAACTCCCGGCTAAAAAGCCGCGCCGCCTGCCCGATAGGCTCCGGCGCATCGACGAGTATTATATCATACTCCGCCTGTCGGCCCAAAAGATAAGTTACTCCGTCTTCAAAAAGCACCTCCATCCTCTGGTCGTCAAAGGAACAGGAAACCTCCGGCAGAAAGTGCCTGCTGACATCCACAACCCGCCGGTCGATTTCCACGAGGGTAACCTTTTCCACCTGAGGATGGCGCAGCACCTCCCGGGCAGTGCCTCCGTCACCCCCGCCGACGATCAAGACATGGCGCGGAGCGGGGTGGCTGTGCAAGGGGACATGGGCCAGCATCTCATGATAGATGAATTCATCACCGATGGTCAACTGAACCATCCCGTTCAGGACTAGCATGCGCCCATACTGCTCGGTATCCAGAACCGCTATTTCCTGAAAAGGAGTTTTCTCCCGGTGGAGGGTTTGCAGTACTTTGCAGGTAATTCCCAAAGCCGGTGTCTGCTTCTCAGTGAACCAGAGTTCCATCTGCCTTTTTCTCCTTGCGCTATTAATGCGTTAGAATTTTGAGTTTATAAATCAATCAGGCTGGTTCAATACCAGAGCGGCACAGCTGCAAAAACACACCCGCAGCGGACAACACGGTGTTCGACGCCGACAACCTTGATCTCCTTTAAAGGCATTTCCCGGTAGCGAAAAGCCTCGATCACCATTTCCCTCACTTCACGCTCGGCTTCCTCCTGGCTGCAGAACCCGGAAAATTCCATGATCACCCCGAAACTCCCGGCGTCAGGCCCAACCCCTACAGCAACGGCAGCCGCAATAAGGGCACCCGGTTCGGTGCTGGAAAGACTTCCATAGGCAATCGGGACCAGAGACCCGGGGGGAATGTTCAACTTTTCCCTGTACTCGGCACCCGGCGGCAGGATGCTGCTCACCCTGACGAGGTTAACATTTCCGATTCCTGCCAGGAGAAGTGCCCGGTCAAAGGCTGTAAGTTCTTTTTCTCCTTCCGCTGCTGCTGCTACTAGTGTATAACTCTTCGGCGTCGGCAGCATCTCTATCACTTCTCCCCTCTCTCCCTGAATTCCGGTTCCTCTCCTGCGCTTGCCCCGGGCACCCTTAAACACCAACGAACGTCGGATAATCAGAGGTGGATAGTCGAATAAGGCCCGTGGGCAAGAGCGCCTCCCCCGAAATTACACGCTGAGCAAAACTAGAGAGATTATAACAACATTTTATATCCCGGTCAATTTCCGGAGCACCTTTTTTCCTTCGGCAACAGTGCGAGGAAGCAACTGTTTGTTGCCTGTTATGAAGTCCTGAAAAACCTGACTTACCAGAGGAAACCGCAATCCCGCCGCCTGAACCAGCTCCTCGTTAACCAGGAGGCAGGTGTCCCCCTGTGCCAGTACCCGCCCCTCCTTCAACAGGATGATTGAGGTTGCCCATTCCGCAGCCATGTCCACATCATGGGTGGCAATAATGACAGTCTTCCCCTCCCCATGCAGCCCCTCCAGGATCTTCAATAGAGCTCTCTGCCCCGCCGGATCGAGGAAGGCCGTCGGTTCATCCAGAACAACCACATCCGGGTCCATCGCCAGCACTCCCGCTATGGCCACGCGCTTCTTCTGACCATAGCTGAGGTGATGTGGAGCGCGGGAGCGGTATTCCCACATTCCTACGGCGTGGAGGGCTTCCTCAACCCGCCTTTCTATTTCCTGACGCTCCAGACCTAGATTGAGGGGGCCGAAGGCCACATCATCCCATACTGTGGGGGAAAAAACCTGGTCATCGGGGTCCTGGAACACAAGCCCCACCTTCTCCCGTACCCGGTGTTCGTTGTCCCGGGTTACCACTTCACCCGCCACCCGTACCGTACCCTGCTGGGCAAGGAATATCCCGTTCAGATGGAAAAGCAGTGTCGATTTGCCGGCACCGTTGGGGCCGAGGATGGCCACCTTTTCTCCTTCCCCGATGCTCAGGGAAACCCCCTTTAAAGCAGGTGTCCCATCATGATAATAAAATGATAAATCCTCAATTTCTAATAATGCAGCCATCCCCACCATCCCCGATCAATAATCAAACTCACAATCCCGTAAACGACAAGTGCCGTACCGATAGCGAAATCTTTCGAAGAAACTTGCAGGTCATCCAGCACCCTGACCTCTCCTCGATACCCGCGCGCCAGCATGGCGTAATAAATCCTTTCCCCCCGATCATAGGAGCGGATAAAAAGAACCCCCATCAATCCACCGAGAGTGCTGAATGTCTGCCTGTTCCAAAAATTTTTACCAGGCCGAAAATTCCTGGAGCGCCGCGCCCTGCTCATGCGAATGACTTCATCGTAAAGCACAAAAAAATAGCGCAGCGTAAACTGAATGAGCTGGATAAAGATCGCCGGTACTTTCAGGTCGATCAGGGAGCGCAGCAGTATATGGAATGGAGTAGTAAAGGTTACCAGGATAATGATCAGCGCCGCACAAAGAAGTCGCAGGAAAAAGAGCCCGCTTGCCTGCAGTCCCTGGAGGGTATAGTTCAGAGTAATACTTCCCGCGTTTAGCGAAAATAAAGGGATGCCCGGCCGGGCAAAGGGGAGAAAAAGGCATAAAACAACGACGATCGGTATAACAAATCCGAGTCTCATGAGAATTCGTCCAGCAGGAAGCCGGGCCAAAAAGGTGAGCAAAAAGATCCCACAAAGAGTAAACCCCAAACCCGTCGGAGTCTTCAAAGAAACGGCCACAACGAGCAAGAACAGACAACTGATAATCTTGGCCCGAGGGTCGAAGCGGTGAAAAAATGACTGGAGATGCGCGAATTCATCCAGGTGAATGTGCGCCCTGTCCAAGAAACGCCCCCCTATTCCTCTTCCTTCCGGAAGATCTCCTCATTTCCCTGAAACCATTCGGAAAGGGCATCCGCCAGGATCTTTTGGATATCCATCATCACCCGGCCGAAGCGGTATTCGGCGGCAAGGTAATCCTGCACTGTGGAGTTGGCACCCACCAGTTCGGCCAGCTGCTGAAAACGGCGCTTTGTTAACTCATCAACTTCCTCTTTCAGAGCGCGTGCTTTCTCCATCTCCCACTGGCACCGTCTGAAATCCAAGAGCATCTCTTTATTTTTAGGATCGGACTCCAGCTTTTTTCTCGCCTCCAACAAGTTACGATATTCTTCCGACTGCTTTAGAGCGCGAGCCAAGCTGTGGGCATGATCATAAACATTCATTTAAAATACCTCCCTTCGCAATCTCCCTTTTAATCTCCTTTTAAAACAATTGCACCGCCGCCTGAAAACCCTGAAAAGTAAAGAGTAAGGCCAGGACAACCACAAGAAGACCGCAGACAGCCATGATCCACCTGTAAACGGGAACGCTCAAAAACTTCTTTCCTGTGGCGATGAGAACGGCTACCAGAACGTACCAGGCAAAATCCGCCAGAAAATGGCCGGAATAGAACAAACCAATTCCAACCCATCCGAATTTCAAAGCCTGAGTCACATAGAGCATACCGATGGTCAACCACCAGATTATCCAGGTGGGATTGGCCATACTGACGACAATACCCGCACCCAGAATGCGCCAGAAGGCACTTTGTTGATGGCATCCGCCACCAGTACCAGACACCCCTTCTCCCGTCAGAGCAAGATCCTGCTTTTCCTTCAATGCCCCGGCAATCATATCAACTCCCATCAGTAACAAAACCAATCCCCCGGCAACACCCACCACGGCGCTGATCCACTGTGCCTGAAGTACTCTGCCCAAGCCGAGAACGAAAAGCCCGATCAGGAGAACCTCAGTAAGACCGTGTCCTATAGAGATAAACACTCCGGCAGGCCATCCTTCCTGCAAGCTTTCTTTAACGGTTACTGCCAGCATTGGACCCGGCATCATGGCACCGGACATGGCGATAAGAAAAGACGTTAAAAAAATGAGAGTCAACTCCATAAACAACACCTTTAAACTTTAAACTATAGTAAATAACAGAAAGATGACATAAAACAATCCACCGGCCAGGAGGGCATAGGCATTGAGCTTTTTCAGCGTCGCCAGGGAAAGAAAGACCAGTCCGGCGGAGACATAGGTCAAGAGCACAGGAACCAGAGCACCGAAAACGAAATGCCAGTCTGTAAAGAGGATCCCGATGCTCGGCAGAACCACACTTTGAAAAACCATGGCTCCGGTGATATTCCCGATTGCCAGGGTATCTTTCTTCTGTGTGAGCCAGATGATGCTGTTGAACTTCTCCGGTAGCTCTGTTGCTATAGGAGCGATGATCAGCGACAAGATAAAGGAAGGGATCCCGATCATCTTAGCTATTACCTCGACATTATCCACAAAAAGATCGGCACCTGCGATCAGCACCAGCAAAGCGAACAATACCTGGATGATAATCAGCAGCAAACGGGGATTTCTTCTGGAAGAGCTGAAATACAAAGGGTGGAGCTCGGAGTCATGGCCCGTCGTATGGCCTATCCTCAGCGTCAGCCAGACATAAAAACAATACCAGGCGAGCAGAAAAACGGCGATCAGATTCTCGAGCAGTTCGTTGTTGATAAAGGCCGCACCGATACCCAGGCTGTATCCCACAAAAAAGAAAGCCAGATCCCGCCTGACCACCCGCTCGTCAACGATGAGAAATGGAAAATCAAGGCGCTGGCGGGCTTCCAGAACCACCACAAGACCGCTGATAAAAAAGGCCAGGGTGCTCAACATGAAAGGTGCCCCGATGATCGCCCCCATGCCGATATGCTGCTGTTCCAATCCTTTTCCGAAAAGAAAGGCGATCAAGGGAATAAGGGACTCCGGCATCGCCGTCCCAACTGCAGCCAGAATACTGCCGACGGCCCCTTCGGTCAGCTTCAGGCGCACTCCAAGCCATTCCACGCCGTTGGTAAAGATCTTCGCCGCAAAAAGAATCATGCCGAGGCTTAATATGAGCAAGAGGAAAGCCAATCGCATCACTCCACAGCTAAATTGAAATAAGACTTCGCACCCTTTGTGAAAAAACCGCTATCTTGCGGTAGCCGACACGGAATAAAAGCTCATAAGCCTTAGCGAAATCTCTCCCCACATCACCGGCGGTATGGGCATCAGAACCGACGGTTACCGGAATATCCAATTCATAACACCTCTCCAGCAACTCCCGGGAAGGATAGATCTCGGAACATGGTTTGCGCAGTCCTGCAGTGTTGACTTCTACCGTCAGGTTCGCCTTCTGGACTGCTCTGATCGCTCGTTCAGCATAATCGGCGATCCTCCCTGCCGGCCGATAGCCGAAGACCTTAATCACATCCAGATGTCCTACTATATCGAAGAGCCCGGACATAGCCAGCTTTTCCAACACTAAGAAATATTTTCGATATAATTCATCGGCATCCCAGACGCGGTAAACCATCTCATACGCGGGATGATCGAACATCCAGGCATCCAGATCGTGAACAGATCCTATCAGGTAATCAAACCTGTGCCTTGCAGCAATCTCCGCGATCTCCCTTTCTCTGCCAGGTCGGTAGCTGATCTCCAAACCGAGTCTCACTTTAAGGGAAGGGAAGCGTCGCCTCACTGCAGCAATGCTTGTCTCATCCACACCTGTAAGAAACTCCTCATGATCGGAAAAACCGATCTCGCAAATCCTTTGGGCCCTGGCACTTGATAAAAATGAAGAAAGCTCCTCTTCGGTGTAGCGCCCTCCTCCATGGCCCAGAGGATGAGTGTGATAGTCTACGTACATAAAACTATTCACCGGCATTCGTTATTATTAGAGTTCACCACGGACAACCCACATAAAAAATTAAAACACGAAAAGCCCAAAGTTGCAATCTTCGCCCCGCCGGAATCAATACAGACTCCTTGTATCCCGGGTGTAAAAAAGATAAAATGAAAGAACAACAGACGAGGGGTGAGAAAATGGCAACTGTCATCCCATTTCGGGGAGTTCGCTACAATCCGCAAATTATTAAAGACCTGGCAGCGGTAGTCACGCCACCTTACGATGTCATCGACAGCGCTGCCCAGAAAAAATACTATGAGAAAAGCCCTTATAACATCATCCGTCTGGAGCTCGGATACAGCTTCCCCACCGATACGGAAACAAATAACAGGTATACCAGGGCTGCTAAGGATTTCCGGCAATGGCTGCAAAACGGCGTCTTGCTCCGGGAAAAAGTGGAGTCGATTTATCTCTTAGAGCAGGAGTTTACGGTAGGAAGCACCGTTTATCGCAGAACCGGCTTCTTCTCACGGGTACGACTGGAAGAATATCAAAACGGCAAAATCCTGCCCCACGAAGAAACCCTGGTTAAGCCAAAAGCCGACCGGCTATCCCTGATGACGGCCTGCATCGCCAACTTCAGCTCGGTTTTCGCTTTTTACGTCGACCCCGACCGGAAACTGGATCGGGAATTCACCCAGGTCAAAGAAACAATAGCACCCGATCAGGTGTTAACAGATGAAAATGGAGAAAAACACCGCCTCTGGGTGCTGACAGATACCGCTCTGCACAGAAAAATAACGGATAAATTGGCCTCTGAATCCCTCTACATTGCCGACGGTCATCACCGCTATGAAACGGCCCTGGAATTTAAACGCATAACAAAGGGAAAGTACCCCGGCAGCGATTACATCCTCATGTACCTTGTTAATGCCTGCGACCCCGGTATGGTCATTCTTCCAACCCACAGAGTCGTTCACGACCTGCCCGACTTCGATCTGTCACAACTCAAAAGACAACTCACGGCCGATTTTGCGGTCGAACAAATACCGCGGTCATCCCTAATGGATGTCTTAAAAGAACGGCGGCAAGAAGGCAGGATCTCCTTTGTCATGGCAACCCCAGAGCCTGCCGCTTATTTGCTGACAGTGCGCGACACAGACAGTGTCCAGGCCCTGCACCCCGACAAATCCCGCACCTGGTGCAGCCTGGACGCGGCAGTCCTTCAGACCCTGATCTTCCAGAAGCTGTTAGAAATGAGCAGCGACCAGATTTCCCGACAGGAATTCATCTCCTATACCAGAGATGAAGCTAAAGCCCTGAGAGCCGTTGACGAAAATAAAGCGCAACTCGCCTTCTTGCTCAACCCTACCAGGATAGAACAGATCGTCGAAGTAGCCCTGGCAGGAGAGAAAATGCCGCAAAAGTCCACTTACTTTTACCCAAAACTCCCGACAGGGCTTGTTATTAACGATCTCAGTGTCTAAGAAGACTTTGCTCCGGAAAGTAATTTAAGAGGAGAGGCGACAGGTTTCAATTCACTTGAGAGAAAAGCGCCTGACCAGGAAATCCGCCAGCCTCTCCACTTCATCCGGGGTAAAAGTTGGTATCTTTTCTTCAGAAGGGCAGTCGCTGACAACTGCAATCAGGTCACTTCCCAGATTCAGCCTCTGAGTGGTATAGCCCTTTCTCAGCACCTCGATTTTAGGGCCCGCTTGTTTTTTAAAGCCTTCGACAATTACCAGATCGACATCATTCTCTATCCTCTTAATGATATCCGGTAAAGCAGGTTCCTGCCGGTAAAAACTGTGATGGGTAAGTGACTCCGGCCCCACCACAACGACCTCATCCACCCCTGCCCGGCAGTAGCGCCAGGTGTCCTTTCCCTGGACGTCCGGCTCATATCCGTGGGGAGCATGTTTAATAACTGCGATCCGGTAATTCGACTTCTTGAGGACACCCACCAGCCGCTCTATCAACAGGGTTTTGCCCGTGTTGGAATTACCGACGATAAAAACAACCGGAACCAAATGAAACCTCCCCTTCCTGCTCACCAATTCGACCGGCAATTCCACTTCCGGCTCAACAAATGCCAGTTTTCCAAAAGACTGCCATGAAAATACGTTTCGGTTTATCCTTGCGCTTGCTCCCGGAATCCGGTTTAACTCGCCCTAACACTCGTCGATAGATAAGCAGCCGACCGGCTCCTATGCGCCTTCCCTGGCGCAGAGTCGCCTATCTCGACATCCTATCTCGATTCGGCTGCTCGCTATGCTCCTTCGTCAAGGGCGAGTAACAACCTCCGTCAGGTCGCTGCGCCGACAAGGATAAACCCTTTTTTCGTTCCTCTGTTGGTGCCGCCGATGGCGGCATGGTGGTCTACGGGAATAAAATCGGCCAATCTCGATCTTACTCGAAAGGGGAAGGTTTCACAAGGTCTGCTGAGGGAAAGGCGCAGTAGAGCGGAAAATATAGGGCGCGCCTTTAGGTCGCGCCCTAAATAAATCGTTAACTGCGCTTAAAGGTCTCACACTTTGTCTGATCGGAGGAATCGGCATCACTCGTGCCGTTACGGTCAACCTGAATCATAGGAGCACCGCATTTAATATTCTTATTATAGACACATTCGGTAACATTGCATTTTATTTCCGGCATCGCTGTCACCTCCTTGACCGTTATTCTCCCCCATCGTCGTGATTTCTATTCCCCCTTCGAAGTCCCCCGAATAAATTTCACCATCCCCCTGCATAATAATAAGGGTTTCATAAAAACAAAACATTTTTAAGACGGAGGTGGGAAGAATGGGATCTGTCGTTCTCGGCGTCTTCGATACCAGGGAACAGGCAGAGCAGGCAGCTTCAAGATTGCGAGATCAGGGCTTCCATAAGGACATCTCCATCGTAGCCAAAGAGGAGAAAGCAGAAAGACAAGAAGAAGGCGAACTCCGCATGGGTGGGGATGATACGGCTGTTGAAGGAATTACAACCGGAGGCGTTCTCGGAGGCATTGCCGGTCTGGCCGCTGGAGCTGGAGCACTGGTCATTCCGGGAATCGGTCCCCTAGTTGCCCTCGGCCCCATTGCCGGGCTGCTCTCAGGCGCAGCCACAGGAGGCCTGGCGGGTGGACTCCTCGACTGGGGAATTCCCGAAGAAGAAGGAAAGCATTACGAAGAAGATGTCCGGCAAGGAAAAATACTGCTCAGCGTTCAAGGGAGCGGTCCACGCCTGGATGAGGCAGCCAATATCTTGCGTCAGTCCGGCGCCCACGATGTCAAGGTCTTCTAAGAGTCAAGGGGAGGCTCAAGCCTCCCCTTAAATTTACTTGAAGAGCATAGATGCCTAGGGAGGCGTCAATTACTCCTACTCTGCATCAGACGATTCCGAGCCTTCTTCCTTCCGCTGCCGCTCTCCCTCCAAAGAAAGGGGCCCACCTTCTTCGGGCGCCGCTTTGTTATCCTTCCCCAGATCGCCATCCCCATCTGAGGACTTTTCAATCTTGAAGCGTTCGGTTAGTTTTTTCAATTCCCAAGCTATATCGCGCAGAGAAGAAGCGGCTGTAGCAAGTTCCTGCATATTAGCATTCTGTTCCTCTGTACCTGCTGCAACCTCTTCCGAGCTGGCAGCCGTTTCCTGAGCTATAGAAGCGATATTCTCCACAGCAGAAGCCGCCTGATTGGCAGCAAAGGTCATCTCCTGCATCTCTGCCGCCACTTCTCGGGCTCGCGCTGCCACGCTCTCGATAGCATCTCCGATCTCCTTAAAAGAAAGGCCGGCCTGCCGCACAACATCAATTCCCTGCTGCACTTCAACGGTGCCCTGTTCCATTGCCTGAACGGCTTTCTCAGTCTCCTCCTGAATTTCTCCGATCAGAAGGGAGATCTTCTCTGCGGCCTCCGCCGATTGCTCTGCCAGTTTGCGAACCTCTTCCGCCACAACGGCGAATCCTCTCCCCTGCTCACCGGCTCTGGCAGCTTCAATAGCAGCATTTAAAGCCAAAAGGTTGGTTTGATCAGCAATCTCCGTGATCACAGTTACAATCTGGCCGATTTCCTGTGATCTCTCCCCGAGACTTCTGACGGTTCCCGCAGAAATGCTTACTGCACTGCTGATCGCCTGCATCTGCTCCACAGTTTGAGTAATCGCTCTGTTGCCATCTTCCGTCGCCCGGTCCGCCCTTTCCGAAGCAGCGGCAACGGCAGTAACACACTGATTCACCTTTTGAACGCGGGCAATCATACCCGCCAGGCGGTTTGAGGTCTCTTCAATGCTCTTGGCCTGATTATCGGTGCCGCTCGCCACCTGCTCAATAGCAGCAGCGATCTGTTCCGTCACCTTAACAGCTTCACCCGTCCCGATACTGAGCTGTTCTGTAGAAACGAAAACGCTCTTCACCAACTCCACGACCTTAGTCAGCAGCTGTCCCAGCAACTCCATCATCTGATTGAACTTCTCACCTGTTTCTTCGAATTCATCCCGCGTCCGGATCGCAGCCCGGACGGTAAAATCCCCGTTCTGAGCCTCATTCATGACATCTGCGAGCTGATGGAGCGGCCTGCAGATGTAACCCGCCAAAAACCAGGATATGAGCGACATTCCCACTAAACCCAGAAGGGCAAAGCCGCCCAGTTTTAATGCAAAATCCACTGCCATCGCCCTGTAGGGGGTATCGGGTACTCCAACATACCAGATCCCGATGACCTGACCCTTGCTATCCCGAATGGGCTGATATGCCGTATGGTTGAGGGTTCCCACCACATCTGCTTTTCCAATGTACGTTCTCCCCTCATCCAGTACCGTCTTCTCCACTTCCGGAGCAACGGTAGTCCCTATTGCCCGTTCGCCGTCTTTGAAGACATTCGTGGCAACTCGAGTGTTGCCCTGAAAAATGGTCACCGTATCCCCAGTCAATTCACCTATTTTATCAACTGCCTGATTGTTGCCGTTCATCAGAGTATCTCCTTTATAAAGCTTCCCATCCCTGATCTCCCACGAACCCGGATATAGGAGATCCAGGTAGGCCTCTCCCAAAGCCAGATCGCTCTTTAATTTTTCATGAGAAGCTGCAGTCACCTTTCCGTACATGGTCAAGACACAGTAAAACCCCATTACAGCCGAAAACACCAGGAGCGATCCTGAGAGAAGCACCAGCAACTTCCACCGTAGCCGCAATCGCACCCCTATCTCCCCCCAAAGATAGTTCCTCGACCCCCTGTAAACTTACGGCAGAGAAAACTCTCCTGCCGTCATCCTCACCCTCCATTAAGCCCGCCCCGCCGAAAATGAGACAACAATCCTATCGAAAGCATATTCGACATATTATTGTAAATTCCTGCTTTTTTCGGTCAATGTTTGTTAATAACGGCAATTGGTAAAAATTAAGCCCCACGCGGGGCTTTTGCATGGGCCCGAATTCAATCTCGATTTCTAACTGACCGGCAGCGCCCACTTCGTGGTGGTGATACTTTACGGGAACGCCCAGCTTTTCAAGGCACAGACACATCTCATTTCTGAGATCCCGTGTTATATCCCAGGGCGCCGTCACGTGATAACCGCCGTGATGTGGGGTTTTATAACCCAGGTTCTGCCCTGAGTTATCCCCCATATTCCAGTTGGCCTGATGGGAATCGATTTCGAAAAAGGCGCGCTGAGGCAAATTCTCATAGGCAATATGGCTGAATACATAAAACTCAAACTCGGGCCCGATAATAAACTCATCGGCAACCCCCTGTTCTCTCATATCGCAGCACATTTTCTTTAAGGGCTCTTGCCGGGGAAGACCATAAATTAAAACGCCCTCAAAAGGGGGAAATTCCCTATTGAGGACTGACTTTACGTCTTACCGCCTGGTAAACACTTTTTTAAAACAGCATATTATTTCCTTATTTTTCCCTTCTCTGATCATGTTTTTTGTTATGAATTAAGCCGGACCAAATGTCAACAGGTCGAGCAAGAGTATACATAATTCATAATCCTCGTTTTTCCACCTTCATTCGGGCAATCAGCGCTGCCCCTAAAGCCCCCACAATCTGGGGCTCAGGAGGAACGACAACCTCCATTCCCAGCCTTTCCGTAAGCGCCTGGACAACCCCCGGATTCTTAGCGACCCCTCCTGTCATCATCACCCGGGGAGCCAAACCCAGCCGGTTGGCCATCGCCCCGATGCGGTCGGCAATAGCCCTGTGCAGACCCCGCACGATCTCCGAACGGGAAACACCCTGTGCGATCAAAGAAACCACCTCCGATTCGGCAAAGACCGTACACATACTGCTGATCGCCGCCGCCCCGGATGCTTTTTCATCCTCAGCCGCCAGATCCTCTATGGGAAGCCCCAGCCGTTCGGCCATCACTTCCAGGAAACGGCCGGTGCCTGCAGCGCACTTGTCGTTCATAAGAAAGTCAACAACGCTACCCTGTCCGTCCAGTTTGATCACCTTGCTGTCCTGGCCGCCGATATCGATGACCGTACGGACCTCCGGCGCCAGGAAGGCGGAACCCCTGCCGTGGCAGGTTATCTCCGTTACCTGCCCATCGGCGAACGGAACACTCATTCTCCCATAACCGGTAGCCACCACATAGGCTACATCCCTTGCATCCAGGCCTGCTTTCGCCAGTGCCTCTTTGTAGGCGTGCTCCACGGCCACCTGTGTCTGAGAACCGGTATTGACTATACTGTAAGCCAATACCTCTTCTCCCTCCAGCAGGACAGCATCTGTTGTCAACGACCCTACGTCAATCCCGGCGGTAATCATATTTATGCACCCAGCCTCCTTCTCTCCTCCAGCACCTCAAAAAAGGCCTGGAGCCGTGTCAGCATTCCAGCACCAGTCTCCGCCCTACCATCAAGGCAGTCCCCCTCCAGCAGAAGAACCGGAACTCCAGCCTCCTGAAGGGCGGCCTTCAGGAGCATCGATCCTCCCGTGCTCTGACGGCAGCCATGATGAGAAAAATGAACAACACCATCCACCCGAAACTTACGGGCGAGGTCTTTGACGGTCCTAATCCTGTAATCCAACGGTTTGTAATCGAAGTTAGCCATCACCTTCCGGGCCAGACTGAGAAAGGGCTGCTCTGGATCCAGGGGCGGCCAGTAGACATGGCTCATCTCTTCGCAAGCCAAAATGGCCCCCATCTCCTTTTCCACGAAATCCATCAACTCCCCGCTGTAGTAAGGCTTCAGATGGAGCCAGAGAATACGGAACCTCTCCCTTTGATCCGTGGGATGATTCTCCCCTATCTTTGCCGCCACCTCCCTCCTCAGGCAGGCGCTGATCTCCTCCGCTTCCCTGCTCCCCTGTCCGAGGAAGAAAAGGTAGATAAAGCCCAGCATGATATTCCCCGAGATGGGTGCCGGCACCTGCTGCCGCATCCTTTCCACAGCCTCCATATTCTCCCTGAAGGCGTTGCTAAAGCGGATGGCCTCTGCAAGCCGCGCATAATCGGGCTTTTGTCCGGCCAGTTCTGCCAAAGAGCGCCATATCTCCTCAAGTTGCCCCGCCACGTAAGCCTCCGCCTCCGGCAGGGGATGATAAGGAACGTCGAGGGTATAAAAAGGGGCTCCGTAGTATTCGGCCATATTCTGAAAGAGCAGCGGCGCCCCATCACACAGATGAGTGCTCGCCAGCAGCGCCACCGGGCGGGGCAGGCAATCACTATGGGCGGCACCGGCAATACAGCGGTGGAAAGAGCAGATATCCCTGCTGTAACCTGCTTCTTCACCTGCACTCAGCATCTCCGCCCCAAAACCCAGAGCAGCGATAAAGGCAGCGGCGATCTCCGGTGAAAAAGGGCAAAGCCCCAGGCTCCAGGCGATCTCTACCGGAAAGAAAGCGCTCGTCCAAACAACAGGCACCTTGCGGGAATAGGCATTTTCCGTCGCCTGAAGGGCGAAGCGCCCCAGCAAATAGGTGGACTGCCAGGAAAAGCTTTTCCTCCCCATTTTTAGAACACCGCCTAAAAGGCGATAGGAAAAAGGCGAAGAAAGCACCTTCCCCCATCGCTGGCGGTCCCTCAAGAGGTCACGAATAACCGACTTCCAGTCCAAGGTCAACACCACCGTTCTCGTGATTCACAACAAAATGCCGGAGGTTAGCCCAACAGGGCTTTACCCCACCATCTCCAGGAAGGCCTGAACCCGCGTTCTGGCCTGTTCCAATCCCACCCCCCGGTATTCGGTTTCCAGATAGAGCACCGGCAGCCCTTCATCTGCCAGGAACTGACGGATTAACGGAAACTGATACAGGTAACTGTCGCAGAACTTCAGAGCGTGGTAGACGACCCCATCCGGTCGACAGGACTCTAGCCGCTTCCGCAGCTGCTCCTTGTATTCCCCGGCGGACAGCATGCGCGGGCAGGGAACGCGCTCTAAATAGCCGCGGGCAAGGGCAGCAAAGGGGTCCGCTTCTTCGGCGATCTCCGGAAGACAGTACCGGTATCCCTGACAGAGATCATCCCCGACAATGTCAGCCCCCATTTCTTCAAACAGATCTAGATAAACTGAAGGAATAGAATTCCCCAGCACTAGAAGGCGCGGCCCTCCTGTAGAGCCCCGCCTTCGCATCCCCGACAGCAGCTTCTCCGCCCGAGAACCGGGAGCAGGGACCTCTCCGCCCAGCAACCCCTCAACTACACTCCGGAGAACAGGATAAAAATCGCTTTTTTTGCTTCTCCCGGCGGCGCGCACTGCTTCCAGCAAACCCGCTGCCCGAAGGCTCTCAGGGCGCTCCTGCTGGAAGAGGTAAATCCGGCGCAGGAGAGAGCGCACCTGCCGGTGTTCCTCCACGGCATTCCAGAATTTCCCTTCATCCCAAGTGACGCCATAAAAAGAGCTCAATTCCCGGACGAGATCGCGCAGGGATAAAGAAAAAGACACCCGGGCAGCCCTGTTGCGGAAGCCGCAAGTCCGGGGCAGGTCGAGCAGATAGACAAACAACCTCCTCTTTTGCCGGCAGGCGTTATCTTTAAAGCCGTTTGCCAGGTGCACCAAGGCATGGCAGGAGGCTGTTAGAACGATTCCCGACAGAGAAGAGTCTCTGAGCATCTCCTCCCCTTCACAGAAACACCCCCTCGCCAAGGGGCAAAAGTTCGCCGGAAAGTAAGATAAGGAAGCCGCTGCGGCTTGCCCAATGCCGTAGAGTCGGAAGGAATCCAGTCCCAAGGCAGAAAAAATCTCTTCCGGTGTATAGGCACAGATCCAACCCAGCATCTTTTCTTCTCCCATAAAACGCGTAAAAGATAGGATAATCCAAATAATAAAATAATAATAAAAACAAGGAGGTGAACACTATTGACAACCGGATGTCCGGTTTGCAATGGCCTCACCCCCATTGAAGAAACCTGCCCCTCCTGTGGGGCCTTGATGGAGGATTGTGGAAGCATGGCCGACCTCTCCGATCCCTACGGCCCTTATGAAGAGAAAAGAGAAAATATTGCAGGCTACACAGGAGATAACCTCTGCCTCCACTTCCTCCAGTGTCCCAATTGCGACGAGAGTATCAGCCACACCGTCACCGGCAGCAACGTTATTTAATTCTGCTTCCGGGCAGCCCAGATCGAGTCCGCAACCTCTTTCCAGGCGGCAGATCGCTTGTCGAGAAAGTCCCCGATTTCCCCTGATAACACCGTGTCCGCTCCCGGATGTGTGGGGCGGGCACCACTTTTAGCGACCATCTCCCTTAAAGCTTCGGGGTTGTCGATGATCGGACAGGGGCGCAGCAAATTCTCGGAGAACGGCTGCCGCCTCTGATACTCAGCAAACAGAGGGTTATTGAGGACCTCCTTAAGGCTCTTCTCTTTGATATTGTCCACGGCGAAGTGCACAAAGGCACAGGGTTCAACATCACCGCGTGCCGTTATATGGAAATAACTCTTGCCTCCGGCTATACAGCCGTCCGTCAACCTCCCGTCATTCCAAAAGTCAGCAACGGCAATAGGCTTACTCTTTCTGATCTCCTCCACGCGCTCAACCAGATAAGCTCGCTGCTCCGGAAGGATCATCAAATCCAGGTCCGGCTGCCGCCCGATTGGTATATAGTGGAAGCTCCAGAGGAAGCGGACGCCTTTGTCGACCAGAAAATCGATAAACTCATCGCTGGTAACCTCTTCAACATTATGCCTGGTTACGGTGATTGAGGCGCCGAATACAACCCCTCTTTCTTTCAATCGGTCCATTGCCTCAGTGATCTTCTTGAAAACACCTTTACCCCGCCGCTTATCTGTTGCTTCTTCCCATCCCTCCAGACTGATGGCCGGAGCGATATTTCCCAGCAACTGAAGCCGGTCCGCTACCCGGTCGTCAATTCTGGTGCCGTTGGTATAGATCATGAAGGCCATATCGTTGTGCTTCTCGGCTATGTCCAGGAGATGAGGGTAGACGAAGGGCTCCCCTCCGGACATCACAACTGCATAGATCCCCAAGTCTTTGGCCTCGCTCAAGATACGGTCGAGAAGTTCAGGTTCCAGCTGGTCATGCTTGGCATACTCCCCTGCCCAACAACCGGCGCACTTAAGATTGCAGGCACTGGTAGGATCGATGAGGATGGTATAAGGAATATGAATGCCCTCCTCCTTTTCCACCTGCTTTCGACGCGAGGCAGACAACATCATGGTATTGATCACAAAGTTGCACATCAGCTTATTGCGCACCTCGCGATCGATCTCATTAAAGATACTGTTAAAATAGGTTCTTATAGCGGGGTTTTGTTCATAATAGTTGCGCACATTGCGGAGCATCTCGCGGTAATGGGGAAATGGAGCGATCGTTTCCAAAATCCTAAACAGGCGCGGTATGTTGGTATCCGGGTTGCCCTCCAGGTAGTTCAACAGCTGTCTGAGAACGCTTTCCCCGATATAGCGTTTGGCAAAACTAAAGTTCAGTTTGCTCCCCGTCGTCTCAACACTGCCGGACATTCCTTTTCACCTCCATACATGGATAGCCAAAATTTCGCCCTCTACCCAAAAAACCAAAATATCACCTGAAAAACATCCCCCCGGCAACACTTCTCATCTCCTGGAAGTCTCCGGCGAGCATTACTATTTCAGTTTAACCGAAATCCCCGGCAATTATCCCCACCATCAGCAGGACACAGCCTGCAACAGGTCGTCAAGAAAACCTGCCAGCAAACGGTGCTGCTTCAGATCGATTCCGGCCAGGTACTGATGAAACTTATCGATCATTCCGGCCAGGAAACCTTCTTTGGTGGCAATGGCATCGCCATCACCACTACCGGGCATCTCCCTGGAGAAGATGCCGGCCACCGTCCCCGAAAAGAGGGAAAGGCGCTGCTCGGGGCCGGAGATCATGGCCACCATCTGCCGCACCATCTTCATCCTCTGCTCATTGAAGGTCTTGAGATAGGCAACAAAGAGAGCAATCAAACAGGCACAGGAGGCCGTAGGACCCTTGGCTTCCGGGAGCATGGCCAACAGTTCCTCGATCAGAGAGCCGCATTCACCGCCGTTCGAGCCCGACCGCAACCTCTCAAAGCGCTGAAACAGCATTCCTTTCCAGGCCTGCCATTCCCGGCGCAGAGAGGCATCCTCCTGCTCCAGCAACTTTTTCAACCCTGCCCCCGGCTCAAATAACAAAAGGGACCGCCCGGGAAGGCCTTTCTCGTTCACAGAGTAGCGGGAGGAAAGATAACCATTCCGTTCCAGACGCTTGAGCATGTCATAAGCCGTCCACTTGCTCACCCCCATCCACTTGGCTACGGTAGTATAGTGAACAGGCTCCTTATTCTTGAGAAAATGATCGCAGATCCGGTTTAAAAACTCCCTCTGACGCGGAGTCAGCCGCAACGAAGTCACTCCTTCATCCCAAAAAACCCAAGAAACCTCACTCATTACCCTCCTCCTTCTCATTATAAACATGTTCTTCTAATTGTCAAGAAATGGCTCTTCAGCCCGTATTCCAAGGAACTAACAGAAATGGGTAAAACCAACAAAAACTAACTTCCTTTGCAGGATAAAACAGGATAAAAGGAAATGACAGCTCTCCCCTTCAACATCTCTCCAGAAGGGGCAGCAAATCGCTCTTACATAAGGCATGTTTACCCAATAGCAATAACATTTTACCACAGGGTAATCAGCGGGGAAAGACAGATCATTCCATTTCAGTAAATACTGACGCCTTCTTCGCGGAGCTGCTTCTCAAAGAAGCTGACCTGTTCTGGTGCAGCAGGTGGGATAGCGGCGAGGGGATCGCAGAGACCCAGCTCCCTCCACTTCACAGCACCCATTTTGTGGTAGGGAAGAATCTGGACGGGAACATCCCTGGGAAAGGACTTTACAAGGTTAGAAAGGTCACGCGCATCCCGGGCCGAATCATTGATTCCGGGAATGAGAACATAACAGATCACCAGCTGCACCGGAAACTGCACGGCCAATTGAAGATTTTTCAGAATTTCCTCATTCCCCGTAGCAGTTAATAAGCGGTGTTTTTCCGGTTTGACGGCCTTAATGGAAAAGAGGACAAGGTCGGTGTGGGGCAAAACTTCGAGAATATTTCCTTTTCGGCAGAAACCAGAAGTGTCCAGAGCCCGGTGAATCCCCAACTCCCCCGCCCGGACGAACAGCTCCTTCACAAAGTGCGGCTGCAGCAAGGGTTCACCCCCTGAAACCGTCAGCCCCCCACCGGAGAGATCGAAAAAAGGTTTGTAGTCCTTCAGCTGTTCGATTATTTCCTCCACCGTTACCGGACGCCCCCTTTGAAGCCAGGTGTCCGGGTTGTGGCAGAACCGACAGTGAAGGGCACAGCCTTGCAGGAAGAGGACGAAGCGAATGCCGCCGTTGTCGACTGTACCCAGCGTTTCAATGGAGTGGACGTAGCCGGTCGTCACCTTAGGTCAATCCCCTGCTGAAAATTGTTCGCTTAATAACCTCTTCCTGCTGCTCTCTGCTCAGCTTCACAAAATTAACGGCGTATCCGGATACCCGAATGGTCAACTGGGGGTATTTCTCCGGGTGATGCATAGCATCGACCAGGAGTTCCCTGTCAAAGACATTAACATTGATATGATGCCCCTTCCTTAAAAAGTACCCGTCGAGCAGGGCTACCAGGTTTTTTATGCGACTATCCGTGTCGCGCCCGAGACCGCCCGGGGTAATGGAAAAGGTGTAGGAAATGCCGTCCAGAGCATGCTCGTAGGGGATTTTGGCCACCGAAGCCAGGGCGGCCAGGGCGCCTTTGGTATCCCTTCCATGCATGGGATTGGCGCCGGGGGCGAAGGGTTCCCCCGCCCTTCTTCCGTCCGGGGTAGTCCCGGTTTTCTTCCCGTAAACCACATTGCTGGTAATGGTCAGCAGAGAAAGTGTATGCCGCGCCCCTCTGTAGGCCGGATGCTTCTTGAGCTCGGTGTCGAAGAGCTTTGTTACTTCTACGGCGATCTCATCAGCCCGGTCATCATTGTTCCCATACTTGGGATAGTCGCCGCTGATCTGAAAATCCACAATCAAACCCTTCTCATCAAAAACCGGCTCCACCCGGGCATATTTAATGGCGCTCAAGGAATCGGCCACAACGGAGAGGCCGGCCAGTCCAAAAGCCATCAGCCGGTCTACCCGGGTGTCGTGCAGGGCCATCTGCAGGCTTTCGTAAGCATACTTGTCATGCATATAGTGGATGATGTTCATGGTGGCCACGTACTTCTCTGCCAGCCAGGCCACCATCCTTTGAAAGGCCGGCCATACCTCGTCAAATTTTAAAGGGCCGGGGCCCGGCACATAAACCTCCGGAGCGATCTTTTCTCCGCTGAATTCCTCCCGCCCGCCGTTCAGGGTCAGGAGCAGGCATTTGGCCAGGTTGGAGCGCGCCCCGAAAAACTGCATCTGCTTTCCCAACTGCATAGCCGACGTGCAGCAGGAGATGCCGTAGTCATCCCCGAAAATGGGGCGCATGAGGTCGTCATTTTCGTACTGGAGGCTGCAGGTCTCGATGGACACCCGGGCACAGTACTCCTTGAACGCCCGGGGAAGGTTCTGCGACCAGAGAATTGTCATATTGGGCTCAGGAAAGGGACCAAGGTTATACAGGGTGTGCAAGAAGCGGAAAGAGGTCCTGGTCACCAGAGTTCTCCCATCCAGGGCCATCCCGCCGATGGATTCGGTGATCCAATTGGGATCACCCGCAAAGAGCTCGTCGTACTCCTTCGTTCGCAGGTGCCTCGTTAAACGGAGCTTGATGACAAAATCATCGATCAGCTCTTGGGCCTCACTTTCGCACAACGACCCCTCTGCAAGGTCGCGCTCTAAGTAGATATCAAGAAATGTGCTCACTCTCCCCAGGGACATGGCCGCACCGTTCTGCTGCTTGATGGCCCCCAGGTAAGCGAAGTACAGCCACTGCACGGCTTCCCGGGCATTGGTCGCCGGACGGCCGATGTCATACCCGTAGCCCTCCGCCATTCTCTTGAGATCGTGAAGAGAATTGATCTGCTGCCTCACTTCTTCCCTCAGTCTGATCTTTTCTTCCCCGTCGATCTGCAGCATCTCCGGAGTGTTAAGGTCGGCTTCCTTTTGGGCGATCAACCGGTCGACGCCGTAGAGGGGCACGCGCCGGTAGTCGCCAATGATTCTCCCCCGCCCGTAGGCATCGGGCAACCCCGTGATGATCCCGAAGTGCCGGAGACGGCGCATTTCCGGCGTATAGGCCATATAAACCCCGTCATTGTGCGTCACCCGGTACTTCATAAAAATCTCTTTAAGTCGCGGGTTCAGTTCCTCCCCGTACTGGCGGCAGGCATTGTCCGCCATGCGGATTCCGCCAAATGGGTTGACCGCCCTCTTTAAAGGCTCGTCGGTCTGCAACCCGACTATGATCTCCAGTTCTTTGTCTATATAGCCTGGCCCATAGGCCGTGATGGTCTGGACGGTATCTGGATCGATCTTATAGACACCCCCCCTTTTGTATTCCTCCTGCAGCAGCTCCCGGCAGCGCTCCCAAAGCTCCCAGGTGCGCCGTGTAGGCCCCTCCAGGAAAGATGAATCTCCGTGGTATGGTGTAACATTGGACATGATAAAGTCCCGCACATCGATCCGCTCCCGCCAGGCGGTACCCGAGAAATTGCGATAACAATCCTTCTCCAGAACTGCTTCCATAAAAAATCACCCCGGAAATATCTTTTCCGGAGTGAGACATTTCATGCGCCACTGACTGCGCCAAATTACAAAAGGCTCCCTTATTCCTCTTCTCGGTAACCACAGGGCTGCGGACATTCGGCACATCTCTGCTTGATACCAGGCACCGGCGGTTCTCCTTTGATCCCCTTGATCAGTTCCATAACTCCCTTGACTGCCTCCTCCTCACCGGAGATGGCAATCGCAACTGCTCCTTCCGATCCGCCGACTCCACCGGCTCCCAGGGCTACGGCCTGCACCTGCCCCAGGATCTCCAGGGCGGTCAGTTCGGTGACAACCTTACCGTTGATCAAAGGAATGAGCCCAACCGGCAATCCCAGGCTCTGCTGAAAAACCATGTTACCGGCGCTCCTCGCCGCCACCTGAACGGAGGGGATCATTTTCTCCAGACCCACCGGGACGACCAAACGCGACCCGCGCGCCGCCACCACACCCAAAGCCTTCCCGATGGTACCTCCTGTCGGAGAGGCCACCATTACACCTGCCATCCCCGTGGCGTCGATGGCATTAGCCCCCTTGATAAAAACGTCCTCCGGCCCGAAGTCATTCAGCACATCCTCCCAGTCGGCGTCAACCACATCACCGTTGATGATGACAAAAGGCTTAATCCGCTTCCGGGGCGGGGTAACGCAAAGCCTGCCGTTGGTGACGATCCCGGCGGTGTAACACTCCCGGGCCAGCCTCCTACCGGTAATTTCCTCCACCACAAAGGCATTGGTAGTGCCCCCGGAAATGATCACCTTGCCGCACTGAAGTGCCTTTTGTACTTCCGGCAATTCCCTGACGCCCTTAGCAATCAGCCGCTTTCCTTCTGCCGGGGTCAACACGAACAGAGCACGTCGCATTTTTTTCATCCCTTCCTCAATGTTTTATATAAAGATGTTCGGGTTGACAAAGCTAACCATCTCCCTGAAAATAAAAGGGAACGCTAGAAAAAGGGGAGCAACCCTGCGGTGCGCTACGCCATCATCAGCGATATTCACGCCAATCTAGAAGCCCTCGAGGCCACGGTCGAGGACCTTCAAACCGTGCAGGTTGATCAGGTGATCTGCCTAGGTGACATTGTCGGCTACTACCCTAACCCCAACGAATGCACCGCCATCTGCCGTTCTCAGGGCTTTCGCTGCCTGCGCGGCAACCACGACGACGCCGCTCTCGGGCTGTGCGACATCGACGACTTCAATCCTGTAGCACGGGAGGCTCTCATCTGGACAGCAAGGGCACTTAAAGAAGAAAACAAAGAGTGGCTCCGCCAACTACCGGAAAAGCTCCTGGTCGATGGGAATTTTCTGGCGGTGCACGGTTCACCATGGGACCCTTACGCCTACATTTTTTCATCCGGAGGAGCTTTGCGGGCGTTCTCTTACATGCACACCCATCATCCAGAAATCGACATCTGCTTTTTCGGACACACCCATCAGAGAGCTCTTTATACTTCCGAGAAAGGTACGGTTCAGGAGAATTACAAGGGAAAGCTTTATATCTTAAGCAACCGGGGGCTCTATCTGATCAATCCCGGCAGCATCGGCCAGCCAAGAGACGGCCAGCCGGGGGCTTCTTACATCATCTACGACTCCCAGACCCGGGAAGTCGAATTCCGGCATGTCCCCTATGACATCAGCCTGACCCAGCGGAAAGTAGCAGCCGCCAAACTCCCGCTGATGCTTGCCGAACGCCTCAGCCTGGGGTATTAAAGTACTGCTGCAGCCAGTTCAGAGTGGCGCGCCCCGCCTCCACCTGATGTGCGGACAGATGATGATCCGCTCCGGGTAGCAGCACCAGTTCCTTAGGCTCTCCTGCCTGTTGGAATAGCAGCTGCGCGTCATCCACCGGCACCAGTTCGTCGGCTGTGCCGTGCACCAAAAGCAGCGGCCGCGGGCTTATCCTCGCAGCAACAGCGGGCATCCGGTACTTTTTCAGATCCCTTAAAAAAACAGCATCCTTGCGATAGCTGCGATTGCCGTCCTCGAAAACTATCGCTTCCCCATTCTGCAGTTTCCGCCAGTTCTGCTCTCCCAAAATCTTCTCCAGCACCTTACCCATATCTGCAGGGGTGCTCCAGAGACAGACTCCCCGAACCCGGGGGTCCTGATCGGCTGCCACCAGCGCAGCGTTCCCGCCGAAACTCCTGCCCAGTACGATGAAATTGGAAAACCCCCGCCCTTCCAAATAATTGAGGGCAGAGCGCAAATCCCCGACATTCTTGGTGAGGGTTGCAGCAGCGAAATCCCCTTCACTATCCCCAGAACCCGCGAAATCGAAAAGCAGGACGGCGTATCCCGCCTCCGACAGAAAGTCGGCAAGGCGCACCGCCCGTCCTCCTCCCCTGCGGCTGCCGAGAAAACCGTGGCAGATGACTACCACCGGTACCGGCAGCTGCCCTGAAGGAAGATGTAAATCACCCTTGAGGGCTTCTCCTTCTTGATTACAAAAGACCACCTGTTCCTTCACGGCCCTCGATTCACCCCTATTCCCAACATCTGAAGAAGAGACATCTGCCGCCTTTCAATTAGCGATAGCTCAACCTTATCCAGCGCCGCGGCCGGCATCATCTCTTTCAAGTATCCTCTTGGCCCGTTCCAGCAGGTATTCCCGACTGTTGCAGTGGGGGTCATCTAACACCTCTTCCCAGAGTTTGCGCAGGATTTTTCCCACCAGGGGGCCCGGGGGGACTGCCGTTGCCTCCATGATATCTCTGCCGCTGACGGCCAGATCCCTCATTACCAGAGGAATCTTTTCGGCCAGCGTTTTCTCCAGACGCCCAATAAAAACGTCATACTCATCCAGGGAACGCACCACCTGCTTCAGGCTGTGGGCTAAAATGTCGGCCCGCCGCACACTCAAGAGATGGGGAAGCAGTTCTTTTCCCACGCGGGCAACCAACCGGCGCTGAGCTGCCGGCCCCATCTCCAGGGCCAGCATGTGCTCTCTTACCAGCACTACCACATCTCTGATCAATCTTTTACTGTAGTGCAGCCTGCGCATAATCTGCTCCGCCATCTCGGCCCCGGCCAAAGCATGGCCGTAAAAGTGCCCTCTGCCGTCATCACCTCTGCTGAAACAGCGCGGTTTGGCCACGTCGTGCAACAGAACCGCCAGCCGCACCTTTAAAATCGGCGGCGTATAGCGCATCGCCTCCATGGTGTGGGCCAGAACCGTATACCGATGGGAAGGATGGTACTGGCTGAAGAGCCACCCCTCTTTCAACTCCGGAAAAATTACAAACAGAAGGCCGAATTCCAATAAGTACTCCAAACCCCTCTGAAAATGCGGGGCCAACAGAAGGCGGTTTAATTCGTCCCTGATGCGTTCCGCCGATATCCTGTTCAGGAGTTCGGCATTCCTGATAATGGCATGTTTGGTTTTCTCATCGATAGAAAATCCCAGTTCAGCAGCGAACCTCACCGCCCTCAGCATCCGCAGCGGGTCCTCGGAGAAGCGCTCTTCAGCATCTCCGACAGCCCTGATGATCTCCTTTATCAGGTCGCGCATCCCATGATAGGGATCGCAAAGGTGATAACGCAGAGGGTCGTAGGCAAGAGCATTGATCGTAAAATCCCGCCTGCCCAGATCGGCCTTAACGTCGGCCACAAAGTTAACCTGAGAGGGCCGGCGAAAATCGCTGTAGTTCGACTCTACCCGAAAGGTTGTGATCTCCAGAGGGAGGTCATTCATATAGACGGTTACTGTGCCGTACTTTACCCCGGTAGGAACCACCCGGAAACCGGCCCCTCCAAAAATCCGCTCCACTTCCCGGGGGCGGGCATCGGTGGCCAGGTCCCAATCCTGGGGCTGCATCCCCAAAACCAGATCCCTGATACCGCCGCCCACGACGAAGGCCTGTTTCCGGTGTCTGTTAAGAAGGCGACAGGCATCCCGCACCTCTTCCGGTAGTACTAGCTCCATCGGCATAACCCCTCTGAATGCTGAGCTGATCTCTTCCTTTAGGTTAACCCCTACCTGAGAAGATATTTCTCATCGAGAGAATAATTTCCTGCATCGATCAGGGCGGTACCGATAGGGCACAGGGACCCGTGGCGCACTTTCCGCAAACATCGGAGAGACCAAGGTCATTGTAGTAACCGTCCGCTCTCAGAAGGCAGCGATAGCACTCTTGTTTGTCCAGCCCATCCTTCTCCAGGGCACCGACGGGGCAGGCCCGGATACAGTAGTTGCAAACTAACCCGCGCCGGTATAAACAGTACTCCATTTGGGGAGAAGGGGTTTCCTGCAGCTCGGCGCTTACGACAAGGCTTCCCAGCCGTCCGGCACAACCAGAATCGGTAATCAGCATGGTGTGTAACCCGAAAGTTCCCAAACCGCACAGATAGGCCACATGCTTATGCGACCAGCGAGATGCCAAAGAAACCGGATCAAAGTTATGGGTCGGCTGCTGCCAGGCCGCATCCACCCCCGCTCTTCTGAGCTCCTCACAAAGGTGCTGACAGATAGCAGCAATAAGGCGGTTGGTCTCGATATAGGCCTCCGCCCACTCCCTGCTGATAAAGGGGTGCTTCTTGTGCCGGAGTACCAGCTCTTCCGAAAAAGGCAGAAAAAAGGCTACCACAGAGCGGGCTCCGGGAAGGAGGTCCTGCGGACGCAGGTGCCCTCTTCCGGCAACAGCGGAGAGCTTTCCAAAACCGGGGTTATCGGCACTGGCAAATCCGATCAGGGGAGCGCGATAGACGGTTTTGCCGCCAAAGCCCCGGACGGTTTCCTTAATCCCCTCTCTAATCAGCTCTTCAATCTCCTTCATTCGCCTTCTCCGGGGTCGGCGAGCAAATTCTTCCACATCCGCCCCTGTCTACCCTCCCCTGCCAATTGATGCACGCCATCCCAACGGACATCCTGGCCCTTCAGCAGTTCCTCGGCCCGGAGGCGCATTGCCGGGCGCAGGATCAGGGCTAAACCGCAGTCAGCTCTGATATCCCTGGGAAGGGGTATCAACAACGCCTTCACACCGGCCTCCTGGCAGATCTTCTCCGCTTTAAGGGCATAGTGCGTTGAAGGAAAGGTAAAAACAGTCACCGCAAAAGAGCCGCCGCCATCTGCCATCCTGAAGCCACCTTCCATCTCCAAATGACCGCATCTTTCCGCCACCGCAACCGGACATAATCTAATAAAAAATGAGCCGCAAATTTTATTAACTCCCGATTCTCGTATTCAATGACATAATGATATAATGAAATGAATTCAAATATTGCTTTCTTGTGGTGGCCGAAGTGAAAGCATAATAAATCTGGAGGTGTTTTCTATGAACAGACGACGAGGTGCAGGAGTATTTTTTTGTTTTATAGCAGCATTCCTACTGTTTATCAGGTATACCAGCGCTGCTATTTACGGTTCCGGCGTAGCTACCTGGAACGAGCAGACCTTCAATGCCATGCTCGGATACACCGGCAACACACTTGTGCTGTTAAGTTTCGTATCTTTAGGAGTAGGAATTATCTACCTGATAATGGCCGAAAAAACAGCGAAAACTGATTGAACACCGTAAGGGTCATCCGCCAATCACGGAAAGGCCACAGTTTCATTATATATGGATTGCCGTTGATTGTCACGGAGGGATAAAATCCCTTACCTCCCGACCTCCCCTTTCAAGCCCGGGTTGCCGCAGCAATCATGTTATTTTCCTCCGGGTGACAAGAAAACCTGCCAGCGTCCTAACGCCTTCTGGCGACAAAACCCCGTTCCTTTAAGACCCGCTGAGCCAAATCCGCTTCCTCGCTCTTTTTAAACGCCACCCTGAGGGTACCTCCATCCCCCTCTCTGACTCTGACGATCTCAATATCAACAATGTTCAATCCCTCAGCTGCTATCGCCGTGGACACCTCGGCGATGCTCCCCGGCCGGTCCGGAATCGTGACCATTACCTCATAGATCGCCGGGAGCAGACCCCTTGTTCGAAGAGGTATCCTCTCCCGCTCCCGCCGTGCCCTTTGCATTTCTGCTACTACGGCGTCAAAATCCTCCCGAAGCAAGCTCTCTTCTATTGTCTTCAGATAGCTCCGCAGCCTCCGGCTGACCTCCACGATATTCCTTCGATTGGTAGCATACACATCACGCCACATCGATGAATGGCTGGAGGCAATACGGGTAAGGTCACGAAACCCCCCCGCTGCCAGAGTCAACGTCTCCGGATGCTCGGCAGCAACCCCGGCAGCCAGATTCATCAAAGAAACCGCCAAGAGGTGCGGCAGGTGGCTGACCGCAGCCACCATCAGGTCATGCTCCTCCGGTGAGACACAAAGAACCCGCGCCCCTGTATCCTCCACCACAGCTCTTACCATCTCCAGAGCCTGAGTGTCTGTACGAGAATCAGGCGTCAGCACATAGACCGCATTTTCAAAGAGGTACTGGTCAGCTCCCCTGATTCCTCTGATCTCAGAACCGGTCATCGGATGCCCTCCCACGAACCGCCCCGAGAAATACTTCTCCAGGGTCTCGACGACGAGCCGCTTTGTGCTTCCAACATCCGTCACAACGGCTCTAGGGGGTAGGCTATCCTTAATCACTTCTGCCATTTCCATGATCGCGGTTACTGGCACAGCCAAAAAAACCACATCCGCCTGCCGGACCCCGGTACAAGCATCCCCCGTCACCTCGGCAGCCGCCCCGGTTTCAGCCGCCATTCGGAGGGCTTCAGGGTCTCTGTCAATCCCAATCACATGGTATCTTCCGGTTGCCCCGAGCGCCATCCCCAGCGAACCGCCGATCACGCCTAAACCAATGATGGCCACCTTCTTCATTTGGGCAACTGCTCCCCGGCAACAGTATTCGATAGCCTGCGCCCGACTGCTACAGCAATCTCTTTAACTGATGCCACAAGGTTTCGAAAATTCTCGGGGGTCAGGGACTGCTTTCCATCCGACAGGGCCTCACCGGGATCCGGATGCACCTCCACCATCAGACCATCCGCTCCGGCCGCAATTGCCGCCTGGGCCATAGGCTGAACCAGCCACCACTTTCCTGTACCGTGGCTGGGGTCAACGATCACAGGAAGGTGGGACAGGCGTTTGACGACGGGAACTGCACTGAGATCCAGAGTGTTGCGGGTAAAAGTCTCGAAGGTTCTGATGCCCCTCTCGCAAAGGATTATTTGATCGTTCCCTCCGAGCATAATATATTCAGCCGCCATCAACCATTCTTCAACTGTGGCAGACGGTCCCCTTTTCAGCAAAACCGGCTTCTTCACCTTAGCGACCTCTTTGAGCAGAAAGTAATTCTGCATGTTTCTCGCCCCGATCTGTAGCACATCCGCATACGATCCGACAAGGCTCACAAAACGCGGGTCTACTACTTCGGTCACAACAGGGAGACCGGTTCTTTCCCGGGCCTCGGCAAGGATCTCCAGGCCGGCCTCTTCAAGCCCCTGAAAAGAATACGGTGATGTACGGGGCTTAAAGGCACCCCCCCTCAACAGGGTAGCACCTGCCTCCTTGACCGCCCAGGCGGTTTCCAAAAGCTGCTCCCTCGACTCTACAGAACACGGCCCGGCGATCAAGTGCACCTCGTTGCCGCCCAGAACCCGCCCGTTAATACTGACGATGGTGTTTTCCTGCCGGAACTCCCGGCTGACGAGTTTAAAAGGATTTAAGACGGGAATTGCCTTTTCCACCCCCGGCATGGCCTCCAGCGCCAAACCCATGGCCCTGGTTCTGTCTCCGATGACACCGATGATGGTTCTGGCAACTCCCTCTGAAAGATGGACCGAAAACCCCTCCTGGACCAGTTTTGCACAAACCGCTTCGATTTCCCGCCTGGTAGCCGACGCCTCCATGACAATAATCATCTTAAGGCCTCCTTTGTAACGTTTTTAAGGAACAGACGGGAAAATACAACAAAAAGGATACCCCGCCAGGAGTATCCTGGATTGAACCATTCTCTCCCCGCCGTCCTTCCGTCCTACTTATAATAAATTTCTCACCGGGGCTACCAGTCTACCGTGATTCTCTCCCGGTTGAGGTTTATTTTAGCACATCACAGCCTCCACGACAATAAAAACCACAAACGCCGGATCCGCGCTGAGGCAATAAAAATGGCCATTATTCACTATTCACTTTAAAGAACCGGATTCAAATATCTTGGGTTCCAATCGATATTTCACCACTGAGATTTAACCTCCGTATTCCTTACAGCAATGGCGGAAGGGAAATTCCAAGCCGGAGCGAAATTAGCTTATATCACATTATTCTTACTTGCATAAGGTGTGGCTCCCATGAATCTATCATGGCTGCAGACTTTTATTTATATTGTCGAGAAAAAAAGCCTGACCAGAGCAGCGCGTGCCCTGCACCTCACCCAACCGGCCGTCAGCAAGCAGCTGAACTCCCTGGAAAGGTACTACGGTGTACCCCTGCTTTACCGCACGAGCCGCCACTTAGAGGTAACCGAGGCAGGCAAAATCGTCTACGAATACAGCAAGAAGATCATGGAGACGCTCACGGCGAGCCTCAACGATGTTAAGGCTTTGGACAAGACCATCCAGGGGAACCTGCTTCTAGGCGCCAGCACCATTCCCGGGGAATACATCCTGCCCGCAGCGCTCCAGCGTTTTCAGGAGCTCTATCCCCAGGTCAGAGCCAGGCTGGAGATCGGCGACAGCACGGAGATAGGAAATCTCATCCTGGACGGTGGAGTTGAGGCGGGAATAATCGGAGCGGATCTGAAGAATCCGATGTTGAAACAGGAGGTGATCCTCCAGGATGAACTGGTGGTGATCGCCCCGCCCCATCACCCCTTGGCCGGCCGGAAAACGATCACCATAAAAGATTTTGTACAGGAACAGGTAGTGGTACGGGAAAAGGGCTCCGGAACACGGCTGGTCATCGAAAACAGGTTAAAAGAAAAAGGCATTTCCCCGGAGAGGTTGAATATTAAGCTGGAGATGGGAAGCACCGAAGCCGTTGTCAATGCCGTGGCGGCAGGGCTGGGTATTTCCCTGGTATCTCACTTCGCAGTCAAGAAGCGCATTCAGGTGGGGGAACTGGTGATGCTGCGCATCGAGGATTTCCCGCCGCAGAGGGATATCTTCTTTGTTTCCCGCCAGAATCAGATGCTAAGCCCTCCCATGAAGACCTTTTACGCTTTTCTCAAAGACTACTTCAACACACACTAACTCCCTTCGAGTCAAGGGCCTTAAAAAAACTACCCACATAACGCTCCCTGAAGCTGAAAGCTTTAGCCGCAGGGAGATTTTTTTCAAGAAACACGCGATCCCCAACTATTACAGAATGTTATAAATAGCCGGCAGGATTATTACTGCGCGTGCACAATATTTATAAATTAAAATGATATTCCAATGACTGCCTTCACCCCCTGAGATACATAACGCTATGTTATAGATTTATAGGTCGAGCGGGGCACGCACCTATTTTGGTTGCGTAAAGCCAGCAAAACACCGCTAATAGAGAGGTCGGAATATCGGTCATGAACGATATTTATTTGGACAACGCAGCAACATCCTGGCCGAAGCCGGAATCTGTCTACAGGGCAGTGGATCACTTCAACCGCAAATTAGGAGCCAGCCCTGGCCGGGGGAGCCACCGCCGGTCCGTAATCTCCGGGCAGATTCTCCTGGAGACAAGGGAATCCCTGGCCAGGTTGTTTAATATCAAGGACAGTTCCCGCATCGCCTTCACGGTCAACGTCACCGAAGCCATCAACATCGCCCTGAAAGGTCTGCTGGAGCCGGGCGACCACGTTGTCATCAGCAGCATGGAGCACAACGCCGTTGTCCGTCCGCTGCACGCCCTGAAAGATAAAGGGGTGGAACTTACCGTCGTCCGGTGTTCACCAGACGGCACCCTCGATCCCTCTCTCCTGGAGCAGGCACTGACGTTGCGGACGCGCCTCGTGTGCCTGCTCCATGCTTCCAATATTACCGGCACCATCATGCCTGTTGCCGAGGTGGGGAGGATTGTCCGCCGGAAAGGAATACTGTTCATGGTAGATGCCGCCCAATCGGCGGGTGTGCTGCCGGTAGACGTGGAGGAGCAGAACATCGACCTCCTGGCTTTTACCGGCCACAAGGGGCTGTTGGGACCTCAGGGCACCGGAGGCCTGTACATCAGGCCGGGGCTGGATGTCCGGCCGCTTGTCGAGGGGGGAACCGGGTCACAATCGGAGCGGGTTGATCAGCCCGATTTCATGCCCGACAGGTTTGAGAGCGGAACCCCCAATACACCGGGGATAGCCGGTCTGAACGCCGGCGTGCAGTTCATCCAAGAAACGGGCCTGGAGAAGATCCGCCAACACGAACAGGAACTGACCGACGCCTTAATCCAGGGGTTACGCGAAATCAAAGGTGTAATTCTGTACGGTCCCTGCGACAGCCGACGGCAGACGGCAGTGGTTTCTTTCAATATCGAGGACAGGGACTGCGGCGAGGTGAGTTTCCTCCTGGATCAGAAGTACGGAATCCAAAGCAGGTCCGGACTGCACTGCGCCCCCCTGGCGCACCGGACCATGGGAACCCTGAAAAGGGGTGCCTGCCGCCTCAGCCCCGGCTTCTTCAATACCATGGAGGATATCCATAAAGTCATTAAGGCTGTTTATGAGATTGCCACTTCCGGCTAGGCGCTCCTGCCGCCCCATGAGGCTTGGGTATTTTCTTGCGAGCTTCCGTCATCCGACATTCCTCTTACTTCTATTTTCAGGGAGGAAACACACATCCGGCTCTGTACCGGAAAGCGTCGCCGAAGGCAACCATATAAGAAAAAAGCTTTAACGGGGGGATTGCTTTGAACAAGAACATCGATATTCAGAAGATCGAAGAAAAAGCGGCGGATTACTACCGCCGGGGGGACTTTTACTGTTCAGAAGCCATTGTGAAAGCCATCAAGGATGAATTCCAGCTGCCGCTGCCGGATGAGGTGATCGCCATGGCTTCCGGTTTCCCGGTGGGCATAGGCGGAGCGGGATGCACCTGTGGAGCCGTGGCAGGAGGCGTCATGGCCCTGGGAATGTTCTTCGGGCGGTCAGTTCCCGGGGATCCAGGAGTTCAAAAAGCCATGGAGCTGTCCAAGGAACTGCATGATACCTTTAAGAGCTGGCATAAGAGCACCTGCTGCCGCATACTGACGAAAGGGATGGAACTGGGCTCCTCCCAACATATGGAGCAGTGCATTGCTTTTACAGGGGAAGTCGCCCGAGAAGCAGCCCGGCTCATATTAAAAGGACTGCGGGAATAACTTTTTAAAAATCTTTTTAATGAACAGCAGGAATCTTCTGTTCTGCATAGAATAAATAATAGCAACAGAATCTCAGAAGATAATCCGGACCACGGAGGTCCTCGGTTCCACAGAAGTGGACGGGTACTCGTGGTTTTTTTATTTTAAATTTTTGAGTTGTTAAGGAGGTAAAAACATGCACATACCCGACGGTTTTCTAGATCCCAAAACCTGGGGGACTGCCTGGGTCCTCGGTGGTGCTTCAATAGGTTATGCAGTTACAAAAACAAAAGAGAGGCTTCAGGAGAGGCAGGTGCCTTTTATGGGGGTCATGGCCGCATTTATCTTCGCGGCCCAGATGATCAATTTTCCCATTGCCATGGGAACATCCGGACACCTGCTGGGAGCAGTGCTGGCAGCGGTAACGTTGGGCCCCTGGGCGGCAAGTATCATAATGGCCACCATACTCGCTCTGCAAGCATTCATCTTCCTTGACGGCGGAGTGACAGCCCTGGGAGCGAATATCCTTAATATGGCGGTAATCGGTGTTTTTGCCGGGTACGGTACTTACCTGTTGATCCAGCGGGCCTGGCCGAACCGGACGGGAACGCTGGTGGGGACCTTCGTGGCTTCCTGGGTATCTGTCGTGCTGGCTTCCGCCGCCTGCGCAGTAGAGCTTGCCATTTCCGGGATGGCTCCCTTCAATGCCGTGTTCCCCGCCATGCTGGGCTGGCATGTTCTCATCGGGATCGGAGAAGCGGTTATTACTACTGCCGTCGTCAGCTACCTTACCCAGGTGCGGCCGGACCTGGTCCATCAAACCGCAAAAGCGTGAGGTGAAAACAATGCGCAGAGAAATCTGGTTTTTATTGATACTTGCGCTGGCGCTCGCCCTCTTTCTCAGCCCCTTCGCCTCCTCCTTCCCGGACGGCCTGGAGAGGGTGGCCGAGGACCACGGTTTTATCGAGCAGGGGGAAGGGCAAGAGGTTATCCACTCCCCCATACCTGATTATGCCCTACCGGGGATAGCCAATGAAAAGGTGGCCACAGCCCTGGCGGGAATAATCGGTACACTGCTCACCCTGGCAGCTGCCTACGGCATTGCCTGCCTGCTGAAAAGCCGTCCGGCTCCGGAAAAAGAGATTGAACGGCCGCAAAGCAGCGCCAAGTAAGGGAAACAAATGAGGATCGCCGTTGTTGACGGGCAGGGAGGGGGTATCGGGCGCCTGATCACCGAGCAGGCAAGGAAAGCCCTTCCCCCGGAAACCGAGATTATTGCTCTCGGTACCAATGCCATCGCTACCTCCCTGATGCTCAAGGCAGGAGCCAACGAAGGGGCAAGCGGAGAGAACGCGGTTGTGCAGAACGCCGATGAGGTTGACGTAATCGTTGGGCCCTTAGGTATTATTCTCGCCCATTCCATGCGGGGAGAGCTGACGGCGAAGATGGCCGAAGCCATCGCCAAAAGCAAGGCGCAGAAGTTCCTTTTACCTCTGACACTTTCCAAGGTGGAAGTCATCGGCGTAGAACCGGAACCCTTACCGCATCAGGTTGAAAAGCTTATCAACAGATTGAAAGAATTAGCGGAGGTGAAGAAAGATGTGTGAGGCCCATGCTTACCTGCGCCGGGGCGATCGAGAGGAACTGATTTTTGAAAACGTTGATAAGGTCGAGCCGCAGAATGACTGTCTCCTCCTGGAGAACATTTTCGGCCAACGGAAAATGGTTAAAGCCCGGATCAAGGAACTGGCCCTGGTGGACCACAAAATTATCCTGGAAGAAGAATAAACAGCACTCTGGCAGATGAGGCCGTGGAGGCTTCGGAAGGACCTGCAAGGAGCAGGTCACCACGGTCCTTTTTTGCATACATTTAACCTCCCACAATACTACCCGGGAGCAGCAGATCCCGGGTAGAAAAAACATCCCCCTTTCCCGCCTGACATAAGGGTGGCCAACTCTTATGTCAGGCTTTTTCTCGGTGACGGGTTCTTCAAAGTGATATAATTGCCTATGGAGGCAGTTTTGCTCCAAATAAAAATCGGAGGCCGGATTGTCGGAGCCCCCAAAACACATCTTTCAGATGCAGACTGCCTTGCGGAGGCTCCAATCGCATTTCGGAAGCAAGCAGAAGGATGAATTACTGTTTTCGTCCTCTGATGCCGTCACCGGAGGCGTCATCGTCCTCTGTCTCAAGAAAAGTGACGGTTTTCGCCTGGTTCTGATGGTTTTGTCATGAAGCCATTGCCGACGCAAGAAGAGGTGATCCCGTGCGCACCGGATATGTGGACCTTCCCCTGCACGGCGGGCAGTGTCCCCCGTGGCTTTTCGAACGCATGACCAGGCTGGGGCGTTCCATCATCATCCTGCTCGTCCGCGACCAGGGTACAGCAGGCGTGCTGCAGAAGCTGGCCGACCCCTTCTGGTTCCAGGCCCTCGGCTGCCTGCTCGGTTTTGACTGGCACTCCTCCGGCCTCACCACCACCGTCTGCGGTGCCCTCAAGGAGGGGCTGCGCGGTTTAGAAAGGGAGCTCGGTCTCTTCATCGCCGGCGGGAAGGGAAAAAGATCCCTGAAAACACCCCAGGACATCATAACTTACGTCGATCGATACGCTCTGCCGGCTAAGGCAGAAAAACTCGTCTACGCCAGCAAAATGAGCGCCAAGGTGGACAACACAGCCGTCCAGGACGGGTACCAGCTCTACCATCATACCTTCATTTTTACAAGCAAAGGCGACTGGGCGGTGATCCAGCAGGGAATGAACCCCGATAGCAGACGCGCCCGCCGCTACCACTGGCTGGGAAGCAGGGTCACCGATTTCGTCAACGAGCCGCAGAACGCCATCTGCTGCGACCGGAGGGAGCAAAAGGTTTTAAACCTGGTCGACCGAAAAAGTGCAGACACCCGCCAGATGATCGCCTCACTGAGCTGCGCCGCTCCTGTCGAAATAGCAAGAGAATACAGGAGCTTAATCATGCCCTACCGCCACTCCCTTGGCCCTGGGGACATCCAGCCGCAAAGCCTGGAGCGTATCCTGCTCAAAACGTATGAGCGGCAGCCGGACAGCTTTGAAGCCGTGCTCACCATACCCGGAGTGGGCCCGAAAACCATCCGTGCCCTTTCCCTGATCTCCGAACTGGCCTACGGCGCCCGGCCCAGCTATCAAGACCCGGCAAAATACAGCTTCGCCCACGGTGGAAAAGACGGCTACCCCTACCCGGTCGACAGGAAGATCTACGACCAGTCGATCTCTATCCTGGAACAGGCCATCAAAGATGCCAAAATCGGGAGGGAGGAGAAGCTCGAGGCTTTCAAAAGGCTTCGCTTCATCACCGGAGAGAAAAAGAAGCCCTAAGGGTGGCCTCCCGGCAGATTCTGGGAAGTAATCGGGCAAAAAAGCGAGGAATTTCCATAAACGAAACCCCTCGCTTTTTCTATCGGCGTGAGCAAGCAGTCCTGTAAGCCGGGTTCTGTACCTTCCTTCCGAAGGTGATGATCATCTCTCTGGGACCCCGGTTGCCCGGGGCCTCAAGCAACCTACCCGGAGGCTCATGCGGGCCGCTTCATTGCCTCCCTATTCGGTCTTGCTCCAGGTGGGGTTTACCTAGCGGACCAGTCGCCTGGCCGCTGGTGCGCTCTTACCGCACCGTTCCACCCTTACCCGGCACCCGTTATGAGTACCGGGCGGTATCCATTTCTGTGGCACTTTCCTCGGGGTCACCCCCACTGGGTGTTACCCAGCACCCTGCCCTGTGGAGCCCGGACTTTCCTCACGTACCGCCTTTCGGCCCTGGCACGCGCGATCATCCGGACTGCTTGCTCTGCTTTATTTACTCCTCAGGCTCTCTGATTATAACACCGATGGAGACGAGATGCAAATCGCCGAGCCCATCATCTGCCTGGCACTGACGAAATAGTGCTGTTGCCGGTCATGAGCTGGCATCTGCCCGCTATCATAAGCTAGAGATAGGATTCCTCACTCAGCTTGATGGCCTTCTGTACCTCTGCCTCCAGCTCCGCGGGCAGCCCCATGATCCTCACGTTCAAAAACCCGCGCACGATCATGGCAGTGGCCTCCTCTTCGGAGAGGCCGCGCGCCATCAGGTATTCGATCTCTTCCTCGGCGATCTTACCGACCGCCGCCTCATGGGAAAGGTCAACCCCATCAACCCGGGCTTCCAGCTCGGGGACGGCATAGATCACTCCATCCGGAGAGAGCATCAGGCCGCGGCACTCCAGGTGGCCCTTCACCCCTGCCTGTTCCCCTATCAGGTGGCCGCGGTTGACGATCCTGCCCCCCTTGGTCAGCGATCTGGCGATGATCTCGGCACGGCTGCTCTCTCCCTGCAGCGCTACCCGTGACCCCACATCAAGGTTGGAATTAGGGTGTCCCACCATGATCGAATGGTACCTGGCAACGCTATTGCGCCCCCGCAAATAGCTGGTCGGGTACATCTGAATGTCCTTTACCGGGCGTAAGCAGATATAATTGGAAAGGAAGACCCCGCCTTCTTCGACAACCGTTACAGTACGCGGCCGGACTGCTACATCCTCTGCCCAGCTATGCACCATAGTAAAACTCAGCCTGGCATTTTTCTTCACGTAGATCTCCGAAACACCGATATGCATCCCCGAAGAGGCGTGACGGCCGGTTGTGCAGCCGGTGATCAGATGGAGATCGGAGCCCTCCTCGGCAATGATTATGTTATGGGCGCTCTGCAGCAGGCCCTCCTGCTTAATGAACATACAGGCCTGGACGGGATAAACGGCCTTCACTCCCGGCAACGCCCGGATAAAATAACCGTTTTCCCCCTCCCGGCTTGTTTTGGCCGTATACCTATCTTTGTCGGCCGGAATCAAGCGCCAGCAGTAGTCATGCAACCAGTCGTATTTCTCCAGGGCTTCGGCTGTGCTCAATACCTCTAAACCTTCCTGGAGTGCGGCCGCATGAATAACCGAATTATCTTCGAGAATAAAGGTCCCCGTTCTCTCCTTCCCAGTTGGGTCCACGCCTGCTACAAGCATATCCTCTTTCTCTTCCTCGGAGAGGTCGTCGAGGTTCTCTAAATAGGGGCGGTCTTTCCACCCGACCTGGTAGCGCTCAGGGTCTACTTCCTCTCCGAAAGAATCGCCGTTGTCAAACCTCTTCCGGGCTTTTTGCCTGTTTTCCTCCTGCATCATGCTTCCTCCTTACTGCAAACAATGCAAACAATCAGCATAACCCACCTTCTGAATGCATCCCAGAAGCTCCCGGGGGTTCAAACCGCTGCAGGAAAGCCTGCCGTCAAAGAGAACATGGCCGAGATCGGCAGGAACATAATCAAGAATATACCCGGTATGAGTAATAATCAGACCGGCTTTTTGGCGTCCCTCCTTAAACTCGCGCCGGGAACAGTGCTGCCCTCGTATGCCGTCCTTCCACAGCAGCTGATTAATAGCCTCCCCGATAGTGGCGATATTCTCAAGGTCAACTCCCGACTCCGGCTCATCAAGCAGGACCAGGTCCGGGCTCTGCGCCAGCAGCTGGAGCATTTCCGAACGCTTCACCTCTCCACCGGAAAAACCGTAATTGACATCCCGTTCCAGGAAGGTTTCCAGGTGAAGGGGTAAAGCCAGTTCATCAATATCCTTCCTTCCGTTCCCCGTAACCCGCAGTAGATCGCCCAGACTCACCCCCCTCAATACAGGCGGCCGCTGAAAGGCAACACCGATGCCGAGCCTCGCCCTTTCATGAACCGAAAGGTTGGTAATGTCCTCTCCTTTGAAAACAATCCTTCCACCGGTGATGCGGTACCGTTTAAACCCCATAATCGCCCCCAAAAGGGTGGATTTGCCCGAACCGTTCGGCCCGAACAAAACGTGGGTTTCACCCGGCTTGATGTGCAGATCCACCCCTTTAAGGATCGGTCTGCCTCCCACTTCTACGTGAAGATCCTCTATTCTGAGCATTGCATCCTCCCTCAATAACAGATAAATAACAGATAAACAACAGATAAATTGAACCTCATAGATCGTTCGGCACCTGTCCGGAAAAACCTGCAGCAACCGCAAAAAAGATGCTCCCGTTATCGTATTATACCAGATCCGGGAGCACTGTTTTAGCGTCAACGCCTCCTGGCGAAATCCTTTCCAAGAAAATAACCTTCGTTGACAGTCATCGTGGCGGAAAATCATGGGAAGAGAGGATGTTCAGAAAATGGAAGTAAGAGGTTTTGGATATACCATATATTGTCATCTTTCAAAAGTCACAGCACCGTGGCCGAACCTCGATAGACAAGGCCTCTCATGCTGTCAACAGTTATGGTGCCGCCGTCCTTGATGATCCTGGTTGCCCCAGCCACCCCGACGACTACGGGTATCCCTAAGTTCAACCCGACGATGGCCGCATGGGAGGTAAGCCCTCCTTCTTCTGTTATAATCGCTCCAGCCTTTTGTAGCGCAGGCACATAATCGCGATCTGTGCTCGTCGCGACCAGGATATCGCCGGTGCGGACCTTCTCTTTGGCCTCTTCCGGCGTTCTGCAGAGCCGCGCCTTCCCGATTACGGCCCGGTTGCCGATCCCCGTACCTCGCGCCAGCACCTCACCGACAACATGAACCTTGATCAGATTGGTGGTGCCCGGCACCCCTACAGGAACTCCGGCCGTGAGCACAATGAGATCCCCGCACTTGATCAACCCTTTCTCCAGGCTGATATCCACCGCCTGTTTGATCATCTCATCGGTGCTGTGGGTTGGCGGCACCTCGAGGGGGTATGCCCCCCAGATGAGGCAAAGCCTCCGGCGCACCCTTTCGTTGGGGGTGACGGCAATGATCGGCGCCTTCGGCCTGTATTTGGAAACCATCCTGGCCGTAAAGCCCGAGGACGTAGAAGTGATAATAGCCGCTGCTTTCAAATCCCGGGCAATGGTACAGGTGGCGTGGCTGATGGCATCGGTGGTGGTTCGGGGCATAGCCGCCATCCTCTTCCTGAGCAAGCCCTCATAATCGAGCGCCTCTTCAGCCCGTTCGGCTATCCGCGCCATCATCTCCACGGCCTCCACAGGATATTTGCCGGCCGCCGTTTCCCCTGACAGCATTACCGCATCGGTCCCATCGAAAATGGCATTGGCCACGTCACTGGCCTCGGCGCGGGTGGGCCGCGGGTTGCGGATCATGGAGTCCAACATCTGGGTAGCCGTAACCACCGGCTTTCCGGCGCTGTTACACTTCTGGATGATTTTCTTCTGAATCAAAGGCACTTCCTGGGTGGGCAGTACAACCCCCATATCTCCCCGGGCAACCATCACCCCGTCGGCCACCTTGATGATCTCATCAAGGTTGTTAACCCCTTCCTCGTTCTCGATCTTGGCGATAATATGAATATCCGCCTCCCGCGCTTCCAGCAGGCGCCTGATGGCAAGCACATCGCTGGCCCGGCGGACAAAAGAGGCAGCTATAAAATCCACACCCTGATCAATCCCGAAGTTGATATCATCAATATCCTTGTCGGTCAGAGCAGGGAGATCGAGGGAAACCCCGGGTACGTTGACATTTTTCTGGTTCCCCAGCTCCCCCCCTGTGATCACTACACATCTAATCTCCGAACCGGCAACCTCCTGAACTTTCAGTTCGATCATCCCGTCGGCAATGAGAATCCTGTTCCCCGGACCCACCGCCTGGGGCAGACCCTGGTGGGAAACGGAAAAGCGGTGTTCATCCCCGGTGATGCTCTCCGTTGTAATGGTGACCTGCTCTCCCTCTTTGAGGATAACCCGTCCCTCTTTAACAAAGCCCGTCCGGATCTCCGGCCCCTTGGTATCCAAAATCAAAGCGATTGTCTTGCCCGTTTCCTGAGCAGCCTGGCGCAGCCTTTGAATACGCCGTTCGTGCTCTTCGTGAGTTCCGTGGGAAAAGTTGAGACGAGCCACATCCATTCCGGCGAGGATCAGCTTCTTCATTACTTCCAGGGAGTCACTTGCCGGGCCTATCGTGCACACGATCTTCGTCTTTCTCATACCGCCCCCTCCTTCACAACATTAGATGGCAAGAATAGCCGCCAGTTCCCAGAGTTCGCGATTCAGCGCCCGTTTCCGGGATAACGCATCCTCAATATCCACCGCCACCAGCTGTCCGTTAACAATTCCCACCATTTTTCTGCTCTCCCCTTCCAGCAGCAGATCCACCGCTTTTGCTCCCATACAGCTCGCCAGCATCCTGTCTAGAGCTGTCGGTGTCCCCCCTCGCTGCAGGTGCCCGAGAATGGTAACCCGGGTTTCCTGGCCCATTCTCTTTTTGATCTCTTCCCCGATCGTCAGGCCGCTGGCAGCACCTTCAGCAACGATGATGATGCTGTGAAGCTTCCCCCGGTTGATGCCACGCTGCAGTTTAAAGATCACCTCATCGATATCGACGGGTATTTCCGGCACCAAAATGGATTCTGCCCCCCCGGAGAGCCCGGCATAAAGCGCTATGTGCCCGGCATGGCGCCCCATGACCTCAATGATAAAGATCCGTTCGTGGGAAGTGGCGGTGTCCCGGATCTTGTTGATGGCATCAACAACGTTGTTGACGGCGGTGTCGAAGCCGATGGTCAGATCGGTACCACCGACGTCGTTATCGATGGTTGCAGGCACCCCGATCACCGGCACTCCGAGCTTAGCCAGAGCCAGGGCGCCTTTGAAAGAACCATCACCACCGATGACAACAAGGCCGTCGATCCCCCCGTCCCGGAGATTATTGACCCCCTTCCGCTGTCCCTCTTCCGTCTTGAATTCCTCGCTCCGGGCGGTATGCAGGATGGTGCCCCCCCGGTGTATGATATCGGCCACAGAACCCAACTGGAGTTTCACAAACTCTTTCTTCAACAGGCCGTCGAAACCCCTCTTGATGCCGACAACCTCGAGTCCGTGGTAAATTGATTTTCGCACCACAGCCCTGATCGCGGCATTCATCCCAGGGGCGTCACCCCCACTGGTAAGCATACCGATACGATTCACCTGACGCTTCATTTCTCTCACACCTTTTCATATCATAGGAATATTTTTTCCCCCTCAACTTTCCCCTATGCTATTCCTTAGAAGAGCACCAAAGCCTTGAAGGCAAAATTCATCAGACATCGTATTTGACACCATAAAAAAAATTCCTGCCGGCTCAATGCCGCAGGAAAATCAACAATAACGATAATAAAGGCCTTCATAATTCCACAACATTCCCCAACCATCAGACCAGAACCGTGCTCGTCAAAATCTCGTGAGCTTCCTCTGCTTCCGACTCCGGAACGAGAATTTCCACGGCTCCGCCGCTGTTCTGATGCGGCACACCGGCAGAGCGAATTGTAACGAGAACCCCCTCAGAAACAAGCTTTTCTTTCAGAGTCTCCGCTCGAGCACGGTTCGGAGCGATATAAACTACCGTCCACATGAATTTTGGTCCCCCCCTCCAAAATTCTTGTGATAAAATTAAGATTCGACCCCCATGTAGAGATTCCTTCAACGCGGAACCCTACAGTTAAAAAATCATACTGTTGTTTCAATCGTACCATGCTTGGTATAGATCACAGCCCGGCCGCGCACCTTGATGGCAGAGGTGTTTTCCGTGAACTGAGCGATCATTACTTCCCCCTGGTCGAGCTTCTCGGTATGGTGAAACTTGGTGTCCTTCCCCCGGGTTAAACCGATGATGGTCACCCCATTTTCCAGGGCTTTAATCGCCACATAATCAGCCTGCACATAATTATCGGACAATGACCTTCACCCCCTTCCGAGCATGAACAGCTAAGCTGTTTCAGTAAAGACGGATGACCACAAATGGGAATCCTTATCCATCACAAAACAGGAACCCGGCCCGCACAACTCCTCTATCCGGTAGCAGAGTCCGGAGTCCGCCTCCACGCAAAAGGCAGGGCCTGCCTGAACCAGCGTCTTTTCCTCGACAAAGTAGAGAAGAACGGGAGTAGTTCCCCGGTGTTGGGTCAGAAGAACCCGCAGCCGCTCCAGCACCTCCGGGCTACAGGCATAAGAATTGAGCCTTATATAGAGAAAATGTTCAAAATCGGCCGAATTCAACTCCAGAGCTCTGATCTTCTCACCGAAAAGACGATAAGAGTCCTCCTGTACGCTCAGCCTCCCTTCTACCAAGATAACCGCATCCTCTTGGAGGCAGGAGAGATCCTCCAGGTGATTGCGAGGAAAGAAGATGACTTCGACACTCCCCTCCATATCCTCCAGAGTAAAGTAGATAACTCCATCACCGCGCCTGGTGGTGCTGCGCCTCAAGGAGGTGACAACCCCCCCTAGCCTGATGTGCTCCCCGTCCTGGAAATTGGCCAGACCGGCAATCCCCGTAGTCGTCGTTTTGGAGAGAAGTTCCTGACAGCCGTCGAGGGGATGTCCGCTGACATAAAACCCCAGAACCTCCTTCTCGCTGGCCAAAAGTTCACGCCGCGGGTACTCCTGAAGCTTAGGGAGAGGGCGCTTAACCGGTTCCCTCTGCGGTCCGGCGAGCATATCAAACAGCGCAATTTGACCGTCCACCTGAGCTTCTCGATCCCTTCTGCCTGACTGGGCAGCATCCAGACACTCATCGAGAACCGCCATCAGCTGGGAGCGATGTGCCCCGAGGGTATCAAAGGCTCCGCAGAGAATGAGGCTCTCAATCACGCGCTTGTTCACCTGACGCAGGTCCACCCGCCAGCAGAAGTCATCCAGAGAAGTGAAACGCCCACCCTCTTCCCTGGCCCTTATGATGGCCTCTACTGCTCCCTCACCAACATTTTTGACGGCAGTCAAACCGAAGCGGATTTTCTTGTCCCCCACCACGGTGAAGTTTTCCAGGGACTCGTTGACATCCGGAGGCAGGATCTCCAACCCCATCCTGCGGCACTCCTGAATATAGTAAGAAATCTTGTCCGAGTTGTTCCTGAAGCTCGTAAGAAGCGCCGCCATGTAGGCGATGGGATAGTTCGCCTTCAGGTAGGCGGTCTGGTAAGAGATCAGGGCATAGGCCGCAGAATGGCTCTTATTGAAACCGTATCCTGCGAAGTGCTCCATTAGGTCGAAAATCTCCCCTGCCTTCCCCGGTTCAACGTTGAGCTTCATCGCCCCCTCGAGAAAGTTTTTCCTCATCCCGGCGATCACTTCGGGCTTCTTTTTCCCCATCGCCCGCCGCAAGGAATCCGCCTCGGCCATGGTGAATCCGGCCAGCACGCTGGAGATCTGCATCACCTGCTCCTGGTAGAGAATCACCCCATAGGTCTCCTTCAACACCGGTTCCAGTAAAGGATGAGGGTACTCTACACGGGTCTGGCCGTTCTTCCTGGCGATGAAGTCATCCACCATCCCGCTTCCCAAGGGACCGGGACGGTAAAGAGCAACCAGGGCAATCAGATCCTCAAAGCGACGCGGCTTCATATTCTTCAGGATATGGCGCATCCCTGCGCTTTCCAGCTGGAAGACCCCGCTCGTCTCCCCTGAGCTTAAAAGCTCATAGGTGCGCCGGTCATCGAGGGGAAACTGATTGGGATCCAGCTTGATACCCTGACGGGTCTCGATTATCTGCAGGGCATCCCCGATGACAGTCAGGGTGCGCAGGCCCAGGAAGTCCATCTTAAGAAGCCCCAGTTCCTCCACAGTCTCTTTGGGAAACTGTGTGATGACGGCATCTCCGTTTCGTTGCAGGGGCAAATAATTGACTAAGGGCTCCGGCGAAATGACGATCCCGGCGGCGTGGGTGGAGGCGTGACGCGGCATCCCTTCGATGGCCCGCGCAAGGTCGATCAGCTGCCGGACATCCGGGTTCTTCTCATAGAGCTGACTGAGCTCCGGGGTCTGCAGGGCCTTTTCCAGGGTGACCCCAGGCTCTTCGGGCACCAGTTTGGCAATTCTGTCAACCTCCGCCAGAGGCATGCCCAGAACCCGCCCCACATCCCGGATTGCTCCCCGCGCCATCATGGTACCAAAAGTAATAATCTGGGCCACATGCTCATCTCCGTACTTTTTCACCACATAATCAATGACCTCATTCCGCCGCTCGTAACAGAAGTCGATGTCGATATCGGGCATGGTAATCCGGTCTGGATTGAGAAAGCGCTCGAAGAGCAGGCCGTACCTCAGAGGATCGATATTGGTAATACCAAGCACGTATGCCACCAGGGAACCCGCCGCCGAACCTCGTCCTGGCCCAACCGGTATTCCTCTCTTGCGCGCCCAGTTAACAAAATCCTGGACGATCAGAAAATAACCGGAGAAACCCATCTGCCCGATTACCCGCAGTTCGTGCTCCAGCCGCTCCCGGGCTTCTTGAGGAACCCCGTCTGGATAGCGGCGCTCCAGGCCCTCCTCGCAGAGCCTGCGCAGATAGCTGTTCAAATCATACCCCTCAGGCACCTGAAAGTCCGGCAGATGCATTTGACTGAAATCAAAGTCTACCCGGCAGCGTTCCGCAATCTCCACGGTCCGGTTCAGGGCATCCTGGTCTTCCGGAAAGAGCGCGGCCATCTCCTCCGGAGATTTCAGGTAAAACTCCTGCCCGGTAAAGCGGAGGCGGTTATCGTCATCAAGCGTCTTCCCGGTTTGTATGCAGAGGAGAATATCGTGGATCCGGGCATCTTCTCGGCGCAGGTAGTGGGAGTCATTGGTCACCACCAGGGGGATCCCGGTATCCCCGGATATTTTTCTCAACCCGGCGTTCACCTTCTCCTGCTCGGGCATCTGGTGATCCATCATTTCCAGATAAAAGTTATCCCTGCCGAAGATCTCCCGGTAGTGCAGGGCTACCTCCCGCGCTTTATCGACCTCTCCGGATAACAGCAGCCTGGGGATTTCCCCGGCAAGACAGGCGGTTAAGGCTATCAAACCCTTGCTGTGCCGTGCCAGCAGCTCCTTATCTACCCTCGGTTTGTAATAAAAACCATCCAGGTGGGCGGCGGATACCAAAGCCATCAGATTCTTATAGCCCCGCTCATTTTCCGCCAGGAGCACCAGGTGATGAGGAGAATCATCCACATGGGGATTCCTGTCATGACGGCTCCGGGGCGCCACATATACCTCACATCCCAGCACCGGATGTAAGCCTGCATTTTTCGCCAGCTTGTAAAAGTCGATCACACCGTACATAACCCCGTGGTCGGTGAGGGCCAGTGCCGGCATTTCCAGTTCCGCCGCCCTCTCCACCAGATCCCGGAGGCGGGAGGCTCCGTCTAAGAGGCTGTACTCACTGTGTACATGAAGGTGAACAAAGTTTGCACTCATCAAGGATGCTCCCTCAATCGGATTGACAGCGGCGCCGGCCGAACAGTCCTTTTTGCATTCCGGCGGCACCGTTTAAATTGAGCATAGTCGTCGTAATTGGCCGTTATTCCCATTGGAATCGCCCGGGTTTATAGAAACGAACAATAATAGGGCAGGTTAACAGGACTTCGAAGGGCAGGTGCCGGTGAAAACCGTTTTTCAGGCGGCATTTAAAGATCATTGATAAACGCCACCAGGTCCTGAAACGAACCCCGATAATCCGTTTCTATAGGTAAATCCCTGCTGTTCTGCAAGCAGTCCTCCACCAAAAAGGTCTTCATCCCGATCTTTCTGGCAGCCAGGTCCTCTTCCACATCATTTCCGACCATCAGGCACCTTTCCGGTTTTACTTTGAGCATATCCGCAACTTCACTATAGTATTCCGGATGCGGCTTGCAGTAGTGCATATTGTCATAAGTCGTGATCAAGCAGTAAGGGATATCTGCAACATCGACCCATCTCAGGCGCTCCTCGATAGCCCGGGGGGGAAAAACGGGATTGGTGGCAATCCCTACGCGCACGCCCTTCGCCAAGAGCGTCTCCATCACCGGCCGCGCCTTCGGATTTGGCCGGGTAACATTCTTCAGATGGGGAAAATCCTTTTCGTAATAATCTTCAAAAAGTGACTCCAGAGTATCCTTATCGATCCCGATTCTCCTGGGGAAATAGTCCCAAAAAACATCGTAGTTCGTCCTTTTAGGATCCCGATCGTTCAGCATCATCATGGTACCCTGTTGGATCTCTCTCACCAGTAGCTCGGGCGGAATCACCCCAGCGAAGCGGGCACACACAGAATTGAAGTAAGCTTTAATAAATGCTTCCAGATCCATCGGCACCAGGGTACCGTCCAGATCAAAGAGGACAACGTCAAACACCTAAAAAACCCCCTTTTAACCTACCACCGGCCGCAGCTCGCCTGGCAACAGTCTACCATAAGCCTCCCAATCATCACAAGCTTCCCCTGGACCTTAAAAAAATTAAAACCCCTTTTAGAGACGGGGTTCTTGACTTCTTTGAGCACACCTTCCTGTTACCGTACTCATTATTTAATTTAATTATAAATTAAAATGGTCGGGATGACTGGATTTGAACCAGCGACCTCACGGTCCCGAACCGTGCGCTCTAGCCAAACTGAGCTACATCCCGAACTTTTCAGGGTATATTTTAATCCTTTTCTATCCCGGCGTCAAGCACCTGTACTGGTTTGTCCATGTCAAGATCCAGTAGGTATTTTTAATAAAATTTTTCCCCTTAAGAGACCTCGACGTTCAAAACCTTAAGCTTCAAAGCAATGGCTTTGACCTTGAATTTAACTGAAGATTGTTGAGATAAACTTGACAACCAGGTAGCTAGGAGGAACAGACAACAATAACACGTCACCCCGTCGCAAAACATTTAACACATGTAGAGGCCAAGCTATCAGTGCTACTCGGGAAACCGGTTAGCAAATAAGAGCAGCAAATTCCGGCCGGGTCAGTTCCCGTAAAACATGTTTTATCCAGGGACGATCCGCAAAAGGCCCTTTTAATGCCGGTATTGTCGCCTGCAGCCATTCCCCTATTTCTCCGGCTTTTTGTTTTTCTACCGACTTTTCTACCGGTTTTATCTGCGCTATCTCCTTCAGCTTTCCATGTTCCACTGGCCAGCGCGAAGCATAATTGCTAAGCTCTCCGTTTGCTTTGGCAGCCAGAAGCCGGGCCATCCGGTCTCCTCCGGTTGTGGTCCACTTGGCCCCCAGGCGTTTCATCCGCCGTGCTACGTTGTGCTGAATCTGCCCTTCGATGGTTCCTAAACGTTTTGCTCCTGCCGAGTTAATAATCCCCGTCCAGTTCTCTTCAAGATAATGCAATAGCTTGATGAGCCTCTTTTTCCGGTTGCCTCTGGTTTTTTTGATTGCTTCTGTGAGTATTGCTTGGGTTTCCTGCCAGTTGCTATGAGAGATGGCTGCGCCTACTTTCTGAAAGGTTTCTTCGTCATACCAAAGGGCTTCGGTTAAATGCCTGTTTAGATGGTATGGGTCTAAGCAGTATACGGCACCAGGGAAGTATTCCAGCCCCTCTTTGATCCATTTTGCTCCATCGCCACCTATGTAGATCTCTTTGATCTGTTCTAAATCCCATTTCCCCCCAGCCCGAGCATAGCTCTCTTCCCAGGCCACTTGTCCTTCACTTAGGGTGCTTACAACAAGCTTGTTTTGCAGGGCAAAGCGGTTCCGGCTAACTTGTTTCTTCCCTTCGTAGGTTACTATGTGTTTGATTTCTCCTCGCTTCTCTTTTTCCCGTTGCAGATTGACTATCACTCCGTCACCTTCAATATGCAACTCCCGAACCACTTCTTTCCCACTTGGTGCTTCTCCGTCTTCAAATACCGCCGCTCTCTTCTCTTCCCCTTCTTGCTGCAGTATTTCGCCTGCTTCTTGGGTGATATGCCAGATGGTCATGGTGCTTAATTTAGGTACAAGATAACTCAATATCTCCGCTGCCCGGCCAAAGGAAAGTTCGGTGCTTAGTTTGATTGCCAACTCTTTTAGGTAAGGAGTAACCCTGGCCCGCTCCGGCCAGCCCAGCAGTTCGTCTAAAAAGAATTTGGTTTCCCCGGTTTCTTTGTTCCTGTACAGCCGCCTTTTTAAGGAAAATTCCCCAAAGGTGCTGATGGCTGTTTTTGTCCGAAAACCGACCACCTCCCAGATGCTTCGGTCTCGTTCATTCATCAGACGGGTATCGATCTTTTCTAATGCCCAGGTGAAAATCTGGTTACACACGTCCTGGCAGAGTTCGTGAACTCCTTTCTCAAGCTCAGAAAAGTCTTCGCACTCTCCAATTAATTTGACTAAACCTTTGACAAAAAGAAGGACTGCCCCCACTATGTGGCGAATATCCAACATGAGACCTCACACTCCTTTTTGGGGTGATAGATTTTGGGTGCCGAGGTCTCTTTTCTTTTTAAGAAGCCGATCCCCTTCTTTTACCTACTGAAATTTTACATGGCCTACTGGTTTATAGAGGATGCATACTGTTGCCGGAATTGGACGGGGCTCATATCTCAGGTTTTGGTTTGGCCTATCTCGATTTTAAACCTCGCTTATCCGCCGCTTCAATTCCCCAGGCTGGTTTCGTGTAATCATTTTGTGATATTGTCACAATCTAATAGTGCTCCCGAAAATGTCCCCATGAGAGGAGACCTCTCTTCCCCCAACGGGAGCGGCCAAGGTACCTGCCGGGAGCAAACCGGTCACCGCAACAGAGCAACCAGCAGCACAACGGCTCCCAGGAGAAAACGATACCAGACAAAGGGAAGGTAATCTTTCGTCTGAACATAACGCAGGAGAAATCCGATGCTGGCGACGCCGGAGAGAGCGGAGACGAGTACCCCCACCAGGAAGGGAGCGTCAATCATCCCCGGCTGGGTCAAGAGTTCCGGCATCTTGACAACGCCCGCGCCGAAGATGATCGGCGCCGACAGAAGAAAGGAAAAGCGGGCAGCCCCTTCTCTCGTCAGTCCCGTGATAAGGCCTGTCGTCATGGTAATGCCCGAACGGGAGACGCCGGGGATTATGGCCAGGGCCTGCGAAATGCCGATCAGCAGGCTCTGCCAGAGAGTAACACGGCCGATATCTGTCTTCTTCTTCCCCTTCCGGTCGGCCAGGTAAAGGACCATGCCCATCAGGATCAGCATCACCGCGATCAGCGCCGGAGTCCGGAAAACCGTTTCCGCATAGTCTTCCAGAAGATAACCCGCTGCCGCTCCCGGGAGAGAAGCCAGAACCAAATACCAGAAGAGGCGTCCCTCTTTCGTCCGGAAACCCTTACAGGCACCGAGAAACAGCTTCAGCCAGTCACGCCAGAAATAAGCCACCACCGCCACCAGGGTTCCCAGGTGTAGGGCGACATCGAAGGCCAAACCCGGGTCAGGCCACCGAAAAAGCCAGGGCACCAGCACCAGATGCGCCGAACTGGAAATAGGGAGGAACTCCCCCAAACCCTGCACCAGTCCTAGCACTACCGCCTGCCATATTGTCACGATCAATACCTCCTGTCTAGCAATACAAAATCTCGAGCCTTACCGATTTGTAGGAAGAAAGGACCTTTAGCGAATGCGCCTGACTCTGCTGGCGCCATGCTGCATCTCCACCAGGTAGGCAATATCCGCCGTATCCGCCAGATGCTGGTTGTGGGATACCATGATCACCTGACGCCCCAGACTCTGACTGAAGCTCTTCAAGAAGCGGGCGAGCTGGGGAGCATACTCCTCAGACACATGTTTCCCCGGCTCATCTAAAACGGCGGGTCCTCCCACCGGAGGCCGGAAGGCATGCAAGAGGGCAAGGCGCAGGGCCAAAGAGATTACATCGACGACACCGCCTCCTCTGGCGTCCTGGGGGGGAGTTTCCACCCGGTAGTTACCGCCGTAGGTAGAGCAAACATAGAACTCTGCCTCCGGACGATCCCGTTTCTCTTCCACCTCAACCTTAAATTCCACATCCCCACCGAAGACGAATTGAAGCGCCTGGGAGACCAGGTACTCCACCTGGCGGCGCCCCTGCTCCCGGGCGTGCCGGGCCGCCTCCAGCAGCAGGAGGCGCACCTGTTCTAAGCATTCCCCCTCATCCTTAACCTGAGCCAGGCGTTCCCGCTGAACCTTTTCCTCTTCAAGGATCTTCGCCTGTTCCCCCCTCTGTCTGTGATAAACGGCCTTCAGCTCTTCAAGGGCCTTTTTTAGGGCATTAAGATCCTGCTTCACCGGGAGCGCTCCTTTTCTAAAAGGTCCCAGGGAATCATCTTTCCCGCCTCCTCCAGCAACCTATCCATTTCTTCCTTGAGAGCGGCGATCTTCCCCTCCAACTCCTCCGGCTTCACCCCGTACTCAGCTGCCTTCTGGTAAAGCTTTTCCCGCTGCTGCTCCAGCAGCTCCTTCTGGCTGAGGGCACGCTCCCTGAGATCCCGGGAGCGGCGCAGGGCCTCTTTTAAGTGATTGATCCTCTTTTCGTACTGGATCTGTTCGTTCTGATCCGCCAACCTCATTCCCCCCTTATCGATACTCATCAAGCACCCGCTTTATGGCTTCCCGATCCAATTCCCCCAGGCACACCGGGCACCTCCCCAGCTCCATCAGGAGATCGCGGAACGCCTTCAGTTGCTGCTCTATCTCCTTCTGATAGCGCTCCGCAGCCAAGCAGACTCCCCGGTAGGCCTTTTCATGTTCCCGCCACTCCCGCAGCACTTCCCTGCAGGAGGTGAGCGTGCGGAGCACCTCTTCCGCACCGGACAGGCGTGCCTCTCCCACCCCCAGCTCCCCGGTTCTGCCGGCGATCAGCGCAATCCTGTTCAGCAGAGCCGTCACCCTCGCCAACTCGCCGGAGGTCTGGCTGAGCTCACTCCACTCTTTGTAAAGGTCGGCAGCCTTAACGAGCAGGTCCTCGGCGGCGGGAACCCGTCCGGAACCGGTGATCACCTGCTCCGCCTGCTTAAGCCGGTTCTCCACCAGTCTCATCTCCTGCAGAAGGGCCGTCATTTCCCGGTATTTACGGCCGATCCCCTCCAGGTACCGCACCCTCTCCTCCGCCTCTTCGCAACCGGCCAGCTCCGACAGGGTGCGCTCCGTCTCCGCCAGAGCAGCGGAGTTCTCCTCCCATTCCCTCCGGAGGGCAAGCAGTTCGCCGATCGCGCGCTCTTTTTCCTCAGCCTGCCGCAAAAGATCTGCGCACCGTTCAATTCTGTCTTGCAGTACGGGTAGGTGCTCATAAGCGCGAAGGGCTTCCACCAGATTTTCCAGCCTTTCTCCGATACGGTTTTCCTCATCGCGCAGGCGCCGCAGTTCCGTGTTCACCGAACGCTGCGCCCAGTCCAGCAGGTGTACACCGCCCAATTGCCCGATCACCTTGGCCCTGACCGCCCCGTTCTCTGCCAGGAGAAAGGGGCCGTCAAGCTGTCCGCCCAGGTTCAGCTCCGCTTTGCTGTGCTCATCCACCAGGATCTTCCGGACGCCCGTCGTCTTGATGACCTCGGCCGGGACCTCGCTTCCGAACCCTTCAAAAACCACCTCCTCTTCTCCCGGCTTCTGCAGCAGGTACTGATTCTTGCCGGAGGTGGTCCGCAGCCGGGTCACCACAGTACCGTCATCCATCACCACCCGTACCCGGCATAGCTGGGCTCCCACCCTGATGAAGCCGGTCCCCCGCGGTTCATTATAAAAAAGCCAGCGCAAGGCCCTGACAAGGGCGCTCTTGCCGTGGTCGGAGGGCCCCACGATGACATTTAAACCGGGGCCGAACTCGACTTCCGTATGCTCGTGAGACTGGAAATTATCCACCACCAGCTTCTTGATGTAACTCATACCCCGTCCTCCCCCTGCATCAGCGCCTCCTCGGCCTGGGCAATCCGCTTCAGAGCCTCCTGGATCACCTTCGGAGGCAGTTTTTCCGAACGGGCGATCTCCTCCAGCAGGGCACGGACATCGGTGCGTCGGTACGACCCCGCCGCCTTAACCTCGGCCAGGTAGCCCGCCAGCCTCTGCTCCCTGAAGGCGCTCTCTTCCAGGCGCGTCCGGTCGAGAACATCTTCCCCGGGAGCGGCGCTCTTGAGCCGAACGGTTTCATAGGCCGGGCGGCTGCCGCCGAGGTCAATGATAACCACCTGTACCGGCCTCTTCATCTCCGCCGGGTGGTTAGAGAGGCGCGCCAGCGCTCCGGGATTTAAGAAGTACTTCCCATCCCTTTCGGTGGCCTTGAACCCCAGGTGGTTGTGGCCGACAAGGGTGAAATCGGCCTCCGTATCCCAGACCTGCTCGATCAGGGTATAGAACGCCCCGGGGAAAATCGCCCTCTCCAGGAGCATCCCGTGTACCACATGAATGGCATAGTCGCAGTCCTTCTTTTTAACGGTGTAATCCAGGCGGGGATCGCGCCGGTCCATATCAACATGATAGCCCTGTCCGGTCAACTGCACCCTGAGGCCGTTTTTCTCCAGATAAACCGGGTCTCTCTCTAACAAACGCACGATACCCAGCCGGGCGGCAAACCCCAGCATGGTCCGGGGCAGGGTTTCACTGTTGTGTCCAAAGAGGTCGTGGTTGCCCGGAATCGTGAAAACAGGTACGGGAAACTGCTGGAAGATCTCCAGGAAATCGGCGCAAACACTGAGAGCGGGGGCAGGCACATCGAAAAAATCACCCCCGTGCAGCACATAGTCCACATCCCGCTCACGGGCGATCTGCACCACCTCTCTGAGCTTTCGCTCAAGGGCAGCAGGAAAGTTGTCCTTCCTGTTTTCAGGAGTGGTACCGCGCTTGTGATCATCCGTAAAAAAAAGAAAACGCATCCTTCTTCTCCCCTTGAGTCAAGGGATCGGCCGTCACGGCTCCGTCCCCAACCCGTCAAGATCGGCTGTCAAGTGCGGGGTGACCGGGCAAGCAGTCACCCCTCCTCAGATGGCTCTCTGAAGGTGGGCCCAAAGGGGCCCTCCACCCTTTCCAGCATCCCGGCAGCCGCCAGATCCTCAAGCCACCGCAAGACTTCATCGAAGGTAACCGGCCTGCCCAGCGCCTCCTCGAGGTCGGGGAGGTAAAGGTTCACCTGCCCGGCGTCTAAGGGAAGGAGCCTGCGGAGAGCGCTCCAGAGCCTCTCATCAACCCCTCCAAAATCATTTTCCAGTTCGGTAAAGGGGTTGACGGATCGCGGAGCCTGGGTCCGGGCGCAGCGGATTCTGACCGCAACCGTCCTCCCAACGATGGCCGAAGAAATAAAGGCGGTACCGGAAGGGAGATAGGGAAGCCTCCCCGCTTCCTCCCCGGAGATATCGGTTTCCTCCTGGATCACCCGGATGTCGTGCGCCCTGACTGTGCGAAAGATGATCTTGGTGTTGAGCTGGGCGGTAATGGTTTCATCGAGCAGGGCAGGGCGCTGGGTGGCAAGGATCAGGAAAACCCCATATTTTCTGCCTTCCTGGGCTACTTCCCGGAAGACCCCCCGCGCCGGTGCTGCGAACTCGATCCCCCGGGGGGCAAAGTTATGGGCCTCATCGGTCACTATGAAAAAGGGCGGGAACTTGTCACCCAGGGGTTCACAGCGCTGAAGGGCATCGATGTAATTGCGGCGCATCCGGTATAGTTTGCGGACGAGATAAGCGCTGAAAACGGTCAGAAGCCAGATGGGGCCCCTGATGACCGTGAGGCACCTGCGCTGCAGTGCATCGGTAATGGGTGAAATATCCTGCCGGAAAATCCCTTCCCTCTCCAGGCGGTAGAGCCGCCAGCGGATCCCCCTCAGACTGCTGGGGTGTCCCGCCTGGCGGGCCATATTCTCGATCTTCCTCTCGTAAGCAGAGCCCTCCCCATACCTCTTGCGGATCCTCTCCCTGGTCTCCTCCTCCTTTTCAACCAGCCCGATACAGTCATCCAGCTTCTGGGTAAAACTCAGCAGGGAGTCCTTCTCCTGGTGAATGGTCTTTAAGGCGTTATCCATCCCTTCCGTAAAGTTCCCCCCTGCCGCCGCCAGGAGGGAAGCAAGCTCATTGCCGGTCAGGTCCTCGAAGTTCACCCCCGTATCCCTGCCGACGGTGAGCACCTCCGTCCGGAGGATGTACCTGTCGGCGGCATCCTTGCTCATCCCTTCAAAGGGAGTGGTAAAGCTCATTTCATAGTGGGGATCAAAAACCAAAGCAGGAATCCTCTTTTCCAGCAGCTCCTCCAGAATCACCCGCATCCCGAAGGACTTTCCGGACCCCGAACCCCCAAAAATCCCGATATGGGGGTATTCCTGCATCGCCCGGTGATCGAAAACAAAGGGCACCCCGCGCTGCGGCAGAACCCCCTCACCCTTGACGAAAAGGGGTGCCCGTTCCCGGAGCTCCTCCGGCAGACCGTCCTGCAACTCCTCGGTTCCCAGGATGACACCGAGCACCAGCCCGGCGTCCGGCTCACAGGAGAGCAGCAGATCGGAAACCTCTGAAAATGAGGGAAGGCGCGCCCCGGCTCCTACCGCCACAGGGTAAGGAATGTCGCTCAAAATGCGCACTTTCGCCAGGTGAATGGTCTCCTCACCCAGGCGAAATCCCACCTGCTCCAACCCCTCCCAGACATCGGGATCGATGAGGGGGCTGCGCTCCATGGTGAGAGGCAGAAATCTATTAAAAGATTTTGTCTCCACCACCTCACCCCGCGGGCGGAGTTCCGGGTCATCGATGATCAGGATCTCCCCAATCCGGAACCTCCGCTCCCGGGAGGCAACATAGACATACTGCTGTGTGGTTACCCCAACCACTTGCATGCACTTATTACCCCCTACCGTCTCCTGTTTATCCCGGCTGTCGCCAGCTTCTCCTCGTTTGGGACGTTCCCAACTCCTGCCAGGCGCTTGCACAGATTATGCTCATTCTCCGGAGACCGTCTCCCCGTCTGGATATTCTTTCCGTGCCCGATGCCTACAGCTCTCTGTTTGCCCGCAGAGGGCGCAGGAACACCTCGGCCATGGCCGGTTCTAGTGAAGCCGCAAGCAGCGCCTCCACGTATTCCCCTGTCAGACGCACCTCGTTGTCCACCACATCCAGCCAGAGGGGAAACCCCCTTCCGTGAGCGGGTGTAATTGTATACAAAAAGTTCAAGGCCTGTGCTAGTTCTTTCTCTTGAGCTGTCAGGTAGTCCACAGCAACAACCTGGGGATGCCCGGCAAAACGCACGTAAATCCTCCCCTTCTCCCCCGTACCTTCCTCCTCAAGCAGGTAGGTCTCCCCCGGCTGCAGCAGGCCGAAGAGCACCTCCCTGTCGGCGGCGGCTTCCGCCAAGAGGCCGTCCCCCCACAGAGCCTTGGCCAGGGAACGAGAGGCGATCTCCTCGGTGACCCCCAAAATCACCACATCCCGGTCGAGGGCGGCTGCCTTCAAGCTCCCCCACATCTGCGGAGCATGCTTCTCCAGGCGGGCAAAACCGCCGTCCAGGAGCATAAGGCGCGGGCGTTCTTTGGCCAATGCTTCTGCACAGACCCTTGCCTCGAGCTGCGCCAGGATCCCCCAGCGCAGGTGGGCCATAGCCTCTTCGGCGCCCAATCCCTGCTCCAGTTTTGCCTGGAGGCTTTCCTGAAACCTGGGAAGAAGGGGAGAGAAGAGTTCCTCAGCCCAGATCCGGCGCCCTCCGCCGTTACCGGTTGTCCGCGCCAGTGCCCGGAAAAGGGTCACCACATAGGGATAGCTGGCTCCGGTGGTAACGAGGGATCCATCCACACCGCCGAGCGTCCTCTCCTGAAAAAAATCCCGGATCTCCTTTCCGGAAAGGCGGCGCAGACTGGCAAAAACCCCCCGTTCCCGGGCACGCCCCCTCCTCTCCAGGATGGTACCTCCTGCCCGGTAGCGCCTCCGCAAATGCCTGTTCAGCTCTTCCAGCTCTGATAACAGCAGACCTCTATCTGAGGGCAACTAGCATCTACCCCCGTGCTAAGAATTCTCCCCTGATGAGGGAATACCTGCCCGCTCCCGGAAAATCATTTTACCCGGACAGAATCCCGTTCTTTTGCCCTCCAACAGCACCGGCTGCCCGTTGACAAAGACGGATCTGAGAGAGAATCCTTTTCCGGTTCTTCTCACGATCAGAAGGTCGGCGTAAGTGCCGGGAGTGATGCTCCCTCTGCCCCTGATCCCCAGCAATTCTGCCGGAAGGGAGGTCAGACGCCGCACCCTCTCCTCAAGAGAACCGGAAAGCCTCTCGTCCACGAGCAGATCCAGGTATACGGGCACATCAACGTCGACCCCCAAGAAAAACCCCGGAGGGGATTGCCAGCAGAAATAGGGTTCAGAAGAAAAGGCCATTTCACTCCCGGTTTCCACTACCTCCACCAGAACGGCCGTGCCCCCGGAGCGTTTCTTTATTCCGGCAGCCAGTTCCGCCACAGATACCCCCTGCTCCCGGGCAACTTCCCCAAGGGTCCTCCCCTGAAGGCTTCTGAGTGTCGGAGGGGTATCCGCAAAGCGGAGGGCATCAGAGGGGAAGCGGCCCAGAGCTCCCTCCAGCGTATGGCGCGGCTCACCGCACAACAAAAAGGGGTTGAGATCTCCCTTCACACCGGCCCTTTCCAGCCACCCCCTGACTTCTGCCGCCTCCTCCTGAGACAGCTCCCGGCACAGCCGAAAATGGCGCAGGTATAATTCAAATGAATCCCGAAGCTCAGCAGGATATATCCTTTCCAAAAAGGCAAGCAGGCTTTGAGGATCAGAGCAAACCTCTTCCGCCGGATGCAGTACCAAAAGCGGCCTGGGGAGAATACCCTCCATGAGTGGTTGAAGATCTCGTAGATCTAGCAGGGCGTCACGGGGATCATCCAGGTCTAAGCCGAAACCGAGAAATCCTTCTGCAAGGCACTCCTCCGCCACTTCCCGGGGATTATCCGCCTCCAGCAGAGCTGCGGCTCTCAGCAGCACACCGTAATTGAGAATCGACCCTGGGCGACCGGGCTCACCCCCACCCCTTCGCAAACCGTCTGTGGTGCAGGCGATGGTGGTAACCCCAGAAGCCACAAGCGCTTCCTGCACCTCCCGGCCCGGAAGGGAACCATCATAAATCTGAACGAGACCCGGGAAGAGCAGGCATCCCCGGGCATCCACTACCCGGGCTCCCGGTGCCGCCTTGATTCCCTTTCCTATGGCTACGACCCTTCCGTCCCGGATCAGCACATCCGCTCTGAACATCTCCTTGCCCGTCCCGTCGACTATCATCCCCCCCTGCAGCAGGGTCTCCCTCCAGGTTGCCCTGGTAACCTCCCGCAGAACGAAGAACCAGAGGTTGTAGCTTGCCAGAAAAAGGATCAAACATAAGGCCAGAGAATGCCAAAGGCGCTTCAAAAAAACCGAACCCCCAGGTTGCTGCCAACCGATTTATTTACAATTATACTAAAAATGCCGCTGCTGCGTATCGAGGAAACCACCAGCAACCTCCTCGTACAGAAAAGCTCAAAGGGTCTGATTCAGCAGAAAGGCTATTGCCGTCATCAGGATATTCCAAATGCTGTGGGCGAACAGAGAAGGATAAAGCGATCCCGTTTTTTCGCATAAGAGGGTCAGGAATGCCCCGCCCAGGGAGAGGGGTAGAAACCTGATCGGATCGAAGTGAAGGCCACCGAAAAAGCAGGCGGTAAGAATGATTCCCCCGGCAACACCGGTGCGGTTCCGCAAAACCGGGTAGACAAAGCCCCGGAAAAACAGTTCCTCACTTAAGGGCGCAAAAACACCCACCAGCAGCAAAGGCAACAGGACCTCCCTCCAGCTACGGGTATTAGCAATGAGTTCGGCGATCGGCTGCGGCGGCGGCGTATGAGGAAGGAAAGAGATGATCAGGACCATAAGCAAGCTCACCAGGAAAAATACTCCGACCCCTCCCATCACCCCGTAAATGAAGACATCATGCCAGAAAAAACCCCTCAATCCCAAAGCTGCGGGCGAGGCTTTGCGGAGCCGGACAACGGCCAGAACAAACCCACCCAGCAGAACGGCCTGGAGGAAACCCGCCATGAGAAGAAATGTCGCCCTGGTGTCCAACCCCAAAAAGAAGGCCACCCGGTCAAGCCACCGGGTGCTGCAGAATCCAAAGCCGATCCCGCAGAGGTAAACCAGAACAATAACTACGATCACCTCGGTCAGACCCCAGGGGGGACGGTGGTATGGGTAAAAAGCATTCTCTTTCAGCTGCTTATCCATCAACATCAGCGATGAATATTCTCCACGTCTCCTTATGAGTTATCACCCTTTTCGGCCTCCTCAGCGGATACGCAGGGTTCCTCCCCACCTTTCAGCAGATCCGCGGCAGCGGCTCACCTTCCAGCATGGTCAGGATTCGGGTCGCCCCCAGTTCGGTCTCCAGAAGCACCAGCCCCTCATCGGAGGACAACACCTCCCCGATCTCCACTGCTTCCCGCCCTTCTGGCAGGCTCTTCATGACCTTTAGAACCATCTCTGCCTTCTCAGGGGCAACAACTGCGATTAACTTCCCCTCGTTGGCCAGGTAGAGGGGATCGATCCCCAGCATCTCGCAGGCTCCCCTCACCTCTCGCCGCACGGGGATCAGCTCCTCCTTGACGAGAATCCCTCTGCCGCTCTGCCCGGCGAGTTCGTTCAGGGTCGTTGCCAGGCCGCCCCGGGTAGGGTCACGCATGCATCTGACCCCGTCCCCCCCTGCCTCCAGCACAGCAGCGGTGATTCTGTTGAGAGGAGCACAATCGCTCTCCACAGGGGTGGAAAAGGACAGCCCTTCACGTTGCGCCAGAATCGCCAGTCCGTGATCCCCCATCGTCCCGCTTACCAGCACAACATCCCCCGGTTCCATGCACCGCGGAGAAAGCCGCCTGCCTCCCGGGATTACACCGATCCCGGCAGTATTGATAAAGACCTTGTCGGCATTCCCTCTGCCGACGACCTTGGTGTCCCCCGTCACCACCCGGACACCGGCACGTTCCGCCGCTTCCCGCATGGACCGAACGATCCGGCGCAGATCCGGGATGGGAAAGCCCTCCTCGATGATAAACCCAGCGCTCAAGAAGAGAGGCTCGGCCCCGCTCACCGCCAGATCGTTGACCGTACCGCAGACGGCGATCTTTCCGATATCCCCACCGGGAAAGAAAATAGGGTCTACCACAAAGGAATCGGTGGTAAAAGCGAGCCTGCTGCCTCCGACCTCCAGCACCGCCGCATCCAGCAGCTCATCCAGGATGGGGTTATCAAAGGTATGCTGAAACACCTCCCGGACCAACCGGTTGGTGAGATCCCCACCGCTACCATGTCCCAACTGAATAACATCGTCTCCAGGTATTTTCAAGGACAAGCACCCGCCTTCTTCTTTCCGTAACGGTAATAGGCCGCACAGGATCCCTCCGTAGAAACCATGCACGGCCCTACAGGCCTCGCCGGTGTGCACACCTTCCGGAAGAGGGGGCATTCATAGGGCAGCTTCAGTCCCTTCAGTACCTCCCCGCAGGCGCACCTTTTCTTGCGCTTCCTAAGCCTCGCGGTGACCGGAAAGCGCAACCGGGCGTTGTACCGGGCGTACTCCTCCCGTAGTTCCAGACCGCTTTCCGGTATCTCCCCGATCCCCCGCCAGCGAGCCCCCACGGGTTGGAAGTACTTCTCGATATAGTCCACCGCCACCGGGTTCCCCTCCGGGCGCACCGCCCGACGGTACTGGATCTCCACAGAAGGCCGCCCCTCCCGGTACTGGCGCACGATGAGAAGCAGGGCCTCCAGAATGTCGGTGGCATCGAACCCTGCCACCACACAAGGTTTGCCGTACTGCTCAGAGATGAAGGAGAATGGCCCCGTTCCCAGGATGGTGCAGACATGGCCTGGGTTCAAGAAGGCATCGATCTTCACCTCCGGGTCTTCCAGCAACACCCTCATGACGGGAGGCACCAGTTTGTGCAGGGAATAAACTGAAAAGTTCTCAAGCCCCATCTCTATCGCCTGCTCCAGGGCAGCGGCCACAACCGGAACGGTTGTCTCGAACCCCACCCCGAGAAAAACCACCTGGGAACTCGGGTTTTCGGCAGCCAGCCGCAGGGCATCGGCAGGCGAGTAGACGATCCTCACATCGGCGCCTCTGCTCTTCTCCTGCAGGAGGCTGCTCTCCGTTCCCGGGACGCGCATCATATCCCCAAAGGTGGCCAGAATAACATCCTTCTCCCGGGAGAGGGCGATCACCAAGTCGAGATCGAGGTCATCGGTGACGCAGACCGGGCAACCTGGCCCGGAGAGAAGGCGCATCTTGTCCGGCAGGAGATCCCGCAGGCCGCTCCGGGCGATGGCCACGGTGTGGGTGCCGCAGACCTCCATCACCGTGAGAGGCCGCTCGATCTCCCGGTGCAGCCGCTCGAGCAGAAAGCTGGCGTATTCCTTCTTATTGGAGTGCTTCATAGGCTTCCTCCCAGGCATCGAAGATCTCCTCGGCCGATTTCTCATCGATCACCTGAATGGCATAACCTGCATGGAGGAGCACATAATCACCGACCTTGGCCTCCGGGGTCAGCACGATGTTGATCTCTTTCGTGTTCCCCCCCACATCCACTTCGGCAACCGGTCCCTTAATTTTCACAATCCTGGCCGGAATAGCAAGACACATCTTCTCTGATCACCTCGCTCGCGATATAGACTTGCCCCAAGGAAAGCCCACCGTCATTGGTGGGAACCTTTTTATGATAAAGAACCTGAAAACCTTCCTCCGCCAACCTCCGGCAAAGCAGGAGAAAGAGGAGTTTGTTCTGAAAAACCCCGCCGCTTAAGGCCACCAGGTTGAGCCCGGTTTCCTCACGCATCCTTTTGACCACCATAACGATCATTTCGACAAGCGTGCGGTGAAACCTTCCGGCGCTCTCCGAAACAGGAACCCCCTGTTCGAGATCGGCCAAGATTCCCTCGAAGATCCCTCTCACACCGAGCTTATAGGGCTTGACTCCTGTTTGGAACTCGAAGTCGTACACCCCCCCGGAGCCGTCCCTGCTTGCCAGGGTCTCCATCTCGATGGCCGCCTGCCCCTCGTACTGCACCCGGGTGCAGATGCCCAGCAAGGCGGATACTGCGTCAAAGAGGCGGCCACAGCTCGATGTGGGTACGGTATTAAACCGGTTCTCCAGCTGTCTCACCAGCAGCCGCTGCTCCTCCAGGGGAAGCGCCGGCAGGTACCTGCGGGCATAATCCAACCCGCGGTCACCGAACAGTTCGTAAAGATAAACCAGGGACATCCGCGCCGGGCGCTTGATGGTAATCTCACCGGGCAGCGGGAGGTAGTCGAGATGGGCCATCCGTTCCAGGTGCCCCGGTGTACCTGCAAAGAACTCAAATCCCCAGATCGCCCCATCCAGCCCGTAGCCCGTCCCGTCACAGACCACACCAAGGGCAGGGGCGGTCACCAGATTTTCCGCCAGACAGCTGGCCATATGGGCATGATGGTGCTGAACCCCTACTTTCCGCACCCCCTGCAGCCCCTGAGCCCAGCGGGTTGCCATATACTGCGGATGCAGGTCGTAGGCCACGACCTCCGGCCGCACATCCAGCATTTTTTCAAAACGGGGTATGGTGTATAAGAACTGCTGGTAGTTGCCGTAGTGGTTGATATCCCCCAGGTGCTGGCTTAAATAAGCGCTTTTTCCCTTGGTCATGCAGAAGGTGTTCTTCAGTTCCCCTCCACAGCCCAGGATCGGCGCAGCGGGCTCAACGGGCAGGTCAACGGGAAGCGGCACATAACCCCGTGCCCTGCGGTAGATCTGGACTTCACCCCCCACAACGGCTGCTACCGAATCATCACAGCGGTTGTAGATCCTGCGGTTATGCATCAGAAAATAATCAGCAATCCCCCGCAGTTTCTGCAAGGCCTCATCATTGTCGATAATCAAAGGGTCATCGCTGATGTTAGCGCTGGTCATAATGAGGATCTCCAGACCCTTATCGAAGAGCAGGTGGTGCAGCGGGGTATAGGGAAGCATCACCCCGAGGGTGGCGATTCCGGGAGCGATCTCCGGGGGCAGGTCGTCCAGGCGGCGCCGCTCCAGGATAACTATGGGGTGCGCCGGGCTCTCCAGCAGCCTGGCCTCCTCGGGGGAAATGCGGCAGTACTTCTCCGCCACCTGCAGGTCCCTGCACATCACGGCAAAGGGCTTGTACTCCCTGATCTTGCGCCGCCGTAAAGCCGCCACCGCCTCCCTGTTGGTGGCATCACAAACAAGATGGAACCCTCCCAACCCCTTAACGGCGACAATCTTCCCCGCTTTTAAAAATTCCCAACCGAGCCCGGGATAGACATTTCCCTCCGGATCCTGCAGGAATGTATGGGGGCCGCACTCCGGACAGCAGTTGGGCTGGGCGTGAAAGCGCCGGTACATGGGGTCTTCGAACTCTTGGGCACAGGCAGGGCACATGGGGAAATCCTTCATCGTGGTCTTTTCCCGGTCATAGGGAACGTCCATGATGATAGTAAAGCGGGGGCCGCAGTTGGTACAGTTGGTAAAGGGATAACGGTAGCGTCGATCCGCCGGATCCATGACTTCTCGATAGCATTCTTCACAGGTACTGACATCGGGGGAAATGATGACATCCTTGCGGTCGCTCTTTTCGCTGTGTTTGATGAAGAAGCGGTCAAACCCCTGCGGTTCCCCGGGACGCATCCTATGATTGACGATCATGGCCAGTTTCGGAGGGCGCTCGAGGATCGAGCGATAAAAAGCGGCAATTGTCTCTTCCGAAGCCTCCGCCCAGATGGTCACACCCTCCGATGAGTTTAAGACCCATCCCTTGATCCCGTATTCGTGCGCCAGACGAAAAATAAAGGGGCGAAATCCCACTCCCTGGACTACCCCTTCGATTCTGATCTCCCGGGCTACAACTGTCATCCCGGCCTCCCCCCGTCCCGAGAATGCCTGAACCAATATAATCTTAACACAACACCAGGGGGGTGTAAATTAACCGTGCAAAAGAAAACACCGTCATGGTGTTGACAACGCCTGCAGCTTTTCCAGGTAATTGGCCACCGTCATGACGAAGGTGCTGTGTGACCAAGTAAGGGGGGCAACAGATAAAGGCTCCCCGGTGTAGGGATGGATCTGTTCGGAGAGCACCCCGCTCTCCATGGCGTGGTCGGCCACCCACTCCAAAACCTTCCGGGCAGAAGCCAGGTCATCCCTGGTTCTGGCACGGGCAATATACCAGTCGGCAAGCCAGAGGGTCGTAATGAACCAGGGGCTCCCCGGAACGCTCTCGATATCTTCGCTCATCCTGAAGTACCAGTCTCCTGTATAGCGGGCAATCCCTCCTATCCCGGTCTTTACCCGGAGGGATTCCTCCACCGCAGTCATCGTTCTTTCTACCCGCGGGTCATCTGTTGAGAATGCCCCAAAGGCAAACAATCCGTAGAGACTGGCATCCAGCGTAAAGTCCGGAACCAACTCCATTCTGGAATTGCGCCGCCGTGGGTAAACACCTCGCAGGAAACGACCGATTTTGCCATCATAAAGAAAACGCTCCATTGCTTCACGCACCTCCCGGGCACCCTGACGGTAGGCCGCCGCGCTCTTACCGTCCCCGAAGAGTTCCCCGAAATTGGCGGCGGCGAGCAATCCGGCATAAACGGTGGCAACGGTGAAGCTGAAGATCCCCCGCCGCTCCTCCCAGAGGTCATAACTGGGGAGCGGAAGCTTGGTGGCAGGATCCCGGAATTGATTTAAAAAATCCCCGATCTTTTTGACGAGGTCCCAGTAGAAAGGCGCCAATGCCTCATAATCACGGTACTGTCGGTAGTGGTACCAGAGAGCGCAGTTAATCAGCGCAGATTCATCCTCCTGGATGGGCAGCTGCTCTTCGTCATCCCGGATCAGGGGATACCAGCTCGAACCTTGAGTGCCGTCGGCATTGTACCTCTGCAGGTTGAAGCCGCCCTCTGTAAGCATTTTCACGGCCAACCGGAAAAAACTCTGCGGCACCTCCGGAAACCCCACCCGGTCCAGCGCCATGGCCACCAGAGCGGCATCCCGCGGCCAGATATAGCTGTAGTGATCCCGGGCGGTAGCTAAAACATCGCTATCGGTCGCCGCCAGGATGGCTCCCCTGTTATCACACTGGGTTCGTATGATGAGAAGGCTCAGCTTGAAGAGCCTGCTCACCTTTTCAGGAAGATCCCCGAAATTCCAATCGTGCCTGTTGACCCAATTCTTCCAATAGTTATCCGTCTCCTGTAGCAGGTGTTCCGGCCCCCGGTCCAGCACCAAACTGTTCAGCTGGCGGACAACTTGAAGGCGATCCCCCAAAGCAATCCAGTACCAGAGATTCTCCTCCTCCTTCGCCTCCAGGCAGAGCTCAAAACTGATGGTGCTGTCGACCGATCCGTGGTCGATGGGGTTTCCTTCCAACCAGCCGTCTTCCGCATCCCGCCAGGTGCCTTCGGCACCCCCGAAGCGCTTGCGTCCGGTCGCATACTGGAAAATCCCCTTACCCTGCGCCAATCCGTTGGCCAGCAGGTAGATACTCCTCTTGTAATGGCAGACACCTCGGGAAACCGGATCAACAAGGGCGGTGTCGCCAATCTCGGTACCGCTTATAGAAAAGTCGTGCGAAAAAAAAATCCGCAGCTTACGTCGCCAGCTTTTCCGGTTCCTGATCCGCATCCGGCGGATAAACAGGTCGTAACGGGGATGCACGGCATCGCTGATCAACAGTTCCAAACCCAGCCTGTCGTTGACCACCTGCGCCATCGTCACCAGGGAATCCTCCCGGTACCTCAGTCTCCTCTGCCAGGATTCTTCTCCTAACCAGGAAAACACACCCTCATCCCAAAAACCGATCCTGCAATGCGGCCCTCCTACATGGTTGTCCAATCCGATAACGGGAAAATAGAGATCTCTAAGATTCAGCTTTTCATCAAAATTAATGAGAACGTTCCCGTTACCCAAAACCAGTATCCTCGGCATCCGCAAAATCCCCTCATATTACAAAATAACACCCATGAAAAAAACAGATCGCTTTTGGACATAATACAAGAGAGCCGTTTCCCCTTTCTTCATTGTTCCCGGGGACGAGGAATTTAATCTCCCAAACAGGTACCAGTTGGTGACACCCAGGGAAGGAGGGAGTCGCAAGTGGTCTTATTAGATCTTTTACTTTTATTTTTGGCACTCTTATTTGTAGGAGGTTTGGTCTGGATGTCCAGAAAAAAAATTGCCAAAATAAAGCGATCCGGCGTCAGGAAAGGCATCGGAGCCCGCACCAATATACTTCACAAGGTGGCAATGGAGGCAGCGGAGGAGGTGATGCCCGAATCACACTGGATCTCCCCTCCGGAAGAAAAAAGCGCGGAAAAAAAGGTCACACTCCCGGAAATTCCCTTTAGTTACGGCGATACCAGAATCGTCGCCATGGCCCGCGACCCGTACTGGCTTTTCGCTTACTGGGAAATCGGCGAAGCCTTCAAGGATGAAATAAGGAGGCGTTACGGTGCGCAGGCCTGGGATTCCGCCCGGCTTGTGCTGAAGGTTTATGACGCTACGAACCTCTATTTCTACGAATCCCGGCAGGCTATGGAAATCGCCATCGATAAGTTTGCCAACAACTGGTACATCTACACCGGACAGCCAAACCATTCTTACCTGGTAGAGCTGGGGGGCGTCCTGCCCGATGGAACCTATTTTTTAATCGCCCGTTCCGACATCGTAACCACACCGCGCGATGATGTTTCTGAGGTCGTTAACTTGGAGTGGCTCCTGCCCACCGAATACGAAAAGGTGTTGTACGGGAGGTTTGCCGGTGCCGGCCCGGGTTCCCCGGGCTTTCTCAAGGAAATGGCCCACAAAGAAGCCGCCCGTAAGCGGGAGGCATATATCAGTTCTCCGCTGAACTGGTAAATTTATTTTGGAAGGGAATGTTATATGGCGAAGGGATATCTGGCAATAATTCTCCACGCGCACCTTCCCTATGTGCGTCATCCGGAACACGAATACTTCCTGGAGGAAAAGTGGTTTTACGAAGCGGTCACCGAGACCTACATTCCCCTCCTCCGGACCTGCGAAAAACTGGCAGAAGACGGAGTGGGCTTCCGGCTGACCGTGAATCTTTCTCCGACACTCATCTCCATGTTTAACGATGACCTGCTGCGCAGTCGCTATGTGCGGCAGCTGGAAAGGATGCTGGAGCTGGCGGATCGGGAGGTGCACCGCACCAGACACCAGCCGGAATTTCACAATACCGCTTTGATGTACAGAGACCTCTTCTCCGGCGTGCACCACCTCTTTACAGAAAAATACCGCCGGAATCTGGTAGAGGCCTTTAAGAAGCTGCAGGAAGCCGGCATGCTGGAAATCATCACAACAGGCGCCACTCACGGTTATTTCCCTCTACTGGGAAGACAGCGGGAGGTCATCAACGCTCAGGTGGCTGTGGCCGTAGACCTCTATGAACGCTCTTTCGGGCGCCGCCCCGCCGGCTTCTGGCTGCCGGAGTGCGGTTACAAGCCGGGGGATGACCTGATTTTGAAGAAATACGGAATCGACTACTTCATCATGGAAACGCACGGCCTCCTTTACGCCTCTCCGCGCCCCAAATACGGGAATTACGCCCCGATCTACTGCCCCTCCGGCGTTGCCGCCTTCGGCAGGGATGTGGAGTCTTCCAAGCAGGTCTGGAGCGCCAAAGAGGGCTACCCCGGAGACTTCGACTACCGGGACTTCTATCGAGACATCGGCTACGACCTCGACCTCTCCTACATCGGGCCCTACCTGCCCGATGGAAAAATTCGCACCCATACCGGGATCAAATACTACCGGATCACGGGGAATTCCGACCATAAAGAACCCTATGTGAGAAGCTGGGCTCTGGAAAAGGCGGCCATCCACGCGGGAAATTTCATGTTCAACAGAGAGAAGCAGGTAGAGTGGCTGTCTCAGATCCTCGACCGCAAACCCCTGGTGGTGGCGCCCTATGACGCGGAACTCTTCGGACACTGGTGGTTCGAGGGGCCGCAGTGGCTGGACTTCTTAATAAGAAAAATTCACTTCGACCAGCAGACGATAAAAATGATCACTCCGGGGGATTACCTGAAGATCTATCCCTGCAATCAGGTCTCCACCCCCTGCGAATCCAGCTGGGGCTGGAAAGGCTACCATGAGGTGTGGCTGAACGGAGCAAATGACTGGATCTGGCGGCACCTGCATAAGGCAGGGGAACGAATGGTAGAACTGGCCAACGCCCACCAGGAGGCTCATGGAGTGGTAAGGCGCGCCCTCAATCAGGCGGCACGGGAGCTCCTGCTGGCGCAGAGCAGCGACTGGCCGTTCATTATGAAGACCGGAACAATGGTGGAATACGCCAAAATGCGCTTCCAATCCCACATCGCCAACTTCACCAGGCTCTATGAAGAGATCAAAAGAAACCAGATAGATGAAGGCTGGCTGGGATGGCTGGAAAGCAAAAACAACATCTTCCCGGCAATCGATTACCGCGTCTACCAGAGCCGGCATATAACGGAGCTGCCCGGCCAAATTACCGAGCAAGAAGCGCTGTTAAGTGGATAGTTGAACGGGGCTACCGGGACCATCACAATCCCGGTAGCCCCGGTGCCAACAGCGAAACCATCAATGCATCTCTGTTTTCAAAGGGCTGTCTCTGGCCTACCTCCATTCCGAGAGAATCACCAAGTTTTTCTCCTGGCGCACCTCGCCCGGCATGGCCCTTCTCCTGTTCCCCAGCCGTTCAAATGCCTGATTCCCCCCCGGCAGCACCATATTCCGTTTCCAGAGGGTACCTGAACACAACAACCGTTATCACAATCATCAACAAAGTAGCAGATCCTCTATAAAAAATTGTGAGTAATTTTCAACGTTGGCTATTGACAAACGGTCAAATATGGACTATTATAGTCCACAAAAGGAGCGTTGATTTTATGGAAATTATCAGGCGCAATACTGAATACGGTATTAGAGCCTTATTGCACCTGGCCCTCCATCGTCAGTCCATGGTGACTGCCGGTGAAATCGCCGAACAACAGGACGTGCCGATTGATTTTTTGCAGAAAATCCTTCAAAAGTTCGTGAAAGCCGGCATGGTAGATTCCTATCGTGGTGCCCAAGGCGGGTTTTCTCTGGCAAAAGAACCCCAAGAGATCAGCGTGCTGGAAGTGCTGGAAATATTACAGGGAAAACTGGCCGTTAACAAGTGTTTTCTGGGTGAAAACAACGGCTGCCCCCGGTCGTCCGAATGCCCTTTAAAGTATAACTGGCTGCAGTTGCAGCAAAAGATCGAAGCCTTTCTGAAGGACATTACCCTGCAAGACCTGGTCGACCAGTGGCTAGGCAGCGATGACCCGAAGGGGGTGGAAGAAAAGCATTGAACTTTTAAGCTTTTTTCGCCCGTAAGTGGACTATTATAGTCTTAATTTTCAATCATTAATAAAAGGATCGGGAGGGAGAAACGCATGTTTTGTTATCAGTGTGAACAGACTGCAGGTGGAACCGGGTGCACCAGGTCGGGAGTGTGCGGGAAAAATGAGGATCTCGCCGGTCTCCAGGATACCCTGTTGATTGCTCTCAAAGGAATAGCTGCTTATGCATACCACGCGAGGGAGTTGGGATTTTCTGACGAGCAAGTTGACGCCTTCATTGCCGAAGCCCTGTTTTCAACCCTGACCAATGTCAACTTTAACCTCGAAAGCCATCTGGCACTTCTATTGAAGGCCGGGGAGATAAACCTCCGGGTCATGAAGCTGCTGGATCAGGCCCACACAGAACGCTTCGGAACACCGGAACCCACCGAGGTAATGGTGGGAACGAAGGCCGGGCCGGGCATTCTGGTGACAGGGCACGACATCCTGGACCTCTATGAACTCCTTAGACAGACTGAAGGGAAGGGCATCAATGTTTATACGCACGGGGAGATGCTACCGGCCCTGGCCTATCCAGAGCTGAAGAAGTTCCCTCACCTGGTGGGGAATTACGGAACGGCCTGGCAGAACCAGCGCAAAGAATTCGAAGAATTTTCCGGTGCCATTCTGGGAACTACCAACTGCGTGCTTCTTCCCAGAGAATCATACAAAGATCGCCTGTTTACTTGCGGTGTCGCCGATCTTCCCGGCGTGATCCACATCCAGGGCCGCAATTTCGCTCCGGTAATCGAGAAGGCGCTGACACTCCCACCCTTGCCGGATAACCAGGTTGCCCAAACGGTCACCGGTTTTCATCACCAGGTTGTACTCGGTCTGGCCGACAAGGTGATCGCAGCAGTCAAAGCGGGTAAGATCCGCCACTTCTTCCTGGTTGGCGGGTGCGACGGCATCAAGCAGGCAAGGAGCTATTACACCGAATTCGTCCGGAAGCTGCCTAAGGACTGCGTGATCATCACCCTCGGTTGCTGCAAATTCCGCTTCAACTATCTCGAACTGGGCGAAATCGAGGGAATCCCCCGGCTCCTGGATATGGGACAGTGCAACAACGCCTACTCGGCCATCCAGGTGGCTCTGGCCCTGGCTGAGGCCTTCAACTGTGGAGTAAACGAGCTGCCTCTGAGCCTGGTGCTTTCCTGGTTCGAACAGAAGGCGGTGGCCATCCTGCTGACCCTGCTGCACCTTGGCATCAAAAACATCCGGATCGGCCCGAGCCTTCCCGCTTTCATCACACCCAATGTATTGAAGATGCTTCAGGATCAATTCAGTATCCAGCCGATCAGCACACCGGAAGAAGATATTAAGGCCATCCTCGGATAAACGAATGGAACAGGTGAGAGGCGGCCGGTTCGACCGACCGCCTCAAATCTTCGAGTTCATGCGGAGCAATAAGAGCCGGTTATTTTGGGGGAACCCGAAGAGCAGGTTACCCCCCGCCTCTTTATCCGGCACACACTTCGTCGGCAACCTTAACGGCCACATCGGCACTCGTACCGAAGTAGTCCGCTCCGCAGTACTCCTTCACCTTTTCATCCACGTAATTGCCGCCGATGAGAACCTTAACGTCATGCAGTCCGGCATCCTTGATCGCCTTGATGGTCTCTTTCATCGCGTCCTGACATGCCGTCAGCATCACGCTCATACCCACAAGAGGCGCCTTGGACTCCTTCAAAGCCTCGATGAACTTCTGCTCCGGGACATCAACCCCAAGGTCGATCACATTGTAGCCTGCTCCTTTGAGCAGCATGATGACGATATTCTTGCCCAGGTCATGAATGTCACCCTTGACGGTGCCGATCACCACAGTTCCCTTATATTCTGGATTCTCCCCGACCAGGAGTGGCTCCAGCTTCTCCATGACCTGCTTCATAATCTCCCCGCACATTATCAACTCACTTAAAAATACCTCGCCCTTGGCAAAAGCTTCTCCTACCTCGGCCATCCCTTTTTGTAAAGCTCCGACAACCGCCATCGGGCTGACACCGTCTCCCAAATGCTTGTCAACAGCTTTCAAAACCTGATCTTGATCGAGTTCACGGATGTACTTGGCAAGATCTGTTAAGTCGCCGGGCATCTATAAATCCCCCCTTGTTTTTGTGAAGATCTAACACTTAACGCTGCACCCACCACCACAGGTATATATAAGCAAACGCGTCCAAATTCTCCCATTCGCTTTTGATGATCTCCTCCTTGCCGAGGATCTCACCAAAATCCGGGCGCTTTTCTTCCCAGGGAAGGCAAACGCCTGGCGGAACAACAGTGTTTTGCTTCTTATCCTTACCGAGAGACACCTCATGCCACCTCCTCATGTGTTATTTATAAACCCCGTACTCTCTCGCCGCTTCGATCAAAGCTCTGATATTCTCCTCTTTGGCATCCGCCTGAATGACGCCGCCCGCATCAATGATAAACCCACCGTCGGCAGCGTACTCATCGATCAGCTTCTTGCAGTAATCGCGCACCTCTTCGGGCTTTCCATAGGCCAGCAGGGTATTGGGCACATTTCCGCTCAGGCAGAATCTTCCTCCCAACACCTTCTTGGCCTTTGCCATATCGGTCATATCCACATGGAAAACAATACTCTTATCCGGGAGCTCGGCGATCCTCTCCAGATAGGGCGTCCAGTTCCCCTCAGCATAGAAAAGCGTCCGCTTCCCGCGAGCCCAGAGTCCCTCGATCACCTTTTTCAGGGTCGGCCAATAGAACTTGTCCCACTGCTCAGGATTCAAGAAGGGATAGCTCCCGCGGTGCAGAGGCATGAAAGCGGGGAATTGAGTATCACCCTGTGAGGTGGCCATGGCATAGTAGATGTTGTGCTCTACCAACATCTCTGTAGCTGCGAGGACTTTGTCGGGGCGCAGATGGATGTCCATCATAATACCGTTCAAACCGCGCAGCACATCTCCGAGGGTGTCGAAGGGAGCCTTGGTCATGCCCGTCATGCCGGGCGGCCTGCCGTACTTCTTAGCCCATACCTCAGCCGCCTGACCTGTCTGGCCGTTGTACATGGCCATAGCGGCCGCCCCTTTGATGAGGGCCAAATTAGCACGGTAAGATCCGGGTTCGCTAAATTCTTTATGGATGCGAGGGAGAAAGGAGGTCAAAATCCACTTGGTGGGGTTGGCAATAAAGGAATCATAATCATCAGGCTGCATATAGGCGTCCTCTATAAACTGGAACTGCTTATTTTCATCCAGATCCCGTCCGGCAAACTTGAGGTATCTGGCACCGACAGCATCGTGGAGGGAAGCCCACCAGAGGCTGGGAGTCGTCGGGGCAACATCTACGTCATATTCCTCCAAAAATCTGTTAACGGCTTCAATGTTCTTATCGACCTGATAGTAGATCTCTTGAAGAGTAAATCCTGCAGATTTGGCCGCAAACTCCGAGACAAACAGCCTGATCGGAACTCTATCAGGCTTGCCGCAATCCATCGCTGTCAGATAACGCTTAAGCCTCTCCTGATAAAGCCTCTCAGTATCAGTCATTCTTTCAACCCCTTTCTAGTTTTTAAATCCCCAACGGACGGCAACACTCTCAGTTGAATGCCGGATGCTTCCTCTAACCTCACCCCCCTAAAAACAACTTTTTATCAAGAAAGGCAAAATGGTGGCAGTTCGGGGGAATCACTGGGGATACAATTGCAGGAAATACAGGTGCTGGAGCATGAGCAAATTGCAGGTGCTTACAACTACATATGTCTATACATATTATTATAAACCTATACCTACACATTTTATTATAAAACGTTGCTACCAATAAGCAATAATTAATAATAAACACAACAAACGAGATAACCTTTCTATTGCAGATTATCTCGTTTATGCTCATCGCGACGCTTCTTTTCCAATCTTTCGCCGGCAACTATTCTCTGTCGTTAACGGCAGTTTTCGGAGATAAATTGCCGTTATTTTACCTAGTCTGACGCTCTTCCGTCCCCACACAGGTCGCGGATTTTCTGCACATACATCTCCGACAGCGATTCGGCCACTTCCTGGTTAAAGGCCTCGCAGTAAACCCGGCATAAGGGCTCATCGGCATCGGGCAGCACCAGCGCCCAACCTTCCGGATGCTGCACCTTGATCCCTTCATCGGTATCCAGCCTTCGCTCCCCTACGTCCTCCACCAGGCGGCGCAGTACCTTTCCCTTGGCATCCCAGCCGACCTCTACATTCTTCCTGACAGTGGTGAAGCCGGGCATCTCCATCAACACTTGAGAGAGCGGTTTCCCCTCCTGCGCCAGGAATTCCACCAGCGATGCCAGGACCGCCAGGGCATCCCCGTAGAGCAGAAACTGAGGGCAGCGCCGCTGGGAAACAAGAACATCCTCATCCAGGAACGCCTGCATTAAGGCCCAAGGAGCGGTTTTGGTGCGCTTCACCTCTGCACCCCGGTCTCTGGCCATTTCCACCACAGACTCCGGAACGGTAACCGGCAGGGCCAGGACGGTGCGCCGGTTGTTGGCATTCAAAACGATTAAGGAGAGGAGGGCATCCAGAGCCTCCTCACCGATAATCCTACCTTTTTCGTCGACGATGATCACCTCTTCCCCCCCTGCATCCAAAACCGCCCCGAAATCCGCCCCCTCAACCCGTACGACATCCCCAAAGAGTTCCGCCGTCTTCAGCATCTCCGCAAAGGTCCGGTCCTGATTGCGGGGTGTGGCTAAGGTGATCACCTCGCAGCCGAGGGCATCGAACAGATCGGCTACAAGGGAACCCAGCCGGTCCGGATCATAATCGATCACAATTTTGATGCGGGACCTCCCTGTTAATTCGCGGTCGAAGAATCCCAACAGGTAATTGATGTAGGATCTCGCCGCATCGGGGAGGTATTCAACAGGGAGGACGGCCTCAGGGGAGGTCAGACGGTATTCCTCGCGGCCGAGCAAACCCTCCACCTTCCGCTGTTCATCCCGGGAATATTCCGCACCGCATTGATTCAGAAAGCGAATGCTGATCTTTCCCCTTCCTCTCCGGCAAATGTGTAGCCCCCCTTTAAGATCAAAGGCGCGGACCCCGTAGCGTATGACCGGAAAAGTCACCTTCCCCAGATCAATAACCTGCAGTCCCGTACTCATCAAACCGGAGAGCACGGCATTTTTTATCATCAGAGTGTCGGGCTGACCGTCACTACCAATGGCAAAGCGTCCTGACGCTTTGACACCGGAGCCAGCCGCCATCCCGATGCGACAGGCGAAATCCGGAGTGATCTCGGTAAACAACTCGCCGGTAATTCCCTTGCTGCCGAAAATGCGCGCCCTCCCGCAGTTTCCCCAGACGAGGCTGTTGGACAATCTGGCCCCCTTTTCCACCCATTTACCGGGCCAGACCTTGACGCCGGCCTTGAGTTCGCTATCTTCGCCTATCACAGTGCGATCCCCGACCACCGCACCCTCGAAAAGCCTAGCTCCGGAGAGGACGCGCCCTCCTTTCCCGACAATGGCGCCGCGCAGTTCCGCCCTCTCCCCGATCCAGGCATGGTCCCAAATGACGCTCCGCTTTAAAGAAGCCATCCTGCCGACTCTAACACCTTTTCCCAAGACTACCGCAGGCCCCACTCTGGCGCCCGGACCAACCGAACAGTCGTCCCCGATGACTACGGGAGGAATCGTCTTCGCCGCCGGATCGATACGGGTGTTGCGGCCTACCCAGACACCCGGCCGGATCTCCGTGCCGGGGAGCGGAAGCAATATCCCCTTCTTCTCGAGAATGTCAAACTGCGCCTGCAAATACTGCTCCACATTTCCGATGTCGCACCAATAGTCCTCCATCACAAAGGCGTAGAGTCCCATCTCCTCCGCCAGCAGGCGAGGGTAAAGATCCTTGGAAAAGTCCACCATCCTGTTCTCCTCGATATAGTCCAGGATTTCCGGCTCCAGGATATAAATGCCGGTGTTAACGGTGTCGCTGAAGACTTCTCCCCACCCCGGTTTTTCTAAAAATCGCGTTATTCGCCCCTCCCGGTCGGCGATGACGACCCCGTACTCCAGTGGGCAGGGCACTGAGGTCAAAACCAGGGTGGCCAGAGCCTTCCTCTCTCTGTGAAAGGCCGCCGCCTTCTCCAGCTGACAGTCGGTCAGGGCATCCCCGCTGATGACGATAAACGTCTCATCAAGAAAGGAGGCTGCATTCTTGACGCTCCCCGCCGTCCCCAAGGGGGTGTCTTCCGTAAAATAGACCAGATTTACGCCGAAGTCCCCACCGTCCCCAAAGTAGGAGCGGATCTCCTCCGGGAGGTATTGAAGGGTGACGGCGATATCGCGGATGCCGTGCCGGCGCAAGAGATTAACGATATACTCCATACAGGGACGGTTCACAATCGGCACCATCGGTTTGGGAAGCGCACAGGTGAGCGGGCGCAGTCGCGAGCCTTCGCCTCCGGCCATAATCACAGCTTTCAATGGTATCCCCCTCCTGCCTCATCTTTTTTGAAATCTCCTCTCGTTCTCTCCGGGAGCAGGTAGCCGGGGAAGGCGTACCTGCCCGTTTCTATGATCTCCTTCCGCATCCTTTTGAGCATATCCACCCCGGACTTCCGGGAATCGGTTTTCCAGGCACTCGCCTCATAGTCGTCGTAAACCTCTTCATAAACCTCCCTGGTTTTATGGGCAATCTCCTCCCAGGTGTACTGCTGGCGCAAGTCCCGATAGGCGCGCTCCGCCAGCCTTTCCGCCAGCTTCGGGTCATAGAGGAGGCGCAGGATATTGTCGGCAAGAGAGTTGGGATTTCCCGGGTAGCACTTGAGCCCGTTGACCTCATGCTCGACTATCTCCGCCAGCCCGCCTACATCCGCCACCACAACCGGAGTCCGGGCGGCCATGGCCTCCAGGGCAACCATCCCGAAGGGCTCGTAGAGGCTGGGGAAGACGGCCACATCCGCCTCCCTGTAAAGAAAGTCCCGCGTGGCGTCATCGATGTAACCGGTGAAATAGATCCGGTCGTAGACATCCATGTCCCGCGCCCTGTCCTTCAGATAATCCAGGGCGGGCCCCTTCCCGGAGATGACGAACTTGGTCTTGGAATAGTGTTGAAGCACCTTGGGAACGGCTTCCAGGAGGATGTGCGCCCCCTTCTCTTGAACCAGCCTGCCCACGTAAAAGACGATCTTTTCATCGGGAGCCGCAAAAGAATTCCTGGATAAATGCTCCCCATCCCTTTTCCGGTAACGGCTGAGATCGACCCCGTTGGGGATGACCCGGATCTTGTCCGCAGGCAGCTGGAAGATCCGCAGAAGTTCCCTTTCCATATAGCGGCTGCAGACGATCACCCGCCAGGCCTCATAGGTCAGCCACCACTCCACATCGCTGATATAGCGCTGAAGGTCGTTGTGCAATCCCTGATTGCGCCCGTACTCGGTGGCATGGATGGTGGCAATCAGCGGTATCTTGTAAGCGTGTTTGAGAAGCCTCCCGGCATAGGCCACCAGCCAGTCATGGGCATGCACCAGGTCGAGAGCGGCCAGGGAGTTCACCAGGGGTACGGCGTACTCCACCATACTCATGTTCAGCTGCAGGATCCAGGTAAGGAAATCGGGTGCAGAGAGGTTGTAGGGCTGCACCCGGTAGACATGGACACCGTTGACATCTTCCCTCTCCCCGGCTCCACCCCCTCCCAGGGTAATCAGGTGGATCTCCTCTCCCGCCGCTGCCAGGGCGTTCGTCAGATCATAAACATGCTGAGCGAGCCCCCCTACGCTGCGCGGGGGGTACTCCCAGGAAAGCATTAAAACCCGCATTGCTGCATCTCCCGTCAACTATCTTGTTAATTTCAAAAATAAATGAGATGGGTCCCCGGAATAATCGTGAGATGAGCCTCCGGAAGTAATTGAGCTTGCCGCGACCACGGGTGTGCCTCCGCACCCCGAAAACCAGGGACTGAAGGGCACCTGGCGCCGCCGGAAGCATATTTTTTAGAAGGAGCAGCGTGGGGGTCCAACCCCGAAAAACTGGGCTGAGCCGTCTCAATTTCGTAAAACCCCGCCGCTTCGGCAATATTCAATAGTCGGCGCCTGATGGTTTGACCGGCAGGCAGGTGCCCGGCGATAATCCCGCCAAGGCCAACACAGCCGGCGTAAGTCCGATCACCGCTTCCGCAATAAACCGCCATTGTTGTTCTCACCCGTGCAGGAAGCTTCCACCGGGAAGGGCCGGAAAAAGAGGCCTTAAGGCCGCTCTCCCGTATGAACCTCCAGGCTCCAGTCCCGGCCGTTGTTGTTGTCCCAGTTCCCGGCATGATCCCTGAAACAAAAGTTAAGCCTGCTCCCGTCATGCACCTCGAAGCGGGCCTCCCATGAGCCATTGCTCTTTTCCATGGGGATGTCGGCAACAGAAGTCCAGCTGTGTGCCGGACCATACCCCCTGTGCAGATAGATCTGGCTCGCCCCCGATTGCGCCAGCCGCCCCTTGTACCTTATCGTCACCCGCTCTCCCAGGGTGAGGGGAACAGGCGAGACGGTGACACCCCCTTCGATTTCTACCTCCCTTTCCTTGCGCCGGGCGGCACCCTGACGGGCAAGTGGTTGAGATCGGGCTTCTCGTCCAGATTTCTGCCTGGGCAAGCAACTCACTCCCTTCTTAAAAGTCATGATGTCAACCTACCTCGTAACTTGCCCAAAACCACATGGCGGCTGTACGAACTGGCCGCCGGTTTAAGGGCAGAAGCAAAAAAGATGGAGAGCCGGCTTATTCCGGCCTTTTTTCTTCTGTTTAGTATGCAACTCCAGATGGGAAATATACAGGAAACACATGAAAAGGATCGATTTAGAGATAATATTCAATAAAAGCATTACCTGGCAAAGTGGGGAAAAACATGATTGCCTTTCTGAAATGGCTTGGTAAAATTATCAGGCGTCTGACAGGCGCGGCTGCCGGGTACTCTCTCCAACCGGGCGATCCCGGTTACCAGGAGAGGCGCACCATCACTTCCAATCTGGATCAAAACCTGAAAGTGATCACCGAAATCTTCGCTCTCAGCGACGACCTGATGGTCCGCCGGGTTATCATCGGAAGAGGAAGACAACGCGTCCAGGCGGCAATCGTTTACCTGGATCCGTTGATCGATCAGGCTAACCTTCAGCAGGGTCTGATGCATTCACTGCTGACCGTAGAACGGCTCCCCAGCGCCGGAATCAGTTCCGACTGGATGATTAAAAATGTCCTTTCCCACGGCAGGGTCATTGAAAAAAGCAGATGGGTGGAAATAACCGACGAGATCAACCGCGGCGCGGTGTGCCTTTTGGTGAACGGATTGGACAAAGCACTGCTTATCAGAATTGCCGAAAAAATAAGCCGCCAGGTAGACCAGCCCGTCGCAGAAACGGTGGTCAAAGGGCCTCAGGACGGCTTCAATGAAAATGTGCGCACCAACATCGCCCTATTGCGCAAACGCCTGCGCACCTCCCGCCTTGCCGTGGAAAACCTGGAAGTGGGCGCACTGACCAAAACCGAGGTCAAGCTCGTTTACCTGAAAGGCTATGCCTCCGAAGGGTTGATTGCCGAAATCAAGGAACGCCTCCGGCGCATCAGGGTTGACGGGATCGTCGACAGCGGCCAGGTGGAGGAGTTGATTCAGGACGAGGCCTACAGTCTGTTCAGCACTTTGGTAATTACTGAGAGGCCGGACAGGGTCGCAGCCCAACTTTTGGAGGGAAAGGCGGCTTTAATATTCGACAACACACCTTTTGCCCTGATCATCCCCGGTACCCTGGTCGCTCATATACAAAGCCCACAGGACTACTATGACCGCTACTGGTACAGTTCCTTTATCAGGATTCTCCGCTGGGGAGCAGTCCTGGTGGCGCTGCTCGGCCCCTCGATCTACATCGCCATTGTCACCTTTCACCAAGAGCTGCTGCCTACACTCCTGTTAACCACCATCATAATTTCCCGGGAAGGAGTGCCTTTCCCCGCTCTGGTGGAGGCCCTGCTGATGGAAATCACCCTGGAAGTACTGAGAGAAGCGGGGCTCCGCCTCCCCCGCTCATTTGGTCAGACCATCAGCATCGTCGGCGCCATCGTCATCGGCCAGACGGCCGTCAATGCAGGGCTGGTATCACCTGCAATGGTGATTGCGGTTGCTGTAACGGCAATCGCCAATTTCGCCATCCCCTCGCCGAGCCTGGCCAACACCATCCGCGTCCTGCGCTTCTCTTTTATGCTCCTGGCGGCCTCCTTCGGCTTGATCGGCATACTCGTGGGCTTTTCCGCCCTGACCTTTCACCTCTGTTCCCTGCGCTCCTTCGGTGTTCCTTATCTGTCCTCTCTGGCGCCGGCGTCTTTCAGTGATTTGAAAGACACCTTCCTCCGTCTTCCCTCTTGGAGTATGCGCGTCCGGCCGCGCCACACCGGTTTTAACGAGCCCCGGCGGCAGAACTCCGGCCAAAAACCAAGCCCACCTGCCGTAAGAGGTGAAACCTCTGCCGGGAAAAGGAGAAATAATTGATGCTGGATAAGGGACGCATCACCAGCGTGCAGCTTCTCTTCCTCTTAATTATTACCGACGCTGCCACCGCTTTTCTCTTCATCCCGGCAGGAATCATCCAATTCGCCGGCCGAGACAGCTGGCTCGGCGCAGCAGTATTTGCCTCGCTATTCGGACTGGCAGTAGCCCTGGTATCTATCGGACTGGCCCGCAGGTTCCCGCAGCAGGTCTTAGCCGAGTACCTGCCGGAGATCCTGGGCGGCATCCCGGGGAAAATCCTGGCCGCCGCCTACACCGCCGTTTTCATCCACTACACCGCCGTTATCGTCAACGAGTGTTCCACTTTCATCCATGTGGCATTTTTAAGGGAAACCCCGCTGACTATCCTGGAAATCCTGATTGCCCTGGCGGCCGTCTACGGTGCCTATCTGGGCATCGAGGTCATCGCCCGGCAAAACGAACTGGTCTGGCCGGTGTGGCTTCTTTCCCTTTTCCTGGTGCTTCTTCTCGTGGCCAAGGAAATCAATCCCGATAACCTGAGGCCGTTCCTGGAAAACGGGGTCCTTCCGGTCCTCAAAGGAAGTGCGGTGATCGGCCCCTTCCGGGGAGAGATCTTCCTTTTACTCATGCTTTTCCCCTACCTCCACCGGAAACGGGAAGCACTGAAAACCGCCGGTTACTTTCTGGTTGCAGAGGCAGTCATCTCGGGAACAATAACAGCGGTAATAATAGGCGTCTTCGGCGATATCGTACCCACTTACATGCTCTTCCCCATTTATGAACTCGCCTGGTACATTTCGACGGCTCAGTTCCTGGAACGCATTCAGATTCTGATCGTGGTCATGTGGATAGCAGGAGTGATCGTCAAAATGGCCGTATTCTATCACTCCGCGGCAGTTGCCGCTGCCGCAACCCTGGGACTCAAGAACTACCGGATTACCATCCTTCCTATAATGGCAGCCACAGTGGTGATCAGCAGGGTGTTTTACGGAACCCATCTGCAGTTGACCGATTTCCTGTTCAAGATTTTGCCCTACTACGGGCCGGCGGTGGAACTCTTGATACCCGCCCTGATTTTATTAATCGCCATCATCCGCAGGAAAGGTGGAGAGAAACCCAAATGATCGTGTTGAACCGCCGAACATTGAGCATCTTACTGGTCATTTTGCTCCTTTCCACCTCCGGGTGCTGGAGCAGGAGGGAAATACAGACTCTGACCATCAATTCTGCCATCGGTATTGACCGGACCACCACCAACGGACGGCCCAAAATCCTGCTCTCCGTGCTCACGCTCAGGCCGACCCGAGCCGCCGGGGTCAGGAGCGGAGGGAACACAGGCCAGTCACCGGAAACAAGTCCCGGGCAGGTCATTTCGGTCACCGGGGAGACCATCCAGGACGCGGTGCGCAACTGGAACATGCGCTCCTCCAGGCAGCTCTTCATGGCCCATACCGTGCTTATTGTGATCGGGGAGACCGTTGCCAGAGAAGGGATCGGCCGGGTGATCGATTTCGGCAACCGCAACCGGGATATTCCCAAGCGGGCGATGGTGGTGGTCTGCCAGGGGCAGGCTCGGGACTGTCTCCAGGCCATTCCCGAGTTCGAACCGCTGCTTGCCACTGAGGCCTATAATATACTTAACCTGAATAAATTATTTACTTCGAAAACAAGGGGAAGGAATCTTCTTCAGGTGATGTACGACCTCATGACCCCCGGGATAGAAACAACCCTGGCCTTCCTGAAAACCTTCATACCACCGGAAAAAGGATCGACCATCAGGCAGGGGGCTCAAGGGGCGGGGGGAAAAGAGTCCGGTGATAGGAACCAACCCCAGCAGAAGACTTTTTCTGTGACCGGAGTTATGGCCTTCCGAGGCGATCGAGCGGTGGGGCGATTAAATGAGGTAGAAACCCAGGGGCTAATGTTCATCAGAGATGAGGCACAGGGAGGAATAATTCCACTGGCCTTCAATTCCACCCAGGATAACGCATCCTATCTCTTTCGCGATGTCCGTACCAAAGTAAAACCGATAGTCAAAAGGACGGGAATCGCCTTTCAGGTTAAAATTAAGGGAACAGGAGAATTGATAGCAACAGCACCGGAAACCGTTGATATTACAAAGAGAGGAGATGTCAAAAAAATGGAGGCTCTGATCAACCGGGAGGTGGAGCGGCGCTGCCGGAATGCCGTAGCCAGAGCCAAGGGACTAAGGTCCGATGTCTTCGGGTTCGGTGATAAACTCCACCGCACCCATCCCCAGGTTTGGAGGAAGATCGAGAACCGCTGGGAAGAGACCTTCCCTTACGTTAATGTGGATATCCAGGCAGATTTCTCCTTAGAGCACTCCGGTCTGCTCACCAGGTCACTGAAGATAAGATAGCAAAATTTTTCCGGCGCAGAAAGCTTGAAGAGCAGCCTTTCCGCCGGATGACGAAAAAACTGCTCCCCTTCTCTTTCTTATCCCGGCATCTGGTCCCAGGTCAGAGCCTCCCGGCAATCGCCTTGGCCATCTCCGATGCCCTGGCAGTGCCTCCTAAGTCGTAGGTCAGGTATTTCCCCTCGGTGAGGACATCATCGACCGCCTTTTGCACCCGCTCAGCGGCCTCCCTCTCACCCAGGTGCTTGAGCATCATTACCCCGGAGAGGATCGTCGCCAGAGGGTTCACCTTATCCATCCCGGTGTACTTTGGAGCGCTTCCGTGTACCGGCTCAAAAACGGCATAGTCCTTTCCGATGTTGGCACCGGGAGCCACACCCAGCCCGCCGACAAGCCCGGCGCAGAGGTCGGAAAGGATGTCCCCGTAGAGGTTGGGCATCACCAGTACGTCAAAATCCTCCGGCCTCTGAACGAGCTTCATGGAGCAGGCATCGACAATCCGGTCCTCGAATTCGATATCCGGATAGTCCGCGGCCACCTCCCGGGCCACCTCCAGGAAGAGGCCGTCCGTGCACTTCATGATGTTGGCCTTATGCACTGCGGTGACCTTTTTGCGCCCTTCGCGCCGGGCAAGTTCAAAGGCAAAGCGGACGATCCGCTCCGAACCGGGGCGGGTGATGATCTTGATGCTCTCAGCAGCATCTTTGCCTACCATATGTTCAATACCCGCATAAAGGTCCTCGGTGTTTTCCCGCACCACAATCAGATCAACGTTGCGGTAGGGGGTGTTGACGGCGGGGAGGTTTTTGGCCGGGCGCACGTTGGCGAAGAGGTCCAGCTCCTTGCGCAGTGCCACATTGACGCTGCGAAATCCCGTGCCTACCGGTGTCGTCAAGGGCCCCTTGAGGGCGACTTTGTTCCTCCTGATGGATTCCAGAACCTGATCGGGAAGGGGTGTGCCGTACTTTTCGATCACACCGGCTCCGGCTTCCACAACCTCCCATTCGATCCCCACATCAGCAGCATCGAGGACGATTTGGGCCGCTCTGGTTACATCCGGCCCTATTCCATCACCCGGAATCAAAGTAATGGTATACTTCTTCAACGCTCCACACTCCTTCGATTGGTGCCGCAAAGTAACTTATTCCAGATTAAATGTCCCGTACTTACGGAAGTGCTCCACAAGACCCCCATCTGCCAGGATCTTCAGCATAAAAGGGGGCAGGGGCTTGATAGGGGTCTCCGTCCCCTGCGTCAGGTTCTTGAGCACGCCCCGTTCCAGGTTCACAACCAGCTCATCCCCCGACCGAATGGAGGAGGTGTCACAGACCACCACCGGGAGCCCAGTGTTGATGGCATTCCTGTAAAAGATCCGGGCAAACGACTGTGCCAGCACGGCACCGACACCGGCGTTGAGCAGGGCGAGGGGGGCCTGTTCCCGGGAAGAACCGCAGCCGAAGTTGCGGCCGGCCACCACGAAATCACCGGGCTGCACCTTTCGGGCAAAATCCGGGTCCAGGTCTTCCATCACATGCTGCGCCAGCTCCTTCATATCAAGGGTCTTGAATTTATACTTTCCGGAGATGATATAATCGGTGTTCACGTCGTTTCCAAAGCAATGGGCCCTACCCCGCAGTTCCATAACCTGCAACCTCCTTTACTCCAGAAACTCCCTGGGATCCGTAATCTCTCCCCTGACGGCAGAAGCAGCCACGGTGGCTGGAGAGGCCAGGTAGATAAAGGCCTTATTGTTGGCCATGCGCCCCTTGAAATTCCGGTTCGCCGTGGAAATCACATTTTCCCCGTCCGAGGGGATGCCGTTATGAGTGCCCACGCAGGGGCCGCAACCGGGGGTCACGACCGCCGCCCCGGCGCGCACCAGGGTCTGGAGCACTCCGGTTTCCATGGCCTCCAGATAAACTTTGCGAGAGGCGGGAGCAACGATCAGGCGGACACCGGGGTGAACCCTGCGCTGGTGCAGAATCCGGGCCGCCACGGCCAGATCCTCCAGCCTGCCGTTAGTGCAGGTCCCCAGCACAGCCTGCTGGATGGGTGTGCCCTTTACCTCCCCTACCGGCACTCCGTTGTCCACCCTGTGGGGTTTGGCCACATAGGGCTCCAGGTTGCTCACATCATACTCCTTGACCGCAGCATAACTGGCATCGGGGTCAGGGCTAACGGCCTCAAACTCCCCGCTTCCATGGCTGCGTACCCACTCCCAGACCTTGTCGTCCGCCTCCATCAGGCCGACCTTGGCTCCCATCTCAATGGCCATGTTGGAGATGGTGAAACGCCCCTCCACAGAGAGGGCACAGATCGCTTCTCCTGTGTACTCCGCAGCCATGTATGTGGCACCATCGGCGGTCACCTGGCTGATCAGGTACAGGATCAGATCCTTGGAGTAGACCCCTTTGGGAAGACGCCCGTGGCAGATGAATTTGATGGTTTCGGGTACCTTGAACCACATCTTGCCTGAGATTAAGGCTGCTGCCAGATCGGTGGAACCGACACCGGTGGCGAAGGCATTTAAGGCACCGTAGGTACAGGTGTGCGAATCCGCGCCGATCACCAGCGACCCCGGCCCTACATGCCCCTTCTCCGGCAGAAGCTGATGGCAGACACCCTCACCGACGTCGTATAAAGTTATCCCCTTTTCCTTTGCAAATCTGCGCATCAGGCTGTGAAGAGCAGAAACACCCTCCAGAGGGCTGGGGGCACTGTGGTCGATGACAAAGGCAACCCGCTCCGGATCAAAGACGCTCTCCCCGTTCATCTTCTCAAAAGAGCGAATGGCCAGAGGGGCCGTGCCATCCTGCCCCATCCGGAAGTCGACATCGGCAACTACAATATCGTTGGCATAGGCATCCCGTCCGCTCTTCCTGCTGAGAATCTTTTCCGCTATGGTTTTCCCCAAGTTTTCTCCTCCTCCTATTGCTTCGCCGCCTGTCCGGCCTCGCGCTCGCGGATATAATCCTCATAGATGTAAACAAGCTCCTTGTCAAAGAGCGGCCGTTTCAATTCCACCGCGGCCACGCGCACCCGGGCCAGAATATCCTCGGCGGCCTCTCTGCTCAGGTGAATGCCGTATTCTTCAAACTTGGCCCGGATGGCACTGGTCCCGGAATGCTTTCCGATGACGATCTGACGCTCCAGCCCTACCTCCTCGGGGCAGAAGACCTCGTAGGTGCGCGGGTCCTTCAAGGCGCCGTCGGCATGGATCCCGGACTCATGGGCGAACATGTTGGAGCCGACTATCGGTTTCCAGGCCGGCAACTCCCTCTTGGATGCCAGGGAAACATACTCGGCTATTTCCCTGAACTTCTCGGTTTTAAAATTGAGGTCGATTCCCTGAAGGTGCTTCAGGGCCATCACCACCTCTTCCAGGGCAGCATTACCCGCCCGTTCACCCAGGCCGATCACCGTAACCCCGACCCAAGTGGCACCTGCCCGCACCCCGGCCAGGGCATTGGCGGTGGCCATCCCAAAGTCGTTGTGGGTATGCATCTCTATTTCAATTCCCACCCTGGCTATCAAATCCCCGATCTTCTCATAAGTCGTAAAAGGATCCAGGATTCCTACGGTGTCGCAGTAGCGCAGGCGGTCGGCACCGGCCTCCTTGGCCGCGCGCGCAAACTCGCAGAGGAAGTCGGGATCCGAGCGTGAGGCATCTTCGGCGTTGACAGAAACATAAACTCCGTGCTTTTTGGCAAACTCCGTGGCCTTGACCATGCTCTCCAGCACCTTTGCCCTGGTGCTGCGCAGCTTGTGCTCGATATGAATATCCGAAGTGGAAATGGAAATGGCCACAGCGTCAACACCGCAATCGAGAGATTCTTCGATATCTCTGATCACGGCGCGGTTCCATCCCATGATGCTCGCCTTCAAACCGAGCTTGCAGATTTCCTTAATCGCCTCTTTTTCATGCCCCCCCATTACCGGGATTCCGGCTTCGATCTGATCTACCCCGAGAGAATCCAGCATCCTGGCAATGCGTATCTTTTCCTGGTTGGCAAAGACAACTCCTGCGGTTTGTTCCCCATCACGAAGTGTGGTATCAACAATCTTGATCTTGCTCATAAGTTTCACCCCTCCCCGGAGCAATAAATACTAGCGACAACCATCAAGAGACCATACTTGCCGTAGCCCTAGAGGACAACAACTGTAACCTGCTAATAGCCGGCTTCTCATAAGAAATACTGTATTCACAAGATTTCTAGGCTGCCGTCTCTCATTCCTCCAGCCGCGGGCTGTCACTTTCAGGGACAGCTTGAGCATCCGGGTAGCACCAGCAGGAGGTGAAATCCCGGAACAGTGTCCATCCCTAACCACCGAGCGAAAACACAGGCAGTTCCTTCTTCCTGCAGGCGATAGCTGCCCTCCTGACTCTTGCACCGGTATTGAAAATTCAGGCGGAGCATTTCGCTTATATCCTCTCCTCCAGCATTCTGTTGACGAGCTGGGGGTTGGCCTTTCCCTTGGTGCGCTTCATCACCTGTCCTACGAGGAAACCGAGGGCCTTTCTCTTCCCCTTCCGGTAATCATCGACTACCTGTGGATGGGCGGCCAAAACCTCCTCCACAATCCCAGCCAGTTCGCCCTCATCGCTGATCTGAACCAGGCCCTTCTCTTCAACGATCTGGGCGGCTCTCTTTCCGGTGTTGAACATCTCCTCAAAAACCGTTTTGGCGATCTTCCCGCTGATGATCCCCTCATCCATCAACTGCAGCATCTCAACCAGATGGGAGGGAGACAGCTTCGCCTGCTTCACCTCCAGGTTCTGGCTGTTAAGCAACCGCAGAAATTCCCCCATTACCCAGTTGCTCACCTTTTTGGCATCCGGATAGACACGGACGCACTCCTCAAAAAAGTCCGCCAGATCGCGGGAGGCGGTAAGCACGCCGGCATCATAGGCAGGCAGTCCGTAATCCCTGATCAGGCGCTCCCGGCGGGCAACCGGGAGCTCCGGCAGACTTCTGCGCAAACGCTCCACCTCTTCCGGGGACAGGACGATGGGCACGAGGTCGGGGTCCGGGAAGTACCTGTAATCGGAGGCCTCCTCCTTGGACCTCATGACAACGGTAATTCCTCTGTCTTCATCCCATCCCCGTGTCTCCTGGAAGACAACACCACCTGATTCATAAATAGAGCGCTGGCGCTGCACCTCCCCTTCCAAGGCACGCTGCACAGCCCGAAAGGAGTTCATGTTCTTGATCTCCACTTTGGTATTGAGGACATCTGTCCCCGCCGGTCGGAGAGAGACATTGGCATCGCAGCGGAGGGAACCCTCCTCCATCTTGCAGTCGGAAACATCCAGGTACTGAAGAATGGCCTTCAAATTCTCCAGAAACAGCCGCGCCTCCTCCGGAGTCCTGATATCCGGCTCGGTAACGATCTCCAGCAGCGGGACCCCCGCCCTGTTGAGGTCGACCAGGGAATAGCCGGGATTTCCCTCTCCATGCAACAGCTTTCCGGCATCCTCCTCCATGTGTACCCTGGTGATCCCCACCCGCCGGGTATACCCGTCAACCTCTACGTCCAGGTAGCCGTTCCGGCACAGGGGCAGGTCATACTGAGAGATCTGGTAGGCCTTGGGCAGATCGGGATAGAAATAATTCTTCCGGTCGAACTTGCTGAACGGAGCTATTTCACAGTTTAAGGCCAACCCTACCTGTACTGCATACTCCAGGAGGGACCTGTTCAAAACGGGGAGCACTCCAGGCAATGCCAGGCAGACAGGGCAGACATTGGTGTTGGGCTCACTGCCGAACTCATTGGGGCAGGAACAGAAAGCCTTTGTTTTCGTCCGCAGCTCGACATGCACCTCTAACCCGATGACAGCTTCATATCCGGCCATCAAGCTCACCCTCCCTCAACGGCCTCAGCCGGGGATTTCCCTTGCAAAGGTGGCCGCTCTTTATGGTAAGGTGTATTCTGTTCAAAGGCGTAGGCAACCTGCAGCAGGTCCCCCTCCTTAAAAGCGGGGGCGATAAGCTGCATCCCCACCGGCAGCCCGCGCACGAAGCCGCAGGGCAGAGAGATGGCAGGAAGACCGGCCAGGTTGACGGGCACTGTATAAACATCTGCCAGATAAAGGACAATAGGGTCATCCAATTTCTCCCCCAGCGGAAAAGGCAGACAAGGCGCCGTCGGGGAAACGAGCAGGTCAAAATTTTGAAAGAGGCGGCGGTAATCCTCCCTGATCAGCGTCCTCACCTTAAGGGCCTTCAGGTAATAGGCGTCATAATAACCGGAGCTCAAGGCATATGTCCCTACCAGGATACGCCTCTTCACCTCGGGGCCAAACCCCTCGCTGCGCGTCCTGAGGTACAGCTCCTGAAGATCGAGCTCTTTTCCCTCTTCCTGGTTTGCCCGATAGCCATAGCGAATACCGTCAAAACGCGCCAGGTTGGAGCTGGCTTCGGCCGGAGCTATAATGTAGTAAATCGCTATAGCATACTCGGCATGGGGGAAAGAGCACTCCTCAACAATCCCCCCGAGCTCCTCCAACTTCTTTACTCCCTTTTTAACGACCTCCGCCATCTCCGGGTCAAGCCCCTCGTCGAACATCTCCTTAATGACCCCAATCCTCTTACCTTTCATTTCTCCGGTCAAAAAGGAGGTATAATCCGGCACTTCCATAGGCACAGATGTAGAATCAAGAGGATCATGTCCGGCAATGGCGTTGAGCACCAAGGCGCAATCACGGACATCCTTGGTCAGCGATCCCACCTGATCCAGAGATGAGGCGAAGGCCACCAAACCGTAACGGGAAACCAGGCCGTAGGTGGGCTTCATCCCCACAACCCCGCAAAAGGACGCCGGCTGCCTGATGGAGCCCCCGGTGTCGGAACCAAGAGCGTAAATCGCCTCACCTGCCGCTACTGCCGCCGCCGCCCCCCCACTGGATCCTCCGGGGACGCGGCTCAAGTCCCAGGGATTGCGCGTCGGGAAGAAGGCGGAATACTCTGTTGTCGACCCCATGGCGAACTCATCCATATTCAGCTTGCCGGTCACCACAGCTCCTGCCTGATACAGTTTTTCAACAACGGTGGCATTATAAGGGGGCACAAAGTTCTCCAGCATACGGGAGGCGCAGGTGGTGCGCACCCCCTGCGTGCAGAGGTTGTCCTTCAACCCCACAGGGATGCCCGCCAAGGGCCCGCTGTCTTCCTCCTTCTGCCTCCGGGCATCTACCGCCCTGGCCGCAGCCAAAGCTCGATCCCTTGTAACGGTAAGATAAGCCCGGACATCTTCTTCTACCTGATCAATCCTTCTCAAAACGGAATCGGCGATCTCTTCGGCAGATACTTCTCCCCTCCGGATCAGATCCGCTAACTCGTGGGCCGTCAGTTCAAACAACTCCATAGCCAAAATCTCCTTTTCGTTAAGTACCTCTTTGCTAAGTACTTCTCACCAAACCTGCCACCCAGCTTCGCTACGGTTTCCCCATTGCGGGGCTGTCCCGCCATTGCTTTCAGCGATAGCTCATCGATCCCTTAAAGCGGGGGAACTTAAAGAATCCGGGGAACCCTGAAGTAACTCCCCTCCCGCTGAGGTGCATTTCTGAAGGTTTCCTCCTGAACCAAAGGAGGGCGCTCTTCATCCTGGCGCCAGACATTTTTAATGGGCAACACGTGGTAGGTCGGCTCCACACCTTCCGTATCGATTCTGTTTATCTTTTCGACAAACTCCAGGATGGAACTGAGTTGGGCGCCGACATCCTCGATTTCATCATCCCTCAATGACAAGCGCGCCAGCATGGCCACGTGTTCCACTTCTTTCCTGCTCAGTTTCATAAGCAAACCCCCTCAAACTCTAAGCCTTACCCCGGAAACATCGATTTTCGAGGACTGCACCCATTTTACCGCAGGGAAGCATCAGGTCCGACAACAAGCCTCAAAACGGTGCAGGCAGAGAAAGAAAAAGGGAGTAATCACTACCGGCACCGGCTTCAATCACATTTATACTCCTAGATTATAGCAGAACAGGCAGAACACCGCAAGATAACGCGATAACGCGATCCTGAGCAGAGATTGCGCTTCCAGCTTCAGCTCCCGGTCTCCTGGTAAAGAGTGTAAATATTCACCTCTCCCTGAATTATCTTTTTTCAGGGAACGTTTTAAACGCTATTCACGTTCAACGGCTTAGGGAGAGAACCATTCCCGTCAAAACTGTCATTCTTTTTGGCTCTCAGGCCAGGGGTACCGCAGGAGAAGAATTCTATATTGATCTTTTGGTCGTCGTAGAAAAGCTGAACAGAAACATTTGCGAAACTATTATCAACGAAGCTTATAACGTGAGTTTGGAAGAAGACGTAGATTTTATCGCCCTTCCCTGTGACATTCAAAAATTTACTTCTCCTTTATTTCAGGCAGATGCTTTTTGACAGAAACGTGCAAAATGACGTGGTGGTTATCAGATGAGTGATACACAATTAAAACATGACCTCGCCAGAGCAAAGATGGAAAAAAGCGCGGGAAGCATGGGAGGAAGCACCTCCACTCATACCTCACGGCCCTTGAACCGCGCCTTTCGTCTTGCACAGAGCCAACCCCTCACCACACCCGCCGGAGCTTCCCGTCTTCTACTCCCCGCCTTTTTGGGTTCCCCTCGCCGCTTAACGCTGCTGCTTTAGCGAGAAAAGTATTTCCCCCAAGAGAGCTATCAGAGTACCCCCCCCCCCCCCCCCCAATATCTTCCATTTCGTCCTGCGGAATCCGTAGAAAAGCATCCACCACCCGGGGATCAAACTGCTGACCCGCACACCGTCCCAGTTCCTCCTGCGCCCGCCGCACAGTAAACGCCTCGCGGTATGGCCTGGCCGACGTCATCGCATCGTAAGCATCCGCCACGCGGATAATACGCGCCAAAAGCGGGATCTCTTCTCCCACCAGGCCCGCAGGATAACCACCGCCCCCGTAGTCTTCGTGGTGGTACCGCACAGCCTCAATGACCGCAGCCGGAAACCTGGCTGGCTCCAGAATCCTGACCCCCACTTCGGGGTGACTCTGCATCTCCTTTCTTTCTTCCGCAGTGAGAAGCCCTGGCTTGAGCAAAATGTCCTCCCTCACACCGATCTTGCCCAGATCGTGTAAAAGCCCGGCCACGTAAACCTGTTCCTGTTCTTCAACACCAAGCCCCAGCACGCGGGCACATGCCCGTGCCCATTTCGCTACCCGCACGGAATGACCCCTCGTGTAAACGTCCTTGGCTTCCAAGGCTGCCGCCAGCGCCTGCACAGCGCTCAAATAATATTCCCGCAGCGACGAGTAAAGACGTGCGTTCTCCAGCGCCAACCCGGTCTGACTGGCGATGGTCGCCAAGTAGCCGATCTCTTCTTCGCTCCAGCGCCGCGGTTCAGGGGAATAAACCTTCAATGTGCCCAGAATCTTTCCGCATGCCTCCACCGGCACCACGGCAACAGCACGCATCTCTACCGCATAATAGGGTAGGCGCAACCTGGATCCGCTAGCGGTTAAATCTTCAACGACGATGGGTTTTCCCGTCTGGAGAACCTTGTTCAGCAGAGTACCGTCCGGTCGGACACGGCCAGCCTTAGCTTGCAACTCCGCGCTCATCCCTAGGCTGGCCTTCAGCACCAGTTCACCCGTCTCCTCGTCAAGCAACCGCAACGCACACCATTGCGTGCTTAGCATGTCCCTTACATTCTCCAGAGCCGATTCAAGTACCAGGTCTACATCGAGGTTGCTCGATATCACCCGTCCTACTTTAATAAGCCGTTCCAGCATGGTTGCCCTTGCCTGCAATTGACGAAATAGACGGGCATTTTCCAACGCCAGCCCAAGACTGGTACCCAGGGTAGTTAAAAAAACGGTGTCATCTTTCGTAAAGCGCGCACCTTTCGGCCTACCTGCTATGGTCAGTACACCCGTCACTTTACCTCCAACCGTAAGAGGTATGGCCACCGCCGGCCGCCTTTCTTCAGGCGTGTTGCCTTCGGGACGGCTGTCAAAGTGCGCGGCGCAGGCCTCTCGCTCAACGGCGGCGACTATTTCGCCTGTAGGTACGACCCGAAACTCCTCGTCAGACTCCAGGGTAGCCGCCATTTCGCTTTCCGTAACCCCCGGCATCGCCTCACTAAGCATTAACACCGAACCACTGGTAGCCTCTGTCAACCCAAGCACCGCTTTCAGGGCCTGCTGCGCTACTTCGGTCACCTGGAGACTGCCGGAGATCGTCCGGGTGAACTCAAAGAGAGCGGTAAGCTCGTCCACCTTTCTCTGAAGGTCCTGTCTGGCATATAGCAGCCGGGCTACGGTGTCCGTCACTACCCGTACCAGCTCCATGGCAGCCCGGAGCCGCTCTTCCGGCCAGATGGGTATCGCTCCGGATGCCGCCTGAAGTTTTTCCAGGTCAAGGCCCGTTTCCCTGGCTAGCCGCACCACCGCTTCCTCTGCCAGCGGCCGCAGGGCCACGTTGCCGCCCAGCACCACGGCTACAATCTCTCCAGCCACCCGCAGGGGAACCGCCAGATATGCCAGCCCGGCGTGGCAGGTGTGAAGAATCTCCTTTCCTGCAGTCGCAGCAGCCCTCGCAGAAGCCGTACGCGAAGCTACACACCTGGTCCGAGCCTCTGGGTTGCCGTCAAGCAGGCTGCAGAAAGAACACAGGTTAAACGGCCCGGTCAGCGGTCGTCCGTCCGGGTACGCAACCATAGTCGCGAGTTCCAGGGCCCGGCTCATGTTCTCTTCGACTTCCTGTAATCCTATCTGCTTGAGCTCTTCATAGAACATCAACTTCTTCTTATTAACCATAAATGCGCTCAGTCACCCCTTCCCACCTCCAACCCGCCCGTCGGGAGCCTGATCCCGCACCTTCCAGCCTTCCGCGTACTTCACCCCCAAAACCTGCTAGAAAGCGTACCCAACACCTTGCTCCGGGCCGGCACAGGCACCACGATGACCGCCTGCATCTCAGGCGCAGCATGGGAAGCGTAAAGAACGGTCACCCGCTGCCAGAGCTCCAACGGCCACGCGCGTGCCCCGTCTTGACTACCTCGTCCAGGACGATATCTTCTGGCCGCACCCACCCCCTTTTAGCCTTGATTCCTCCCCGAGCCCCAGGCTGGCTCTCAACGTCAGCTCACTCGTCTGCTCGTCGAGCAGCCTCAGCACACACCTTCCGCACCAGGAATTTCCTTGGCGCTCTCATAAGCCAATTCCAGAAGCTCCTTTCCCATCGATGGCACCCTTCTTACCCTGCCTCTTTCAACTCCACTCGCCCGGCTACGATTACGGCTTTCTTTTCCTTTTTGGCCCTGGCCGACGCCAAGCTGGCCATGTTTATGAGGTCACTGACCGTGCATGCCTCATCCCCCTCGGGTCGTGAGCAGCTCCGCCGCCCCCCGGCTATGCCCGCAGAACCCGTCACCTTCAGTCCATGCGGCCAGTTCTCCTCGATAAGCGCAGTTACCATCCGCAGGGCAAGCTTCTTGGCCTCTTCGAAAGGCCTCAAGGTGACGACGGCAAATTCGTCTCCTGCGTAACGACATAGGTAATCAATTCCGTCCTCCATCACGCTTCTCAGAACTTGTGCTGCATGCTGCAGAATCCTATCTCCCATCACGTGGCCTAGCTCTTTGTCAATTGCTCCAAAATCGTCCAGATCCAGAAAAATAATAGCAATCTCCTGTCCGCCCTGCAAGAACTCCGATGCCTTCCACTGCAAAAACTCTGCACGGTTAAGACCCGTCAGCGCATCTATCCTCTTTCCGAGCTCAGCATAAAGCTGAGATTTCGTAACTATCCCAACCAGGCGTCCGTCCTTCACCACCGGCAGACGCTCGATCCCGTGCTGCTCCAGAAGCTCCTTTGCCTCCCACAACGAACATTCGCCGGATACGACCACCACCTGTTTGCTCATGGCATCGGCAACTAGCCTGTTGAAATGAGAAGTTCTCACATCTCGAGAAGTTATAATCCCGATAAGCCGCCCATCCTCCACCACCGGCAGACCGCCTATCCTATGCTGATTCATTAGTGCGGCCGCGCGCTCAACGCTTTCGCCGGGTCCAATGGTCAGCGGGCTCCGCGTCATAATATCGCGTATGCTGAACATCACAAGTCCACCACCCGGCTCACCTGGATTTCGATGTTCACCTGGGCTTTCACTACCGTCTTCTCAGTAGCAATGCGGGCACCTTCCTCCAGAATGAGCGGTAAGAGCTTCTCCTTGGGAAGAAGTTTCACCAACGATTTCTTCAACACCACGGCCTCGAAGATATCATGGTCGAGCTGAATGACCTCGTACTGATCCGGCGACAGGGCGCTCACCATTCGTCTTATAGCCTCAGGGCCGATGGGCGCCCTCTTCCCTACGAGCAAGACATCCTGCATCGGCGGAATCTCAAACTCGGACAACCGGATGTTTACATCGGCCTTACGCTTTGGTTCGGACGGGGACGAAGGAAGAAGTGATTTGGATGGCATTAGATACCCACCTTCCTCTGCGAAGAGAGCTTGGCCTGCATGCCTGAGTGCACTGCCTGAGGATGATGACCTCACCGGTTTTTATCTTCAGTCGGAACTTAAGCGGTGTAAGACTTGATTGGTAATTATCTCTGCCAGGGTCGTCCTCCCGTTTTATTAAGCATAACATAAAATATCGAAAAAAGTGTAGCTTTTTGCGCTGTGATTAATCGGCAGGCAGCATCCGGAGGAGGGCGGCTTCATCGATGATGGGAATGCCAAGCTCTCGTGCTTTGTCGTACTTCTGACCGGGCTCCTTACCCGCGACGAGGTAGTCGGTCCTCTTGCTGACGCTGGAGGAAATCCTCCCACCGTATTTCTTGATCAGATCCTCTGCCTCCTTCCGGGTGAGGCTGGGAAGGGTACCGGTAATCACGAAAGTCTTCCCGGTAAGAGGGAGATCGTTGGTTTCGGGGAGCTCCTGCCGTTCCATCAGGACACCGGCTTCCTTCAGTTTGGCGATAACCCGTCCGGTCTGTTCCTGTTTAAAAAATGTGGCAACGCTCGCAGCGATCTTCGGCCCGATCTCGGGAATGGCGGTCAGCTCCTCTTCACCGGCGGCGGCCAGAGCGTCCAGAGAGCCGAACCTCTCCGCCAGTATTTCCGCCGCCCGCGTGCCTACATAGCGGATCCCCAGAGCAAAGAGGAGCGGGGCCAGACCCCTCTTTTTGCTCTTCTCCAGGGCCCGCAAAAGGTTATCCGCCGACTTGTCCCCCATGCGCTCCAGATTCACCAGGTCTTCCTTCCGGAGGAAGTAGAGGTCGGCAGGGTCTCTGATCAGTCCTTTGTCCACCAGCTGCGCCACCAGAGCGGGGCCGATCCCCTCCACATCCATCCCTTCCCGGGAAACGAAGTGGAGAACGAGCTCCTTCAATTGGGCAGGGCAGGCGATCCCCGTACAGCGAGCGGCAACCTCCCCTTCCGGGCGCAAAACTCTGCCACCACAGACGGGACAGCGGTCCGGCATCCGAAAAACCCTCTCTACTCCGGTTCTCCTCTCCGGAAGCACCCGCACCACCTCGGGGATCACATCGCCGGCCCGCTGGATGACCACATGATCACCGATGCGGACGTCCTTCTCCCGTATCATGTCCTCATTATGGAGGGTTGCCCGGGAAACGACCACCCCCGCCACCACTACCGGCCGGAGAACCGCAGTAGGGGTCAGCACCCCCGTCCTTCCTACCCGCACGATAATGTCCTTGACCTGCGTTACAGCCTGTTCGGCGGGAAACTTGAAGGCGATTGCCCAGCGCGGGCTCTTGGCGGTGTTTCCCAAGACCTTCTGGAGGCGTAGAGAATTGACCTTGACCACCATTCCGTCGATCTCGTAATTGAGGACATGCCTCTTCTCGATCCAGCTGTTGCAGTAAGCGATAACCTCTTCGATGTCCCGGCAGCGCTTGTTTTGCTCCTGCACCGAAAAACCCACTTCTTTCAGGAAGCTCAGAGCCTCCCACTGGGTGGTGAACTCCCGCCCCTCACACTCGATGATTTGATAGGCATAAAAACCCAGGGTGCGCCCCGCCGTCACCTTCGGATCGAGCTGGCGCAGCGAACCGGCAGCAGCATTGCGGGGATTGGCAAAGGGCGGTTCCCCCCTGTTATCCCGCTCCTCATTGAGCCGGGCAAAAGCCTTTTTCGGCATGAAGGCCTCCCCGCGCACGACCAGGCGGCGCGGCGCTCCCAAGAGCCTTAAAGGCAACAACCTCACGGTTCGCAAGTTTTCCGTGATGTCCTCCCCCGTCAGCCCGTCCCCGCGGGTAGCCCCCAGGACAAAATTGCCGTTCTCGTAAGTGAGTACTACGGTGAGGCCGTCGATCTTAGGTTCGACAACATAGTCCACAGCCTCCCCCACCAGCTGACGCACCCGGCGATCGAAGTCCCGCAGCTCTCCGGCATCGAAGGCATTCCCCAGGCTGAGCAGGGGGGTGCTGTGCCTGACCGAGCGAAACTGCTTAAGGGGTGCTCCACCCACCCTTTGAGTAGGGGAATCCGGAGTAACCAGCTCCGGATACCGCCTTTCCAGCTCAACAAGCTCCCGCATCAGGGAATCGTATTCCTGGTCGGTGATCAAAGGGTTGTCCAGAACGTAATAATGATAATCGTGCTTCCTGATCTCCCGTCGCAGTTCTTCAGCCCGCTTCCGGGCCTCCTCCGGTAGGCTCATCGCACCAACCCCTTCTTAAACAAACTCGTCAAATAACCGGCGCCGCCCAGATTCACCGCGCCGGCCGTCTGAGTCAGCCCGCTCCTCGCAGGAAACGGCTCCGGACGGTATGGATCATCCCTTCTCATATCTCTTTCCATTTACCCATTCCTCTAAACATCCAGGGTCTCCGTCAAACCTTCTTGAGAGGAGCATACTTCGCCATCAGGTGTTTAAAACCGGCGGATTCAAAGGACACAAAGATCTCCAGGTCACCCCCGGGGCCGATTCTGGTCTCCATGACTACCCCCCGCCCGAATTTCTTGTGTTCCACCTTATCCCCCACCCGGTAGGTAACCTCTGATTCCACGGCCGCTATGGCAACCTCCTCGGTGCCGGCGGAGGCCTCATTAAGAGCACCAATGTCTCCAATTCCCTGTCCACTCTCGGCACCCGACCGCTCAGGCCCGGCAGCAGCATCCCCCTCCCCGGGCACCACTGGATGCAGGAACTCCGGCGGTATCTCTTCGAGGAAGCGGGAAGGCTCCCGGAAGGTGCCGTTGCCATGCAGGTAGCGCTTGGTGGCCCAGGATAGATAAAGCCTGCGTTGCGCCCTGGTGATACCCACGTAGCAAAGGCGGCGCTCCTCCTCTATCTCCGCCTCTTCGGCCAGAGCGCGGGCGTGAGGAAACAGCCCCTCCTCCATTCCGGTGAGGAAGACGACGGGAAACTCCATCCCCTTGGCGCTGTGAATGGTCATCAGAACCACTGCCTGCTCCTCCGGCCGGTAATTGTCGATATCCGCCACCAGGGCAAGCTCCTCCAGGAAACCGGCGAGAGATTTATCAAGTCCGGCGTCGTACTGCCGGGCCACGCCCAGGAACTCTTTGAGGTTCTCCAGGCGCGTCTCCGCCTCTACGGTCTTTTCGGCCTCCAGGAGGGAGATGTAGCCGGTTTCGTCGAGAACCCGCTCCACAAGTTCCGCTATGGGCAGCGATCCCTCCAGCCGCCGCCAGCCGTCCACCATGCGGAAGAATTCCCGGACTGCCTTCACGGCACGACCTCCCAGCCCCGGAATCCGCTCCGGCTCCGCCAGAACGACGGCCAGGCTCTTACCCTCCCTGAGGGCGACCTCTTCAGCCCGGGCGAGGACCGTTTCACCGATCCCCCGGCGCGGCACATTGATGATCCGCCGCAGGGACACCTCATCGGCGGGGTTGGCGATCAGTCGCAGATAGGCGAGGATATCCTTGATCTCTTTGCGTTCATAGAAGCGCACCCCGCCGTAAATGCGGTAGGGGATGTTGCAGCGGATGAACTCCTCCTCAAAGGAGCGGGACTGGGCATTGGTCCTGTAGAATACGGCGCAGTCCCCAAAGCCGGCTTCCTCCCGCTTTACCAGTTCCCGGATGGTGGCGGTCACGAACTGCGCCTCATCCCGCTCATCAAAAGCCTGATAATAATAGACAGGATCCCCGATTCCGTTGGAAGTCCACAGCTCCTTGGGCTTTCGCCCCCGGTTGTTGGCGATCACGGCATTGGCTACCGCCAGGATGCGCTGGGTAGACCGGTAGTTCTGCTCCAGCTTGAATACCCGGGCCTCTGGATAGTCCTTCTCGAATTCCAGTATATTCCTGATATCCGCTCCTCGCCAGCGGTAAATGGATTGATCGTCGTCCCCAACCACGCAGAGGTTCCGGTGCCCCCCGGCCAGCTGCCGCACCAGGACGTACTGGGCGCGATTGGTATCCTGGTACTCGTCCACCAGAATATGCTGAAAACGGCGCTGGTAGTGCTCCAGCACACAAGGCTCCCTCCGGAAAAGCTCCACCGTCTGCATCAAGAGGTCGTCAAAATCCAGGGCGTTCTGCTGGAGAAGCTTCTCCTGGTAACGGGCATAGAGCCGGGCAATGGTCTCCTCCCGCGGATTGCGCGTCATCTGCCTGTAATCATCGGGTGTAATCAGTTCATTTTTCAGGCTACCGATCTCCGCCAGGACGCCGCGCGGGCGGAATTTCCTGTCGTCGACGCTCAACTCCTGAAGGCAGTGCTTGATCAGCGTCAACTGATCGGCTTCGTCGAAAATAACGAAATCGCGGTCATAGGACAGAAAGCGCGCCTCCTGCCGGAGGATCCTTACTGCCAGAGAATGGAAGGTGCTGATCCAGATGTCCCGGGCGGCGCTGCCCACCAGCTGCCGTACCCTCTCCCGCATTTCCGCGGCGGCGCGGTTGGTAAAGGTCACCGCCAGGACCCGGAAGGGGGACACCCCCCTCTGCACCAGGTGGGCGATGCGGTAGGTCAAAACCCGCGTCTTGCCGCTTCCCGCCCCGGCGAAAATGATCATCGGACCCCCTTCGTGCAGCACCGCCTCCAGCTGCGCCGGATTCAATTCCTTGTGAAGATCCATCGCCTTCACCTACCGTCGGCGCTCCGCCAGTTTGGCGCAGATATCCTCAGGGGTCACCCCGCACTCCACCAGCAATACCAGCAGGTGGTAAACAAGATCCGCGGTTTCTTCGATGAGCTCCTCCCGGTCGCGATTCTTCCCGGCGATCACCACTTCCACCGCTTCTTCCCCCACCTTCTGGACGATCCTGTCGATTCCCTTACGAAAGAGGCTGGCCGTATAGGACCCCTCCGGTAGGGTCTTGCGGCGTTCCCCGAGCAGGGCATAAAGACCGGTGATGATTTCAGGGGAACCGGATGCAGATGGTGTTGTTCCGGCAACATGAGAAAAACAGGAACGCGTCCCCTGATGGCAGGCCGCTCCCACCTGCTCTACCTTGAAGAGAAGGGTATCGCCGTCACAGTCGCAGTAAACCTCCCTGATATACTGGTAGTTCCCACTGGTTTCCCCTTTCGGCCAGAGGCACTGCCTGCTCCTGCTGTAAAACCAGGTTCTCCCGCTCTCCAGAGAGCGCCTTAAAGACTCCCGGTTCATCCAGGCCACCATCAAAACCTCACCCCCGGCCGCATCCTGCACCACCGCCGGGACCAGCCCCTGAGAGTCGAATTTCACGGAATCCAGAAAACTCTCGATCTCTTGCTCGTCCGTCAGCACCGGTTGCGCTTTCACAGCCTTACAGGCACCCCTCTCTCTGCCAGGTACTCCTTGGCCTCCCTGATAGTATGCTCCCGGTAATGGAAGATAGAAGCCGCCAGCACCGCATCGGCCTTCCCTACGGTGAGCCCCTCATAAAGGTGCTCCAGGCTGCCGACACCCCCTGAGGCAATAACAGGTATGCGCACCGCTTCGCTCACCGCCCTGGTGAGCTCCAGGTCGTAGCCGTCTTTCGTCCCATCGCGATCGAAGCTGGTCAGCAGGATTTCCCCTGCACCCAGCCTCTCCATTTCTTGCGCCCAGGCAACGGCATCGATACCCGTGCCCCGCGTTCCGCCGTGGGTAAGCACCTCCCACCGTCCCGGCTCTTTCCGGCGGGCATCGATGGCCACCACCACGCACTGGCTTCCGAATCTGCGGGCGGCAGCGGCGATCAGCCCCGGATTCTCAACCGCCGCGGTATTGACTGCCGTCTTGTCGGCCCCGGCCAGCAGCATCTCCCTGATGTCATCCAGGGATCTGATCCCTCCTCCCACGGTGAAGGGGATGAACACCTGCTCCGCCGTTCGCCTGGCCACATCGACCATTGTCCTGCGGCCCTCCAGAGATGCCGTGATATCCAGGAAAACCAGCTCGTCCGCCCCTGCGGCGTCGTACTCCGCCGCCATCTCCACCGGATCCCCAGCATCCCGCAGGTCGGCGAACTTCACACCCTTGACAACCCGCCCCGCTTTTACATCGAGGCAGGGGATGATACGTTTCGCAAGCATCCTTTTCCTCTCCCCAAACTTCGTGCCCTAATCTCTTCAATTACTCTTGAACACCCCTTGAGGGGTGCGGTTCCTCACTGTTATACCCGGACGGGGATGCCCGGCTGCCAGGATTTTCGGACAGACCAGGGAGCGGTTCCTCAGCATTATTCCCCGGCTACCCTTGAACCTTCCGTCTGGTCACCGGCAGCAACCCGGATGGCCTCTTTCAGGGAGAACCTCCCTTCATAGAGCGCCTTCCCCAGAATAATCCCCTCCACGCCGAGCGGCTCCAAAGAACGCAGAGCGGCAATATCGGACAGGGTACCAACTCCGCCGGAGGCGATCACTTTGAGACCGGTTTTTTCCGCCAGCTCCCCGGTTGCTGCGATATTGGGGCCGGTAAGCATCCCGTCTTTACCGGTATCGGTAAAGACGACCCGCAAGCAGCCGCACTCCTGCACCTGACGGGCAACGTCCAGATAATGCCATCTCGATAACTCCTGCCAACCCTTAACCGCCACCAGGCCATCCCTGGCGTCGATTCCCACCACGATCCGCTCACCGCCGAAGAGGGTGCAGGCCTTGCGCACCAGCTCCGGGCAGGTGACCGCTGCCGTCCCCAGGATCACCCTTTCCACCCCGGCTTCCAGAGCGGCGCGGATCTGATCGAGGGTTCTGATCCCTCCCCCCAGCTGGATCGGGACCCGGACATTCCTGGCGATCTCCTCGACCACAGAGAGCTGACGCGGTTCCCCTGCGAAGGCCCCGTCCAGGTCGACCAGGTGCAGCCAGGGAGCCCCTTCAGCCACCCAGCGTCCGGCAACGGCGACCGGATCTGCGGCGTAAACGGTTTCCTCCTCCGCCCTGCCCTGAGTGAGGCGCACACACTTTCCCCTCCTCAGATCAATGGCCGGGAAGATCAGCATGACTCCACCAGCTTTCCGAAGTTGTAAAGGAGGCGCTCCCCTAAGTCACTGCTCTTCTCCGGGTGGAACTGCACACCGAAAACATTGCGGTCCGCCACCGCAGAAACAAATCTGCCCCCGTATTCAGTTTCCCCGGCGATGTACTCCTCAGCGGCCGGCTCAACGTAATAGGAATGCACAAAGTAAAAATAGGAGCCGTCAGGTATCCCCTCAAAAAGGGGGTTCGCACCCCTCAATTCCACCCGGTTCCAACCCATGTGCGGAACCTTGAGATCACCGGCAAAGCGCCGCACCCGCCCGGAAAAGATACCCAGGCCCTCACAAGAGCCGCCCTCCTCGCTGACCTCAAAAAAGAGCTGCATCCCCAGGCAGATACCCAGCACCGGCTGGCCCTTATCTGCCGCCTCCCGGATCGCCCGGTGGAGGCCGCGGCTGCGCAGATTCACCACGGCGTCCTCAAAAGCTCCGACCCCCGGGAGGATAATCCCTCCCGCCCCTGCCAGCCCATCCGGGGAGGAAACTATCGCCGTTCGGAAACCATTTTTCTCCAGACACTTCTGCACGCTTCTGAGGTTGCCCATTCCGTAGTCGATGATGGCAATCACCCAACCCATCTCCTCTTCACGGATAATACCTGCCCTAAAGCAGCCCTTTGGTCGACGGCACCCCTCTCTCCCGCTCCTCCGCTTTCACAGCCTCCCTCAAGGCGCGGGCAAACCCCTTAAAAAGGGCCTCAATGCTGTGATGGGTGTTGGCCCCGCTCAAAAGTCTCAGGTGAGCAGTAATCCCGGCGTTGTTGACCAGCGCCCGGAAGAATTCGGGTACCAGTTCCACCGGTAGATCACCGGCGGACAGGCCGGGTATGACGGCATCATAGGCCAGATAGGGCCTCCCGCTGAGGTCTACGGCAACCAGGGCCAGGGCTTCATCCATGGGGAGCAATGCCCAGCCGTACCTGTTAATCCCCTTCTTGTCCCCCAAAGCCTTCCGCAGAGCCTGACCCAGGCAGATCCCGGTATCCTCCACCGTATGGTGAGCGTCTACATGGAGATCGCCTTTAGCCTCAACCACCAGGTCTAAAAGGGCGTGCCGCGCCAGCAGGTGCAGCATATGGTCGAGAAAACCGACACCCGTACCCCCTTGAAAGCTCCCGCCTCCATCCAGATCCAGCTTAACCCGGATCTCGGTTTCGCCGGTTGCCCTTCGCACCTCCGCTTCCCGCGCCACTCTTCTCCCCCTCCTGACGGACATTACCTCGGTTCCGAAAACAGTTATTGGTCCGCGCTGCAGTTCTTCCTAATCAGATCCCAGCCGCTTCAGCCTCAAAGCAACTGCCCGGGCATGGGCATCCAGCCCCTCATCCTCGGCCAGCCTGACGATGTGCGGCCCCCACTTCTGAAGCGCTTGCTCAGAGGCATAGATAACGCTGGTGCGCTTGAGAAAATCCTCCACACTCAAAGGGGAGAAAAACCTGGCCGTTCCCCCTGTAGGCAGGACGTGATTGGGGCCGGCAAAGTAATCCCCCACCGGCTCGGAGGCGTATGAGCCGAGGAAAACGGCACCGGCATTTTCGATTGCGCCCAGCCAGGCGAAGGGTTCCCGGATGTAGAGTTCCAGGTGCTCCGGCGCCAGCTCATTGGCCAGTTCCACGGCCTCCGACAGACTCCCGGTAACAACCGCGGCTCCGTAGTTTTCCAGGGCCTCAGCAGCTATCTCCCGTCTGGGAAGCTCCGCCAGCTGCCTCTCCACTTCATCCCTTACCCTGCAGGCAAGCTCCTCATCGGGAGTGACCAGAATGGCTGCCGCCCGGGGATCGTGCTCCGCCTGGGAGAGCAGATCCGCAGCCACCAGCTCCGGATCGGCATCACCGTCGGCCACAACGACGATCTCGCTGGGGCCTGCCAGCATGTCGATATCCACCAGCCCGAAAACCAGCCGTTTGGCAATCGTTACGTAGATATTGCCGGGGCCCACGATCTTGTCCACTTTGGGAATCGACTCGGTACCGTAAGCGAGTGCAGCAACCGCCTGAACCCCCCCGGCTTTAAAGATCTTCGTCACTCCGGATTCGGCGGCCGCCACGAGAACCAGCGGAAGGACGCTACCGTCGGGGCGCGGGGGAGTTACCATAATGATTTCTTCAACCCCCGCCACCTTCGCCGGAACGGCGTTCATCAAAACGGAAGAGGGATAAGCCGCAGTCCCCCCGGGAACGTAAATACCCACCCGCTTCAGGGGCCTGTAAAGTTGGCCGACAACCTCCCCATCCCTTCCCGGCTGAAACCAGGACTGCAAGAGCTGCCGGGCGTGGAAGTCACGGATATGCTCATGGGCCTGGCGCAGCGACTCCAACAGTTCAGGAGATACCTTCGCATAGGCTTCCCGGATCTCCTCCTCCGTCACCTGCAGTCCAGAAGCGGTTAGATTCGCCCGATCGAACCTTCTGGTGGCGGCCAGAACTCCGGCGTCACCCTGTTCCCTCACCTGGTCGATAATCGCCCGCACCCCGGCTTCCAGATCTTCACCGCGGTGCTCCCGTTCCAGCAACCGGGCCACCAGCTCATCCCTACTCGATACCACTTTCAGCATTCCTGGACACCTCTTTCCAAGGTCTTTCTTACGGCCTCTACAAGTGCAAGCAGTTGGTCGTTTTTCACCTGATAGAAAACCCTGTTGGCAACCAGCCGGGCGGTGGCAACCGCAATATCCTCAACTGCCACCAAGTTGTTTTCCCGGAGTGTTCTCCCGGTAGAAACCAGATCGATGATCACCTCGGCCAGACCTACCAGGGGAGCCAGCTCGATATTTCCCGAAAGCCTGATGATTTCACCCGGAAGGCCCCGACTGCGCAGGTAGAGTTCGGCCACCCGCGGAAACTTGGTGGCCACCCGCAGCTGCCCGCAGCGGGCGAGATAACCTGCAAGACCGTCTTTAAACAACTCCAGCCTGGACGCAGGAACGGCGACCACAAACCTGCACTCTCCAAAGCCCAGGTCCAGCAGTTCGCAGATGTCCTTTCCCTGCTCCAGGATCACATCCTTTCCCGCCACCCCTAAGTCCGCAGCTCCGTACTCAACAAAAGTAGGAACATCGGCAGCCCGGCAGATGAGGTAGCGCAACCCTCTTTCTTCATCCCTGTATACGAGGCGCCGCCCGTTACCGTCTATTTCCGTTCGCAGCAGTCCGGCATCCCGCAGGAGGCCGGTTGCGAAGGGCAAAAGACGCCCTTTGGGAAGGGCAAAGGTTATCCAATCTACGGCCATTTTCATCTCTCCACAGTTTCCGAATTCTCGATCACCAGTATCTGCGGAATCCCCTTCCGGGAGGCATAGGCGATGGCCTCCCGCCGGGGGCGCTCCGAAACGTCCACCTCGACAATAAAGCCCTCCTCCCGCAACTCCTTCGCCTTCTGGAAGACGCTCCGCAGGTCGTCCCCTGTAATAAAATAATCGGGGACCTGCTCCTCCACCGCCGCCGACTGCCTCTCCAGCGCCGCCAGGAGGCGATCGATAACCAGAGCAAAACCCGTTGCCGGCAGAGAAGGGCCGAATTTGGACAAAAGGCAGTCGTACCGGCCTCCACCGCATAAGGGATAGCCGACCCCCGCGGCATAGCACTCAAAAACAATCCCTGTATAATACTCCAGGCCCCTGAGAAGCGTCAGATCAATTCCCGCCCTCCCCTGAAAGCCGAAGTCCGCAAGGCTCTCCCATACCCTGCTCAGGCTCTCCAGAGAGGCTCGAGCGGATTCATCCTTAATCAGGTCTCGCACCCGTTCCAGCACCTCAATACCCCCATTCCGGTAGGGCAAAGAGGCTAAAACCTTTTTCCTGTCCTGAGGAAGAAGGGATTTCAGTACCAGGCGTTCCCAGGCTACGAGGTCTTTGCTGCCCAGGGCGATTTTCGCCTGTTCCTGTTCCGCCTCCGAAAAACCCGCTCCTCTCAAAACACCTGCCAGGACCTCAACATGACCGACAGCAACCCGAAAATCCTTTATCCCTGCCAGCTCCAGAGCGGCAGCGGCCAGGCTGATCACTTCAGCATCGGCAGCTGGCCCTCCTGCTCCCAGAAGCTCCACTCCCGCCTGAAAAAACTCCCGCTGCCTCCCTGCGTGGTTCTCCCTCCGGAAAACGTTGGCCGCATAACAATAGCGCTGCGGCAGTTCCCGGCCCTGGAGGCGCGTGCTCATCATCCGGGCGATGGGAGTGGTCATATCCGGCCGCAGAACCATAATTCTCCCCTGCTCGTCGATAAACCGGTAAAGCTGGTCGGGAAGCAGCTTGCCCAGCGCCGGTGCCAGCACATCGTAATATTCAAAGGTGGGTGTCACAACCTCCTGATAGCCCCAGGACCTGAAAAGCCCGATCAACCTGTTCTCCAGTTCCCGCTTGCGTCGTGCTTCACCGGGGAGGAGGTCACGCACCCCGCCCGGCATGAGAACCATCCCCGAACTGTCCATTGCGGTCCCCCTGCTTTCAAGAACGGCTTATTAAAATCTGCCGATCACTTCAATCATTCATTAATCATACCATAAATGCTCTGTTGAGAATATACCCGGAGATCGCGAGGCCAGCCTGCTGCTCCAGCTGAATCATCAACCGGCCCAGCCGGATAAATTCGCCACCTTTACCGGAGCCATCCTTCCTGCTCGGTCCGTTTCCTTAGGGTAGCTGAGCTGTTATATTTTAACACGAGCCATTATGATAAGACAATCAAGAATTATTTAGGAAGAAATATTAAGCAGCCCAGAAATTTAGACTGCTTTAAAAAAGCTATTGCGTTTAAGGCGTTCGAATGGGAAGGGGTTCGGCTATGGTGCCCAGCCTTCTGAGCCTGCTCGTTACTTCCACATCAACCGCAATGCGGGGAAGCCAGACCTCCCTCCAGTCATCTTTAACCCTTTCCCAGACATCGGGGTGCTCCCGGTAGAGCCTGTCCCCCAGGCCCAAAAAATCGCTGCGTAATTCTCGAGACATCCTGACAGCGGCCTGGATATCCCTTGTTACCGCTTTTTCCTTTTCCCGCTCCAACACCCGCAACACCTCCGGCTTGCCGACCGCAAGCCCTCTTTTTTCCACACATCAGATGTAACCATCGTCTTTAATCTTCACCCGGAAGCGGATATCATCCTTTGTTATTACCGGCTCAATCCGCACCTCGGCCCGCTCCGTCACCAGTGAAGCCCAGGTGCCCTGGGGGGGCGTAGGAACCGTATAAATCCCCCCGGTGATATTTCCCCTCATCCAGCGCGCTCCCCGGGCTTCCTGCGGCCCTAGAAAAGCCACCAGCTTGTCACCGTTGAATATCCCCGCCCCCCGGAAGACGAGCTCCTTCTCCCCTGTAGTTGCCTGCTCCTTGGTGTCTCCACCCTGCTCCTTAGAGCTGTTATCGGTTCTTGCTTCCTGCATGGGGCCAACCTCAACAGAAGAAGCGATGGCATCCGTACCGTCCCTGGTCATATCGCTCAAGAAATCCCCTAACCTGACCGGATAGCGCACAGGGGCCAGTTCATCGCTGCGTTCCATATTCATTTTTATAGCCATACCGGGCACCTTTTCCTGAAGAGGCGCCCCTTTCAATAAAACATCCTCGGCGCTCCCTCTGGCAATCAGAACCCAGATTGAGCGACGCATCTCCCAGTGGCGGGCGAAGAAGTCCATTACCTGGGCAACCCCCTTTTTTGCCAGCTCTTCTCCCAGGACTATGGCGTTCAGCTGCTTGAAGCGCACCACGCGGGGGCTTTCCGAGGCCAGTTTCGCCAGGGCATCGGGGACGGTCCGTGCTCTGACGCTGAGCACGATAACCGGCGGTTCATTGCCGCCTCCTCCCCCCGCCCCTCCTGCTCCACCTGCCAGCGCCCGCGGGTTGACGATCTGGAAGGAAACCAGCAGCTCCTGGGGGCTAATAAAGTCAACCCCGACAACAGAAATAAAGCTCATCTGTTCGATTTCTACTGCGCTCCAGCATCCGGAACACCCAAAAGCAAGAAAAAATAACAGCAAAAGAAAGACTGCCCCCACCTTAGTCTTGGGGAAAAGCGCCCTCCTCATTTTTTCCGCCCCCCTTTTCAGATTTTCCCCGTCGCCAAAAGGAAACAATGTAGAGCAAGAGCGTTATCCCCCCCAGTACGTTTATAGAGAGAAGAGGAAAATAGTACTGAAGGAAAATCCGGACCTGGTTGCTGTTGCTCCACCCCAACACAGATATCCCCGTCAGGAGAAAAGCAAACGGCAAGACCAAAGGGCGATAGTCCTTTAAGCCGAAAACCTCTGCAAAGGTCAGCACAGAGATGTAATAAAAAACCATCACTTTAAGGGAGATGGTCGCCACCCAAACCCCTACTACCAGAGATTCCAGGCGATCGATAAAAATGCCCAAATGCACGCTTTTGGCCAGCTCAAAACTCGGAAAGAGAAAGCGGGAGGTCTCTTCGTATCCGAAGAGAGCGATTAACCCCACAACATCGACCAGCATCGTAATGGTGAGGATCAGGCTCACCGCAAGGACAATCTTCCTGTCCTGCCCGGAGGTCTGCAAATTGGGAAAAATCATCAACAGAAACGCTCCCTCGGCGAAGAAGCCGAAGAGAATCATGGCGCCGCGCAGCACATCGAAGAAGGAGCGCTCAAAAAGCGGCTTCAGTTGATAAAAATCCATATCCGGAATCCCCAGACCAATGAACACAACTGCGATCAGCACAGACAGGGGAAAAATGATCTCGTTCACCCGACTGAAAACCTCCAGCCCCAGATAGACCCCGTAGGCAGCCAGCCCCACCATCAGGATCGTAAAAACAACCAAGGGGGTTTCCGGCATCGCTTCGGTAACCAACATATCACCGAAGGAACGGACGATATAGGAGTTGAGGTAGAGAAAAAAGAGTCCGAAGACGATCCCCAGCAGCCTGCCTGCCCAAGGCCCAACAAGGTCAATGCTGTATTCGACAAGGTTCTTATGGGAGAAGCGCCGTCCCAGGGAAAAAACGACCAATCCGAAAACAATACCGAAGAAGCCGGCGACAAGGACGGCCAGCCAGGCATCCTGTCCCGCCGTCCCTGTCAAAAAAGCAGGAGTTATCAAAACCATGCTGGCCAGTATGGTGTTTGCAGTTAAGAAGATTACCTGACTCCAGGAAATTCTGCCTTTTTCGATACCCATTTTTCCCCCGCAATCCCCTGCGATCAATAAAAATTTGTTGGGCCGCTATTCGGGCAACCACCGAAAACAATGCTAAACTCTAAAGGCGATTCAACCCCCCTACCCGTCACTTTGATTGGCTTAGCCCCCGGCGTCCCCTTCATCCCCATCACCCGGCCTCCGGTCGGGCTCCGGCCGCTGGGCAGGTGCCTGCCTCCTTTCATTAGGGGACCGGGAGAGAAGCGGCCTCTGGTCCATTTTCCACCAGGGGGAGCGCCAGAAGACATCTTGCCATTCTCGGGGCACTGCCGGTGCCAGCGGATAGAGGTAAGGCACCCCGAAGGACCGAAGTGATGCCAGGTGCAGCAAAAGAAATACCAGGCCCCAGAAAATCCCCACCAGCCCGAACGACCCGGCCAGCAGGAGGAAGGGGTAGCGCAGGAACCTGATGGTGAGGGATGCGGAATAATTGGGAACGAGAAAAGAGGCAACGGCAGTCAAGGCGACAACGATCACCATAAAGGGGCTGACAATCCCGGCAGCCACCGCTGCCTGACCGAGGACGAGGGCGCCGACAACACCCAGGGCCTGCCCAATGGAACGCGGCATGCGCGTCCCCGCCTCCCTGAGCAGATCAAAGGTGACCTCCATCATCAGCGCTTCAATAACGGCAGGGAAGGGAACGCCCTCCCGCCCGGCCGCCATGCTGAGGGCGAGACCGGTAGGGATCATCTCCTGATGGAAGGTGGTCAAGGCTACGTATAATGATGGTAAGGTGACCGTAAAGATCAGGGCCAGCCAGCGGATGGGGCGGATGTAGTCATTCCCCTCGTAATAATCCTCAGGGGACTGCAGAAACTCGCTGAACACCGCCGGAACGATGAGGGCAAAGGGTGTGGTATCCACGATAATGGCCGCCCGACCCTCCAGGAGCGCCGCGGCAACTTTGTCCGGTCTTTCGGTGCGGTCCAGGAGGGAAAAGAGCGTTTTATAGTTGTCCTTGATGAAGTCCTCCAGGTAGCCGGACTCCAAAACGCCATCGGTATCGATGGATTCCAGCCTGTTCTTGACTTCGGTGACGAGAGCCGGGTTCACCAGGCCGTCAATGTAGGCCACACAGACGTCGGTTTTGGTGAACCTGCCGATGCTCATCATATCGAAGCGCAAACGGGGCGTCTTGATCCGCCGCCGCAGCAGAGCTGTATTGTAACGGATGGTCTCAGTAAACCCCTCCCGCGGCCCCCTGGCGAAGGCCTCCGCCTTCGGCTCTTCAACAGACCGGGATGGCCACCCTTTTACTTCAACGGCAAGCGCTTTCTCCGAACCATCGATAAACAGAGCGGCAAACCCCGACAGCACCAGATCCAGCAGCTTACCGATCTCTTTTTCCTCTTTGACGCTGTAAAAGGTCACCAGCCAGTGGACGATCAGGTCATAAGGATTCGCCGGCAGCACTTCCGAACCATCCTGTTCCAAAGTGCGCAGGACAAAGGGCTTGAGAACCGAATCGCTGATAGAGTTTCTGTCGACAAGGCCGTCGACAAAGACCAGGACAACCCGGATCTCCTTGCTGGCCCCAAAGTGGAACTGGCGAATTACAAAGTCGCTGCTATCGCCGAAAAGCTTTTTCATCAATTCAACATTCCTGTCCAGATCGGGGTTGACCGGCAGTTTTAAAATCTCCTCATCAGCCTGAAGCCTTTCCAGCTGCGCCTCCAGGCGGCGCTTTTTAATTTCTTTCGGTTTCAGCGGTTTGCGCAAAGTACGGAACAAGCGGCTCTGCACCTCCTGCCTTCTTTAATTAGCATGATCAGAGCCTCAAGATTTTATGTCCCATCAATCCATAAAAAAAGCCCCCTGTGGCTTACCAACAAAGGGGCTTCAGGATCGTTTCGCCGTCTTCGGGGATAAGCTCCAATAAGGTTTAAATGGCGCCTTCCCCCCTCTCTCCGGTGCGGATCCGGATCACATCCACTACCGGCATCACAAAGATCTTCCCGTCCCCGGGTTCGCCGGTCCGGGCGGCTTTGATTACGGCGTTTTTAACCTTTTCCAGATCCTCTTCCCTGATCAAGATCTCTACCTTTTTCTTAGGAAGAAAGGGTATGATGTACGACCGCCCGCGGAATTGCTCTTGAATCCCGTTTTGCTGCCCCCGTCCCTCGATTGACATAATCGACAAACCCGGGTAACCGGTACCTTTGAGCGCTTCAATTACCTCTTCAACTCTTTCCTCTCGAACGATAATCTCCAATTTGAACAAAAAAACCCCTCCTTTCTGCAACTCATACCCTCAATCCTTTAAATCATCATTATACATTTAGCACCGTTGTGCGCTGGCGCTGAAACTCCGGATAGGCCGGAGTCCCATGTTCGGGGACATCCAGACCGATCAACTCTTCCTCCGGGGATACCCTGATACCGAAGAGCAGATCCATACCCTTGAACATCAAGTAGCCCAACCCAAAAGCCCACACCGCAACACAGAGAACACCGATGAGCTGGGCGAGCAGCTGACCGAAGCCTCCCCCATAGAAAAGTCCTGTAACAAAGGGCGTTTCGGTGGAATAGATGCCGTAAGTGCCGTCAGCAAACAACCCAACGCTGATCAAACCCCAGATCCCGCAAAAGCCGTGAACGCTCACCGCACCCACGGGGTCATCAACCCCCCGGGATTCCAGGAAGTATACGCCGGCCACGACGATGAGTCCGGCAAACGCTCCGATTACCACGGCCGCCCATGCCTCCACCCAGGCACAGGGCGCAGTGACGGCCACCAGTCCGCCCAGGGTGCCGTTTAAGGCCATACCCAGGTCCCACTTCCGGGTTTTAAGGTACACCACAATCAATGCCGTCAGAGCGCCCGCCGCCGCAGCCAGGTTCGTGTTCACGGCCACCACGGCAATTCTGAGATGGTGGGCGCTAAAGGTGCTGCCGGGGTTAAACCCGAACCAGCCGAACCAGAGAATAAAGGTGCCCAGTGCGGCAAGAGCCATATTATGGCCGATAATGGGGCGCGGCTTGCCGTCCCGCCCGTACTTGCCGAAACGCGGCCCGAGTACGATGGCACCCGCCAGGCCGACCATCCCGCCGACGGCGTGAACCACCCCGGAACCTGCAAAGTCCAAATGCCCCAGACCAAACGGCAGCTGCGAGAGCCAGCCGCCGCCCCATACCCAGTGGGCGTAAATGGGGTAAATGATCAGGCTGACGAAAAAGGTATAGAGCAGATAAGCCGGGAACTTGAGCCGTTCGGCAACCGCCCCGGAAACGATCGTGGCCGCAGTGCCACAGAAGACCAGTTGCCAGAAGAAATCAAGGTAAACCCCCACATCATAGGCATCCCCGTGAAGAAACCAGTTTCCCGTTCCGATAAACCCCGCCACATCCTTGCCTTTGAGGAATCCGTAACCAACGGCAAACAAAACGAGGGAGGCCACAACGAGGTCGATCAGGTTCTTGCTGAGCAGGTTTGTGGCGTTCTTGGCCCTGCAGAACCCGGCCTCCACCATCGCAAAACCCGCCTGCATAAAGAAGACCAAAAATCCTGAGATTAGCACCCAGATGTAGTCAACAGGAGCATCCTCATTCCCCTTCAAGGTTTCCGCTCCCGTGGGGTCGGCCGCCAGAGCAATCGAGACAAAGCTGAAAAAGAGCAATACCATAAGAAAGATATTGAAGATTACCAGAAAGGTTCGCGCCTTTTTCATTCTTTTTACCTCCTTCAAGACAAATTGCTCCCATCTTTTAACTAACAGATTAACCGATCCTTACCTCCTCTTTCTGGTATTTTTCATAATGTCTACTAATTCGAAATCCCCCCTTTCATGACCAAGTTTTTGATAAAGCAAACCTCCGTTAGAAACACCATCGTTACCCTAACAGAGGTAGCGCTACCTCCCTCTTTCTACCGCGATGCGGTCTACAGCTTTACCTTCCATCAACAAAATCCCCCTTCCGGCATGCCCGAAACTCCATGCCGACCAATGCTATATTACAAAAAGGACAAGGTAGTAAATTGCAATCATAACCAAACCCCAAAGGCATGCCGAAGCTAAGAAATGAAAAACCCCTGTTCTAGGAACCTCTGCGTTCCTCAACAGGGGCATCACTGCCTGGCCGTTACCGCGGCCCTGCGGATTACGGCGCAAATCCTATGGCTTTCGCAACCGCCGGAAATGCAAAGCCCCCGAATTTCTCGGGGACTCCTTTATCCCAACTACCGGCTGCCTCACCGGTAATACATTTTATAAAAATAATACTCGATTACTTCAGCAAATCAACCCTTTATTGCAAAGTATACAGGTATACTTTCAGGTATAATTCGTCTAAGAGAATCAGCTGGCGAGACCGGTCCCCCGCAGAATCCTCTCGAGATTGTTGAGGAAGAGCTCCTGGATGGGGCGTATCTCTTCCCACCGGGATCTGGTCTCATCCAGAAGCCTATCCGCCGCTCCGGGTCCGCCACAATCGATAAGCTCATCGGCGTAGAGCCTTGCCCATTCCTCGATCATCTCCGGGGTCACTTCCAGGTGGAATTGGAGTCCCCAGGCATAACCGCCGTAAGCATGCGCTCCATAGACAAACGCCTGGTTGAGGCACGTATCACCTTCAGCAAGCAGTAAAGCGCCTTTAGGCAAGGCAAAGGTATCGCTATGCCACTGAAAAACCAACAACTCGGGTGGCATACCGGTAAAAAGCGGCGCCACCAATCCAGCTGGAGTTAGACGAATCTGGTAACAGCCGATCTCTTTGACCGGATTCGGCCCCACACTTGCTCCCAGGGCGCGCGCGATGAGCTGCCCGCCCAGGCAGATCCCCAGCGCGGGCAGCCGCATTGTTACCGCTTCTCTTATCAACCCCTGCACCTGTAAAAGATAAGGATAAATCTCTTCCTCGTAGGCTCCCATTGGCCCGCCAAGAATTACGAGGGCATCATAATTCCCCAGGCTTTCCGGCAGGGTTGCCCCTGGCTGGTCCATGCACCTGATGTCCAGCCTCCAGCCTTTTCCAACAAGTACATCCTCAAGCAGCCCTGGGCCTTCACAGGCCACATGCTGCACCACTAACGCTTCCACAGAACACCACCCTTTCCATCTACCCAACTCACGTTACCCGGGTACTGCAAAGGTCGCAGAATTTTATCCGCCAGCTGCTCTTCACAGCGGCAATGTGTTACCAGGATAAAAGGGATTTGCCACGCTTGATGCAGCTCCCGCAATTCCTGCCGCATTTTTTCTCGCAAGCCCCTGTCCAGGGCAGCCAGCGGTTCGTCCAGCAGCAGAATCGAAGGCCTAGTCATCAGAGCCCTGGCCAGTGCTACCCTCTGCTTTTCACCACCCGACAACTGAATGGGGTAGCGGTTCCAGTATCCTGCGCCGGGGCAAGGAAACTGGCCGCCTGGCCGCCCGCGCCACGTGCCGGCTCAACACCGGGAGCACCCGGCTATTGAGCCCCGGATCGTAACCATAAATCCCCTGCAGAGCCGCACTTAATTCCTCAAGAGAGGCATTGCCGGCGCGCTCACCCAGTCCTCCGACGGTGGTGTCCACGTAGCGGATACCCGCCTTGATGGCCGCCAGGGTGTTGGCAGTTGCCATACCAAAGTCGTTATGCCCGTGAAATTCAATCTCCAGGGACAAGTTCGACCGGAGCCAGTCAAGCCTCTCAACAGTGGTGAACGGATTTAACACACCCATTGTATCGCAATACCGCAGGCGCTCGGCACCCATTTCCTGCGCCAGTAATGCAAGGTCAAGCAGGAACGAAGCATCCGCCCGGCTGGCGTCTTCCGCCCCTACCGTCACCCGGCAGCCGTAGTCGGAAGCGTAGCGTATGGCTCTTTTCAGACAGTCCAGCACCCACATCCTGCTTTGGCCGAGCTTGTAACGAATCTGGAGCTCGGAAGCGGGACAGGAAATGTGAATATCCTTCACCCCGCAGGCAAGGGATGCCCGGATGTCCGCCAGCAGGAGGCGGTTCCATGCGCTTACCCTTGCTTTCAAATTCGACCTGGCAATGGCCCGGATCGCCTTCTGCTCCAAATCCCCCATTACCGGGATTCCTGCTTCTATCTGATACACTCCCAGCCAGTCAAGCAGTCTTGCAATGTTCACCTTTTCTCTCACTGTAAAAGCAACGCCCGGCGCCTGCTCCCCGTCCCGTAAGGTTGTGTCTATAATCCTGAGCATTTATATCCCTCCCATCACACATCAGGAAACTCTAAACGCCCACACTCCCGCTCCTGCACTCAGCACAGCATACCCACCGCGTCGGACCTACACTGGCGACAGTGATCTATCTGCCCGATAATGCGAGCCAGATTCCGTCGGGCAAGCCGGATCTGTTCTCTATCGGGATGTGGCAATTCTGCAAATTCGCCCTGGGGGATAAGCGGCATCACGTTCATGATCTGTGCTCCCGCCGCCCTTGTCGCCCTGGCTATATCGGTCAGGTGGCGGTCGTTTACCCCAGGAATATAGACCGTGTTTATCTTCACCATCATCCCCATTGCTACGGCTTTTCTGATCCCTGCCTGCTGCGCCCGAAGCAGCAGTTCGACTCCGAACCGGCCGCGATAAACCTCACCCCAATAGCATACGTGATCGTAGATATACGTCCCTACGGCAACGCAGACGGCGTTAACGGTTACGGTGACCGCTTTGACCCCTACAGCCTTGAGCCGGGGCAGGCTCTCCTCCAATAAAAGGCCGTTGGTGCTGAGACACTTGATTAAATGAGGAAATCGCTCATGTATCAGGCCCAGTGTTTCAAATGTCTCAGCATTGGCCAGGGGGTCGCCGGGGCCGGCAATCCCCACCACCCGGATGCGCCGGTCGCGCTCAACCACTTCCGTGACCAGTTGTAACGCCTCGCCTGGGCCGATAATCCGGCTGGTCACACCGGGACGGTTCTCGTTAGCGCAGTCGTAGACCCTGGTGCAGTAGCGGCACCTGATGTTGCATTCCGGCGCCACCGGTAGGTGGATGCGACCGAACCACCTGGCTGCCGCTTTATTCAAACACGGATGTTCGTGAAAAATATCTTGCCCAATATCGCTGTACATACTCACTCATCCCTCCGCTGTTTGCAAAGTACGGTAACATTCTCTTAAAGCTGAGGCTATATCTCCGGCAGTCTCCCCGCCAGCCGCCACACGGGAGCACCGACCAGACCCGCCACCTCCCGCGCCAGGTTCACAAACCCCCGGAACCCGGCGAAGCAACTCGTCTCCTGGGGAAAAACCAGAAAAGGAACACCCAGTTTCGTGGCGAGGTACTTTTCCTTCGTGCCCCCCACGAACAGGTGGGGCATGTGTTTCCTGATGAACTCCTCCAGCTCCTTTTCCGGGGGATCGTCGATCAGAACCGTACCCGCCCGTACCCTGGCCCCGGCATCGCGGTAGTCTTCCAGGCAGCCGAACTGGGACCCGATCATGACCACCTCCATCCCCAGCTCGGCGAAGGCCCTGGCCATTGTTCCCATCCGGGAAGCTCCGAAAAACAGGGCCACCCGTTTGCCGGCCAGCTTCTTCAAAAAAGGCGCCGCACCCTCAACCTCCCGGCGACCCCGCTCCACGATCTCCTCCACGCCGGCCGATCCGAAAAACTTTCCGATGGAGCGCAGAGCAGATGCAGTCTCCTCAAAACCGAAAAAGGAAACCTTCAACTGCGGCGTGCCGAACCTTTCCTGCATGGCATCGGCCAGTCTCTGCCCGGTGCGACGGCAGTGAACGATGTTGAGCCTGGCGCGGTGGGCATCGGCCATAGCCGTCGTCGCCGCCTTGCCGGAGAAGGCGCAGAGGATTCTCAGACCCAACTGCTGCAGCAGCCTCTCGATTTCCCGCAGGTCCCCCATCACATCAAACTCGCCCAGGAGATTCACACCGTTGGCAATCGGTTCCTGGGCTTTCCCGGTACCGATGAAATGCTCCAGCAGCACTCCGGCGGCGATATCGTGCCCTGCCGCCTGGCTGTAACCGCAGAAACCGGGGGAGTTCACTGGCACAACAGGGCGGCCGACAGCCCGGGCGGCACGCTTGCAGATGCCGTCCAGATCGTCTCCGATCAGGCCGGCGGAGCACGTGGCATAGACCAGCACCGCCCTGGCGCCGGGATCAGTGGCGACGGCCTCCAGCACCGCCCGGTAGAGTTTCTCCCCTGCCCCGAATACGATGTCGCGCTCCTCCAGCTGGGTGGAAAACACCCGGTAGCTCTTCCGGCGCACGATGCTCCCGAAATAAGCGCAACCTGCCGGGCCGTGCACCAGGTGAATGACATCGGGGATGGCCGCCAGCATCCAGCGTGCTCCGTAGAAGGCGCAGGCACGCTCCGACACCAGCCCCGGCACGGTGGGTCTGCCGCATTCCGGAAGAACCGCCGTACCATCACCTTTGGTCACCACGTGCCTCCACCGGTCAGATAAAAGCTTCTCCGCATCCAGCACTTACTTCACCTCGCTCTTATCTCGCTAAAGCTGCTGCGTACGGTCGTCCGGATAGCGGTAGTCCAGGAGTTCGTTAACTATTTCGTAGAGCAGCAGTTCCGCCCCATGGTACCCCACCACCGGCTTCTTCTGGTAGCCAAACCGGTCGTAGATCGGGAAGCCAACCCGCACCAGGGGAACTTCCAGTTCCCTAGAAATATCGACCCCCTTTGAATGGCCGAGGATCAAGTCGAGCCGCGGGAGGGTTTTTAAATACTCCTCAAACTCAAACAGGTCGCCGCCGTTGAACACCCTGGGCTCCGCCAGGAACAGTTCCCGGTATTCTCTAAATATTGACTCTATCTCCCCTTCAAAGGTTCTGCTCGGGGTTCCCGACGACACTGCCACGGGCGTCATCCCCAGTTCACAGGCAAACCTGGTCATCCCAATGACCACATCGGGGTCGCCGAAGATGGCGACACGCTTCATCATGGTGTGGTGCAGGGTATCGGCCATGGCATCCACCAGCCGCCCGCGCTCGTCTCGCAGGGACGCCGGTATCTCACGACCTGTAATCCTGCTCAAGTTTTGAAGAAAGGCATCGGTGGCGGCTACCCCGATCGGCACAGGCCCGATGAAAGCGGGTATACCGAATTTTCGCTCCAGGTAGCGCGCTCCGCTTCCCCCGGCATGGGGCTGCAGGGCAAAGGTCGCCCGGGCATTGGCCATCTGCCTGATCCCGGACACAGGGGTGCCCCCAGGCGGGTAATAGGGGATCTCCTGAGGGGGGTTCAGGGGTGCATCCAAGGTATCGGAGATGTCGAACAGGATGGTCCCCCCTACACCCATCTCCCGCAGCAGGTGTTTGATCTCGCGAATGTCACCGGGGTAGAGCATGCCAGGAATGATGTTCACCCGCTCCGAGGGCACGTCCCTGGTGGTCGCCAGCGATTCCAAAAACGCTCTGGACGCCCGGTCGTACCCCTCCACGTGGGAACCGGCGAAGCTCGGGGTGTTGATCAGGACGACTGAGATCTCCTCCACCTTTTCCTTCCCGATCTCCCTGCTAAGCCGCGCCCTGGCCTCTTTCAAAAAGCTAACCATGTCATCCCCCATGATCTCGCTGGAGCAGGTGGTTACAACTCCGATGACCTCCGGCCAGTAGCGTACCACCAGGTTGCGGATACCCTCGACGACATTCTTCCGCCCCCCGAATACAGCGGCGTCCTCGTGGAAGGAGGCGGTGGCAATGGTGGCAGGCTCTTTGAAGATCCGGCAGAAGGTGTAGCGGGCGTAGGTGGTGCAGCCCTGTGCCCCCTGAACAAAGGGGATTGCCCGGTGTATCCCGAGCACCGCCCACATCGCCCCGATCGGCATGCAGATGCGGTTGGGGTTTATAACCACCGACCGGTTTGATGCCGGCACCAGTTCCGGATCGCGCGGGATGTATTCGGGAGCGGCGGGAATCTTCTCGACACACAGCCTGTCGTACGGAATGCCGTCTGTCGGTATTTCTCGCAATCTCATTCTGCTTCAACCTCCTTTTCCGCCTCCGGCAGGCCGCCCTGGAAGCGCCACACCGGTGCGTAAATACCCTGGTAGATGTCCCGGGCAAAGTTCACCATACCGGCAAACCCCGCGTAGGGCCCCTTTTCGTAGGAGTGGGAGTTTACCGTAGGAACCCCCAGCTTGCGGGCAAGATACTTCTCCTTGAGCCCGGTCAAGAAAAGGTCGGGCTTGAGGGTCACCAGCATCTCCTCGATCTCGAACTCGTTCGGGGCATCAATGACCAAGATCCCCCCCTTGGCCCGGGCGTTGATCTTTTCGTAGTCGTCCTCGTGGGCAAAGGTACAGGCACCGGACACAACCTCCATGCCCAGCTCCTCCAGCAGCTTAATCCAGTGCCAGACCCGCGGGCCGCCTACATAGACGGCGATCCGCTTGCCGGCCAGCTTTGCCCTGTAAAAGGCCAGGGCCTTTTCCACGCGGGCCTTCTCCTCGGCGATGACCTGCTCCGCTTTTTTCTCAAGGCCAAAGAAGGCCGCCACCTCACGCAGGGCCTGACTGGTCTGCTCAATGCCGAAAAGAGAAACCCGTATGAACGGGGTATTGTACCCGTCTTTAATCATCTGGGCGATGTACTCCGCAGAGCGCTGGCAGTGAACAACGTTGAGCTTGACGTCCAGCATCTTGATCAGGTTCTCGATGCGTTCGTTTCCCGAGAAAACGGCAGCGACGCGCACACCGATCTTTTCAAAGAGGGGACGGATGACCTGCAGATCCCAGTCCATGTTATAATCCCCGATCAGGCAGATGTCGTAGGGGGTTTTTTCCTCCTCCCGCATCTTCAGCTCCGGGCGGCGCTCCCGCAGGGCGTTAATCTGGCGGTAAAACTGGATATTAAAGTCGTGGTGGCCCTTAGACTGGCTCACACCCGAGCAACCAGGCGATTCTGACGTAAAGACCGGCTTCCCCACTTCCTTTTCCACCTGTCTGGCCACCCCCTGGACGTCGTCCCCGATGAGGCCAGTGGTACAGGTGGTAAAGATGATCATGCCCCGAGCTTCCGGAAAGAGCCGGAATGCTTCCAGGCAGGATGCCTTGAGCTTTTTCACTCCGCCGAAGACCACATCCTTCTCTTGCATGTCCGTAACCACACAGTAACGGCGGTTGAAGGCGACATTGGTAAGCCGCCCTGGCACCGCCCAGGCATAGAGATCAGACAGGTGGCGACGCGTCCCCCACGTAAACCAGGCACACCCCACCGGTGCATGGACCATCGCGATGATATCGGCGATTGGACCACCGATCACCCCGCGGGCGCCGGCAAAGGCACAGCCACGCTCGGTCATATCCCCCGGAATCGTCCTGATATTACAGGCGGGAATTACCGGGTTTTCCGGATCGTGTATATAAATGTGTTTTCCCCGTTCGGGGATTTTCTCATTACACTTCATGTTGACAAGAGGCATGATCTTCCCTCCTTCACGAAATCGCTTCTGACGATCTTTCCTGCGTCCGGATCCGGACGGCATCATCCACCGGACAGACGAAGATGCGGCCATCACCGATTTCACCAGTCCGGTTCACTTTGATAATGGCGGCGACAACCAGAGGAACGTCCTCATCCTCCACAACCAGGGAGATCAACCTCTTTGGGACAAATTTCATCCCCCCGCCCTGCTTCATCAGCTTCGGGTGGACCTCGAAGGAGACCTCACCGGCAAGCCCCTTCTGTTTTCCCCGCCCCAGCACCCTCCAGGCAGTCAGGGCCGGGAAACCCAGGACAGCCAGCACTTCCTTTGTTCTGGTCATCTGCTTCGGCCGGATAATTGCCATTACTTCTTTCATCAAGCCTCACCTCCAAACCCTTAGAGCCCTTTACTTCCCGTCCTGATGGTGTAGGCTTCGTCCACGGGACTGACAAAGATCTTTCCATCACCGATATTTCCCGTGAACGCCGCCTGCGTGATGATCTGCATAACCTTCTCCACATTTTCGTCCTCCGTAACCATCAGAATCATAACCTTGGGGAGTTCGTCGTAGTAAACGCTGCCGACGTGAATCCCCTTTTGTTTGCCCCGGCCAACGACCTCCATCTTAGTCAGGGCCACAAACCCTGCCTCAGCAAGGGCGTCGACCACATCCTCGGCCTTTTCCGGCCGGATGATTGCACGGATCATTTTCACGGCAATTCCCTCCTAATCCAAAAGCCCGTACTTCACCACAAGGGCTTCCATCTCGTCCATCGTCATCGGCTTCGGGATAACAAACATCTCGTTCTCGATGATCTTCCGGGCGAGTTCCTTGTACTCCCGGGCCTGGTTACACTCAGGGTCGAACTCCGTCACCGTTTGCCGGTTAAACTCAGCCTTCTGTACGATATTGTCCCGGGGAACAAAGTGAATCAACTGGGTTCCGATTCTCTTGCAGAATTCCTCCATCAATTCCCTCTCGCCGTCAACATTGCGGCTGTTGCAGATGATGCCGCCGAGGCGTACCCCGCTCTGTTCGGCATACTTTACCATACCGCGACAGATGTTGTTTGCCGCATAAAGGGCCATCATTTCACCCGAAGCAACGATGTAGATCTCTTCCGCCTTTCCTTCCCGGACCGGCATGGCGAAGCCACCGCAGACCACATCCCCCAGCACATCAAAGAAGATGAAATCCAGATCGGGCGTGTAGGCACCGAGCTCCTCCATCAGGTTGATGGCGGTGATCACACCTCTGCCGGCGCAACCCACACCGGGCTCCGGCCCCCCGGACTCCACGCACCTGATGCCGCAGAAGCCGGTCTTAACCACCTTTTCGAGGGTAACTGCGTCCTCACCGAATTCCCGCAGGGTATCCATTACGGTCTCCTGCGGCTTCCCTCCCAGGATCATGCGGGTACAGTCGGCTTTGGGATCACACCCGTGAATCAGAACCTTCTTCCCGTAGAAGTAGGCCAGTGCGGCTGCCGTATTCTGCTGGGTGGTTGACTTGCCGATGCCGCCTTTGCCGTAAATCGCAATCTTTCTCGTCATCCAACCTCATCTCCCTTTCCGGCAAGAAATTTGTAATCTTCGCCCTACTGGAAGGGCTCTTAAAAACACAAAAGCCCCCGTCTACAGGAACCGCCTCGTTCCTCAAGCAGGGGCATCTCCACCTCGCCGGTCCCGCAACCATGCGGTCTACAGGCGTTACGCTCGATTTAGATCCGGCAAAACCGCCGTTTAAATGCAAAAGCCCCCGTCGCTGTTCTCCGGGGACTCCCTCATCCCAAATCCTCCGGCTGCCTTACCGGAATATTAATTTGTTGTAAATACTACACCAGACTTTTCAACGTTACAACCCCTTTCCGCAAAGTATACACGTATACTTTTCGTTACTCGATGCTCGGGTCGGCCGCCTGCCGGTTTGCCATGAGAGCCGCCTTCGATGTGCCGTCGCAGGTCAGGATCCTCCCGTACATGCAAGGTCTGCGGTCCCTGAAAATCCCCCACTGCGCCCGCCGGTCCTCAATTCCATCCAGATCAAACCCTGCTACCAAGATCATCTCCTGATCGCGGCCGGCTTCCGCAACCTTCTCCCCCGTATGGCCGGCAATAAAGGAGCCCATCCCCGGGATGGGAACCGCCACCGTCAGACACGGCCGGCGGGTGATGGCAGAAATATAAACCTCTTATATATCCGTCCGGCCATCGCCTCCTGCCACCACGGCCTCACCTTTGCATTGGCAAGCCCGGGACTTTTTGAATATATCAAGTATGGTTATCTACTCAAACAAAGTCATATTTTAAAAAACAGGCATATTATATCTTGAAAACCTATAAGAATCTCCGGCAACGGCGCCGGATACTTTTTAAGTTCGGCGCCTTTTATTTTGGAAACACAAGTGAAAGGAGCGGAAAGGCCGATGTGTGGAATCGCAGGCTGGATTGACTGGAAGAGGGACCTGAGAAAACAGCTGCCAGAACTGAGGGTAATGCAAGAAACCCTCGTCAACCGGGGGCCCGATGCCGAAGGGATGTGGATCTCCCCGTGGGCTGCCCTGGTTCATCGCCGGCTGATCGTGGTCGACCCCAGGGGCGGCGGGCAGCCTATGGTGAGGAAACGCGGAAAACAGCGGTACATCCTGGTCTATAACGGGGAGCTGTATAACACCAACGAGCTGCGCCGCGAACTGGAGCAGCGCGGCCATATTTTTTTCGGTCACTCCGACACAGAGGTGCTGCTCCTCTCTTACATCGAGTGGGGGGAAAGGTGTCTCGAGCGGCTCAACGGCATCTTTGCCTTTGGCATCTGGGATGAAACCGAACAGAGCCTGTTCCTGGCGCGCGACCGACTGGGAGTTAAACCGCTTTTCTATGCCGAAAGAAACGGCTCTTTCATCTTTGGCTCGGAAATCAAGACACTCCTGGCCAATCCCACGATCCACCCGGAGGTGGATAGCGAGGGGCTGGCAGAAATCTTTGTCATGGGTCCCGCCAGAACACCGGGACACGGCATCTTTCGGGGGATCAAGGAGCTCAAGCCGGGATACTGGCTGATCTATGACCGCAGGGGGGTCAGGACCTCCCCTTATTGGCGGCTGGAAAGCCGTCCTCATCCCGATGACTTGGAAACAACCGCCGCCAAAGTGCGCAACCTCCTTCAGGATGCCGCTGAGAGGCAGCTCATGGCCGACGTGCCGGTCTGCATTCTGCTTTCAGGAGGCCTTGATTCCAGTGCTATTGCAGCCTTCGCCAGCGAGGCCTCGTCGCGTAGCGGTACAGGCACTCTGAACACCTATTCGGTGGACTATGTCGACAACAACCGGTTTTTCCGGCCCAACCAGTTCGAGGCCGGTGCCGACTCCCCTTGGGTCCGGAGAGTCTCCACATTCCTGAAGAGCAATCATCACAATATCGTCATTGACACTCCCGATCTGGTTGATGCTTTGGAAAGCGCCCTGCGGGCGCGCGACCTGCCTGGAATGGCCGACGTCGATGCCTCCCTGCTCCTGTTTTGCCGGGAGATCAAAAAAGAGGCCACAGTCGCCCTCTCCGGTGAAGCTGCGGACGAGATCTTCGGCGGCTACCCCTGGTTTTACAATCAGGAGAGCATCGCTAACGACGGCTTCCCCTGGATCCGCATGCTCCCTGAGCGGATGCGCCTGCTCTCGCCGGATCTAGTCGAGAGGATACAGCCGCAAGAGTATCTGTCAGCAAGGTACCGAGAAGCCTTGGCGGAAGTACCGCACCTGGAGGGGGAAGAAGCTTACGAAAAGAGGATGCGGAAACTTCTCTATTTGAACATCACCAGATTCATGCCGATCCTGCTCGACCGCAAGGACCGGATGAGCATGGCTACCGGGCTGGAGGTAAGAGTCCCCTACTGCGACCACCGCCTGGTCGAATACGTCTGGAATATTCCCTGGAGAATGAAGACCTGCGGCAAGATGCCAAAGGGGATCCTGCGTAGGGCGCTCAGAGGGATACTGCCCGATGATGTTCTCAACCGGCGCAAGAGTCCCTACCCGAAGACCCATCATCCCGCTTTTTTGGAAGCAGTGCGCTCACTCGCCCTCCAGGTGATCTCCGACCCCAATTCCCCCCTGCTTCCTCTAATCAACCGTGAAGCGGTCCGACAGGTCATTCTGTCCTCTGCCCGGGACTTCAATCCGGCATGGTTCAGCCAGCTCATGGGAGGAGCCCAGTACCTGGCCTACCTGGTACAGGTAGATATGTGGTTGCGAGACTATCATGTGGTCATTGTATGAGTCACGCAATGTATCATGTATATTTGCCTCACAGACCCCACTTTGGCGTTGACAGTTCTCAAGATCCGGCTATAATAAAGATTGAAAAAAGAACATCCTTCGTTCAGGCGATGTTGTCTGTACCGGGGTAATGAAGCCCTCCTATCGCAGAGGAGGGCTTTCGTCATTTTTGGAGCAAGGGGGCTCCTGCCGCAGTGCTGCCGGCAGGAGTTCTTTATTGGTCTGCGGGGAGGTGACAACCGGAAGTCTGGTTAAGCTGAATTGAACCTTGAGATCAACAAACAACGAGGAGGTAAGATGATGAAACCGGAGGAAGTAGTAGCCTTAGTGAAGGAAAAAGGAATTCAGTTCATCGATATGAAATTCAACGACTTACCCGGCCTCTGGCAGCATTTCACGATTCCCGCCGGGGAACTGACGGATGAGGTCTTCAGAGAAGGGCTGGGTTTTGACGGCTCCAGTATTCGGGGCTTTCAAGAGATCCAGGAAAGCGACATGATCCTGATTCCGGACCCCGACACTGCAATCGTCGATCCAATCTGCAGTGTTCCCACCCTGTCTCTGATCTGTGACATCTACGACCCGATCACAAAAGAACCCTATACCAGGGATCCCCGCTTTGTAGCGAAAAAGGCCGAGTCCTACCTCAAGGAGTCGGGCATCGCCGATACCAGCTACTGGGGCCCGGAAATGGAATTTTTCATTTTCGACGACGTGCGCTTTGACCAGACTGTGCATTGCGGATACTATTTCGTCGACTCCATCGAAGGGGAATGGAACACAGGGCGCGAAGAAAAGCCGAACCTCGGCTACAAACCTCGCTATAAGGAAGGTTATTTTCCGGTTCCTCCCCACGATTCCTTGCATGACCTGCGCAGCGAAATCGTCCTTGCCATGCTCGAAATCGGGAACGGCATTGAAGTACACCACCATGAGGTGGCCAGCGGGGGACAAGGGGAAATCGATATGAAGTTCGATACTCTGACCAAAATGGCCGATAAATGCATGAAATACAAGTATATTGTCAAGAATATCGCCAGACGCCACAACAAAGTAGCCACATTTATGCCCAAACCGCTTTTCCAGGACAACGGTTCGGGAATGCACACCCATCAGTCCCTTTGGAAAGATGGGACCAACCTTTTCTTTGACCCCGACGGCTATGCTCAAATCAGTCAAACCGCCAAGTATTACATCGGCGGACTGCTCGAGCACGCCCCGGCACTGATGGCCTTCTGCGCCCCCACAACCAACTCCTACAAAAGACTGGTTCCCGGATTCGAAGCCCCAGTCAATCTGACTTACTCTTCACGGAACAGAAGCGCCGCCATCCGGATTCCGATGTACTCAAACAACCCTAAAAGCAAACGCATCGAATTTCGCCCTCCCGACTGTACCTGCAACCCCTATCTGGCCTTCGCCGCCATGCTGATGGCGGGTCTCGACGGGATTGAAAGGGAGATCGACCCCGGTGAACCGATAGAAAAAAACATCTATAAACTGGAGGGACCGGAGGCGCATAAAGTCAAAACAGTGCCAGGGTCGCTGGAAGAAGCGCTTATCGCCCTGGAGCAGGACCATGACTTCCTGCTGAAAGGAAACGTCTTTACTGCGGACCTGCTCGACGTCTGGATCAGGTACAAACGAGAACGGGAGATCGATGCCATCAAGCTGCGCCCTCATCCATACGAATTCCACCTCTATTTTGACCTTTAAAGGGGGAGTAGCCGTGCGCCTCGCCCTTGCCCAAATCAATTCCACAGTAGGGGATCTGGCCGGTAATTTGCAAAAAATTACCGGCTTTGCCCGTCAAGCGGCAGCCTGGGGGGCGGACCTGATCTGCTTCCCGGAACTGGCCCTTACCGGATATCCCCCAGAGGACCTGCTCCTTAAAACCAGCTTCCTGGCAGCCGCCAGCAACTCCCTCGAGAAACTGGCAGGTTTTACGAGGGACCTGGAACCGGTTATCGTCGTCGGCTGCATCGATGTTCGGGAGGGCAACGTCTATAATGCGGCGGCGCTCCTGCACAAGGGCTCCCTTGTGGATGTCTACCATAAAAACTATCTCCCCAACTACGGTGTCTTCGATGAGAAACGCTATTTCCAGAGCGGAACGGGAGGCCTCGTTTTCACCTGTGCCGGGGTCAATGTAGGACTTACCATTTGCGAGGACATCTGGCATCCGCTGGGCCCCGCCCTTCTAGAAACCCACTGCGGAGGGGCGGAAATCATCCTCAATCTGAGCGCTTCCCCTTACCATCGGGGCAAGCACTACCAGCGGAGAGAGATGATGGCCGTAAGGGCTGCCGACCACACCTGTTTTCTGGCTTTCGTGAACCTCGTCGGCGGCCAGGATGAGCTGGTCTTTGACGGGAACAGCATGATTTTCGATGAACAGGGCAGGCTGATCGGGAAAGGTGCCTCCTTCCGGGAAGACATCCTCTTCGCTGACATCACTGCAGAAAGGATACTCCGCACCCGGCTTCACGATATCCGCCACCGGGAGCTCAGAGCGCCTCCCGACCAACCCCAGCAGGAGTTGCGTAGGGTTTTCATTTCCGGCCGCTCCGGGAGAGCTTACCCCCCGCTGAAAACGGGAAAACCAAACCGGGAAGAGAACAAGCAGGAGGAAGCGGAGATCTACGCGGCCCTGGTCCTGGGTGTCCGGGATTATCTTGATAAAAACGGGTTCAGGCGCGCCTTTATCGGGTTGAGCGGCGGGATCGATTCCTCCCTGACCGCCGCCGTCGCCGTCGATGCCTTGGGGCGGGAGCGAATAACCGGAATCTTCATGCCATCGCCGTTCACCTCCCGGGAAAGCGCTGAGGACGCCCGGGAGCTGGCAGCAAACCTTGACATCGATATCCTTACCATTCCCATCGAAGAGATTTTCGATGCCTACATCAAAATCCTCAACCCCGCCTGCGGCTGTCAGATCGCCGATATCACCATGCAGAACATCCAGGCGCGGATCAGGGGAAATATCCTCATGGCCCTGGCCAACCAATACGGCGGGATCGTCTTAACGACTGGGAACAAAAGCGAGCTCAGCGTCGGCTACGCCACCCTGTACGGAGATATGGCCGGGGGATTTGCGGTTCTGAAGGATCTCCCGAAAACACTCGTTTATCGCCTGGCCCGTTACCGGAATATGGTTGCCGGAAAAGACATTATCCCGCAAAGGGTGCTGAAAAAGGCACCAACCGCTGAGCTACGGGAAAATCAGAAGGATGAGGATGACCTGCCGCCCTATTCCATCCTCGATCAGATCATCGAGCAGTATGTGGAAGAGGATCTAAGCCTTGAAGAAATGATCGACGCCGGTAGCGATCCCGAGCAGGCGCGCCGGATAATTGCCATGATTGACGGAAATGAATATAAGAGGCGGCAGGCCCCTCCCGGCGTCCGGATCACCCCCCGCGCCTTCGGCAAAGACAGGCGGATGCCCATCACCTGCAAGTTTCACGAAGATTATTGCAAAAGCTGACCCCCTGAGGTTCGCCGCTCACCTCCGGTGAAGAGGGGCTACCCGCCGCCCTTTTTTAGCCAGGAGCGACAGAAAGCCAAAAAGCGGGCCGCAGCCTGAGTGGAAGATAAAAAGTGAAAGTGCAGGTAAGTAGCGAGGAGATTCCCGGAGGCATAACCATCACGTCTTACCAGGCGGTTCCCCTTTCGAAAGGAAAACGCCCAGGGAAAAGGTTCCTCCTCAGGGATAAAAGATGAATAATGAAACTCGTGACCTCGCAGCACTTCTCCCGACCGGCAGAGGACATTGTCAGAAAGGGCAGAAGCTTCAACATACCCTATCCCGGTAAGATGCTTTTCCAAGCGGCACGAGCCCGGCACCAACCCCACCATGGGATGGGCATCCCCCCGGCCGTCAAAAATTTGCCTGCAGAGGTACATAAACCCACCGCACTCGGCATAGATGGGCATTCCTTCAGCGTGGGCACGGCGCAGGCAGCGCATCATTTCCCTGTTTTCCGCCAGCTGCCGGCAGAAAAGCTCCGGAAACCCCCCTCCCAGGAGGATTCCACTTATACCCGCCGGCAGTCTCCGGTCACGTAGGGGGCTAAAAGGAACCAGATCCCCTCCCAGCCTCTCCAACAGGTCCAACCCGTCCCTGTAATAAAAATGGAAGGCATCATCCCAGGCGTACGCCAGGAGCACCCTCTCGCCACCCGGCGGAGGAGGCTCCTGGATATTGAATCTTTTCGCAGCGGCAGCGAGACGATCACCAGCGGCAGACCGCCCTTTGCAGCAGGAACCGCACCCTGAAGAAGCACTTGCGGCCAATCGGACAATCCCGTCCAGGTCAACTTGAGCCGAAACCGCCTCTACCAGCTTCGGAAGAACCTGCTTTACCTGCTGCTGTTCGGTGACAGGTACAAGACCGAGATGCCGCTCTTTTAAAGAAGGGATACTCCCATCCCGGATTGCCCCCAGCACCGGGATATTCCCCGCCTCCCGGAAGCTCTCCCGCAACAGCTCCAGGTGCCTGGGCCCCTGCACGCGATTGAGGATCACCCCTGCCAGGGGAAGCTGCGGGTCAAAGGCGCGGCACCCCAAATACTCCGCAACCGCGCTCCGCGCCTGCGCCTGCACATCTATAACAAGCACAACGGGGCAATCCAGCAGTTTGGCCATTTCGGCGCTGCTCCCCCTTTCCCCACCCCCCTGCAGGCCGTCAAAGACCCCCATCACCCCTTCGATGATGGCAATGTCCTTACCGGCTACCGCCCTCCCGAACAACTCACACACCCCGCCAGGGGAGAGCAGCCAGGCATCGAGGTTACGCGAAGCCGCACCCGTTACAGCAGTATGATAGCCGGGATCGATAAAATCGGGGCCTACCTTGAACCCCTGGACGCGGTAGCCGCGGGCGGTCAGGGCTCCCATGAGACCCGTAGCGATACTCGTTTTTCCCGCTCCGCTGCGAACGGCAGCGATCATCAGGCGCGGCACCTTCATCATCTTCTTCCCCCTTCACGTTCTTACCGGGCACCCGGGTTATCCGAAAAGCCCCTTCCCAAAGCGCAAGTAGACGACCCTCCGCCCATCCGCCACCGCCCGGCGGGCGAAAGACTCCACAAAATGATGGTAGCCCCCAACCTCACCTATCTGTCATACCACATTGCCCCCCGGCCGCAGATGATCCTGAATCCCATCCAGACCGGAGATACCCGTGGATACCGCTCAAGGAAACCCCCCGAACCCATGAACCCATGAGGAAAGCGCACCCCCTCTCATAAGCCCGTGTACAGCCCAGCATAGGGGCGATTTCCCCTGGGGACAAACTTTTGGAAAGCCAAATCCAACAGCGCAGAGCGGTCAACCCCGAAATATTCACAAAATCTCTTGAAATAAGAATCAAGAAGCTTGATGTCACTCTCATCGAGCGGAACGGACAGAACATCCGGACTCAGTTGCTTTTCCTCCACCCTTCCCCTGACGTAAATGCATCCCCCGTGCATGCCGGAACCGCAGTGACTTCCGACAATTCTTCCCTCTCCCCGCAGACCGAGAACAATAATCCGGCCGCCGGCCATGTACTCGCCCAAAAAGGCGCCAGCGCTATTACCGATGACGATAACCGGGCACTGGTCGCGGTATTCCTTCATGTGAATACCCACCCGGTATCCGACATTGTCCCGGACGAAAATCTCCCCCCCACGCATCCCGTAACCCAAAACGTCCCCGGCGCTTCCGTGGACAATTATCCTCCCGCTGTTCATGGTATTCCCCAAAACATCCTGGGCATTGCCGTGAATAACCAGTTCAGGCCCATCCAGGTAGCAGCCAATGTCATTACCCGGCGTACCGTTGATGATCAAACGCCGAGCACCCTGGAGACCCGCACCGATATAGTACTGGCCGTTGACACCATCCAATGTCACCTTAGATGCCCCCCTTGCCAGGGCGGATCTCACCTCGGCGTTCAGTTCCCGGTAATGCCTGCCATTGGCCTTGATCAGAACCTCCAAGTAAGTTCACCCCTCTCCCACCGCCAGCTGAGGCGCACCTCTTCCGGAAGATCAACTAGACCGAAATCGCCCTTTAACAAACCCTGGCGTTTGTCTGCCAGAGGCGTCCTGCTCTTAATCAGGGCCGTCAGTATCCCCACTCGGCTGATCTCCCCGATACAGATATAACCCACTAGCCGTCCTTCACGAAAGTTCAGGCGGCGGTAAATCTTCTCCGCTTCCTTCAGGTATCGAACCGCCTCCACCCCGGCATCTTCAGAATTGCTGATGCCGGCAGTAGCGATCGCTAATCCAAAGAAACTGACCGAATTCAGAGCCACCCCGCCGGGATAGACTACCTTCTCACCGGCCATGTTCCGTCCGGCCGTTTCCCCCTGTCTATAGGCATTAGGTAGATTGGCAATCACCCTGCGCTGTTGTAGAACGATATCCCATCCTTCGGAAACATCCCCTGCTGCAAAGATGCCCGGCAGATTTGTCTGCAGCTGGTTGTCAACAATTATCCCCTGACCGACATCCACACCGGTATCACTCACAACCTCCAGATTCGGCCGCACCCCGGTGGCCACGATCACGGCATCAACAGCTTTAGATCCCCCGTCGGCGAAGATTAAACCCTCAACCCGAGAATCGCCGGCAAGCTCCACAACCGGAACGCCCAGCTGAAAACCGATCCCGGATCCCGCCAGGTGCCTTTTGACAATCTCCGCTCCTGCCGGATCCAGAATGGAGCTTAAAAGACAGGAGGAAATATCGGTAACCAGCACCCGGGCACCGAGGTGGACCAGGGCTTCCGCGGCTTTCAATCCGGTCAATCCCCCTCCGATCACCGCGCACCGTGAGCCCGGGGAGACATACTGGCGCAGTGCCCGCGCATAATCAAGCTTGTTAAAAAAGAAGACCCCTTTCTTCTCTATTCCCTTGATGGGGGGTGTTACCGGACGGGAACCAGTGGCAATCAGCAGCCGGTCATAAGGGAGCACCTCACCGGTTTCGAGGATTACCTCCTGCCGGTCGGGATCTATCCTTTGAGCTCTGACACCCAGCCTGGCTTCTACCCGGTTAGCCGCATAAAAGTCGGCCCCGCGATAGCCCATCTCGTTCTCGGCTACCTTCCCTTCCAGGTAGTAGGAAATCAACGGGCGAGAGTAACAGGGGTACGGTTCTTCCGCTATCAAGGTGATGGGGTTCTCCCGATCGCTTCGCCTGATGCCCTCTACCCCCCCAATCGCTGCAGCTGAGTTGCCGATGATGAGATGGTTTATCATCTATTCTTCCCTCCCGTCCGCCAATTCCAGAGCATCGTTCGGGCAACCGGCTACACAGGCCGGAACCTCCCGGATGCCCTGGCAGAGGTCACACTTCGCCGCCACCATCCTCTTCCCTCCCGAAGGCCTAATTGCACCGTAGGGGCAGGAGACGATGCAGGTCCAGCAACCGATACAGCGTTCCTGTGCAAGGACAACAACACCGCTGACCGGGTCAATCCTGAGAGCGCCCGTCAGGCAGGATTTGACGCACTCCGGTTCCCTGCACTGGCGGCACGAAAGGGCAAAGGATGTTTCCCCCTTCTCTTCTACCAGCACCCTGGCAATCGGCCTTTCCTTCTGCAGCTTGAACGCCTTCCAGATGTCATGCGGATAAGACGAATGTGCTGTAATACAGTTGATTTCGCACAGGTGGCACCCAATGCAGACATCCTCTTTGCAAATAACTCTTTTGCTCATTTTCTTCCCACCTACTCTCCGGCAGCCTTGACTTGAAGTATCTCCAGTTCTCGCTCCGTCAGATCGACCCCCCGCAAGGCCAGGCGATTACCCCGTAAGCTTTCAATGGCGTTGATGCCCATTCCCCCGAGCATTTCCTTGATTTCATGCTTCCAGGCCCGGATCAGATTGGACGCCCTGCGGGCACCGATATCCGGATTCAGCCGCTTCGCCAGATAAGGGTCGGTTGTGGCTATCCCCCAACTGCACTTCCCCCGGTAACACTTCTGACACATATGGCAACCGAGAGCGATGAGTGCAGCAGTGCCCAGATAGACCGCATCTGCTCCCAGAGCAATCGCTTTAACAACATCCGAACTGTTCCGGATCCCACCGGAGATCACCAGTGAAGCCTGATTGCGAATCCCCTCTTCCCGTAGCCGAGTGTCAACGGCAGCCAGCGCCAGTTCAATAGGGATGCCCACATTATCCCTTATCCGCAGGGGAGCTGCTCCGGTTCCTCCCCTAAAACCGTCAATAACGAGAATGTCCGCTCCGGCTCTGACCACACCGGAAGAGATGGCTGCCACATTATGAACCGCCGCAATCTTGACGGCGACAGGCTTTCGATACCCGGTAGCCTCTTTCAGCGAGTAGATCAACTGCCGGAGGTCCTCGATGGAGTAGATGTCATGATGAGGAGCAGGAGAAATGGCATCACTGCCAAGAGGGATCATGCGAGTCCTGCTGACTTCCTTGCCCACCTTGTGTCCGGGCAGATGCCCGCCGATACCTGGTTTGGCTCCCTGGCCGATTTTGATTTCCACAGCAGCAGCCTGATTGAGGTAATCGACGTTTACTCCAAACCGCCCTGAAGCCACCTGAACGATAAGGCGTTCTGCATAAGGAGCCAGATCGGGGTGCAATCCGCCCTCCCCGCAGTTCCAGTAAATCCCCTCACTGACGGCAGCGCGCGCCAGGGATTTATGGGTATTCAAGCTTACCGCTCCAAAGGACATGGCGCTGAACATGATCGGTACATCCAGTTCCAGCTGCGGAGGTAAGTGCTCTTTGAGGACGCCATCACGCAGTTCAAGAGCATCCGGCTTGCGTCCCAGTATCGTCTTCAGCTCAACCGGTTCGCGCAGGGGATCAATGGAAGGATTGGTAACCTGGCTGGCGTTCAGCAAAAGGCGGTCCCAGTAAATCGGATAAGGACGGTCATTGCCCATACCGGTTAGCAAAACTCCGCCGGTTTCCGCCTGCAGGTAGATCTGGTCGATGTCGCTTCTCTGCCAGTTGTCATTGTCGGTATACTCCAAAGGCGTTCTGCTAACAGTCAACGCCTTTGTCGGGCAGAAGACCACGCAGCGATGGCAGTTAACACACAAATCATCGTCGGAGATAATCTGTCCGGTTTCCTCATCCCAACGGTGGACGCCATAAGCGCACTGCCGCACACAAACCCGGCAGGCAATACAGCGTTCGGGGTCTCTCTGGATCGTATATAACGCCGTTCTGAGACTCATCGCCATAAGCTCTCCCTCCTCACACAACCCGGCTGCATCTAAAGCCGGCTCTCTGCCCGGCCGGATTTATCTTCCAACAGACCGTAGACAGGCTCTCCTCCCTTTGGTGCCCAGAGCAGATCAGGGCAGGGACAGATCGCCCGAATGGCCGATTCCTCGCTGGCAACGAAAACATAATCCCCCTTTACGGCAGCCACCAAGGGACGCAGCTTGATGCGGTCGTTCATGGCGATCATCCCCCAACGGCAGCCAACGATAATCGAAAAGGGGCCGTTCAAAAGAGCGCTGCCGTAGACCACCCGAAGTGCCCGCCAGGTACGGGCGGACCCCTCATCCATCAGATCGATCTCATCCCAAAAAGGTGCCGCCATGATCCCAAGCGCCGTCCGGAGAGGTAACCCGTCCTTCCTTACCAGGAGATCTAAAAGATAGGTAATCACCTCGGTGTCGGTCTGCAGGTTGCACCGGTAACCGCGCATCTCCAGGTATCTGCGGTTGGCGTCATAGGAAGAAATTTCGCCGTTATGCACGACCGCCCAATCCAGCAGTGTGAAGGGGTGGGCGCCCCCCCACCAGCCCGGAGTATTGGTGGGAAACCTCCCATGGGCCATCCAGAGATACGCCTGATAATCTTCCAGCCGGTAGAAATCCGCCACATCCTCCGGATAACCGACCGCCTTGAAAACGCCCATGTTTTTGCCACCGGAGGCCACTGTAGCTCCAGGAAATTCGCTGTTGATCCTCATGACACAGCGTGCCACATAATCCTCCTCATCAATCCCCGATAAGTGGCACCTGTCATCTTTTGGAAGCAGAAAATACCTCCAGATGTCAGGAGCATCTGAAATAAAGCGGTTCTTCCTGGTGGGGATCATTTCAGCGGCTTTGATCTGAAAATGTCTGCGCAGAAACTCTTCCGTTTCCTGGCGGGCGGCAGTAGTCCGGTAAAAAAGATGCAGGGCATAACAGTCCTTCATCTCCGGGTAGATGCCGTAACCCGCGAATCCTCCCCCCAAACCATTGGAACGGTTCCTCATATTGGCGATGGAACTAACGATTTTCTGGGCGGAGAAAACCTTCCCCGATCGGTTGATGATACCTGCCACGGCGCAACCAGACGGTATCCTTACTTCCCCTTCTTTTCTCATCTCTGCTCCCCCTGTTCAATAAACAAAAAGACGCCTTCGGATATTGCCTCATATCCAGAAGACGCCGTTGCCCTCTCCTTTAAGCTGGCGGGATACACCTTCGTACCCCGGATCTCATGTCATTTGTTAGACGTATTATTGTTCGAATTACCCCAACGGGAATAAAGAAGCCTCAGACCTGGCCTACTTATTCCCTTCGATTTCACTGGCCAGGATAACAGCGGCAGCTATATCCTTCATCGGTACACCCCTGTCCATACTCTGTTTTTGAAGCAGCCTGTAAGCGTCCTGCTCATCGAGCCCGAGGCTCTTCATCAAAATTCCCTTGGCCCTTTCGATCAGCTTGCGGTTATTCATGGCCTCTCTCAATTTACGCAAATCCTTGCGCAGGCTCTGGACGCGGTTCTTGTATAACATAACGGCATCTATTGCAGCAATAACACTCCTTCTGGCAACAGGTAACACCAGATAGTGAAAATCACGCACCTCCTGGGTGCTCAGGTCGCTCACCAGGAGCAACACCACTGACAGGTCGTCCTCTTCGACGATCCTGGCGGCTTCCAGAACACTTCCGCCGCTTAATTGAAGATCCATAATTACGAGATCGCAAGAGATGGTCCTGACTTTTCGGAGGAGATCGGGGACACTGGTAGCTTCGGCCAAAATCCGGCATCCGGACCCGGTGAGGATATCCTTCATACCCTCCCGCAATTCCTCTGAAGAAATGCCGAGCAGCACATTGATGTGAGGCACAACAGTTCCCCCTCCCATCCTGCCAAAAAAGCATCCCTCCTGACAAACGCTCTGTCGGAGGGACGCCTTTGCCCCTTTACCCATCTGCTTTTAACAAAAATTATAGCATCCCCCGCAAGCATATCAAGAGATTGCCGCCGTAAATATTGTATACTTGTTCAAAAATGAATGGAGAAGCTTTGAGAAGCTGTCATTTAAACCGCAATGTGAAGGCCGACCTAAAGGATGCTCCCTACCTGGAATATATCATTCTGCTGAGAGGGCCAAAGACAAATTCCACAACACTGGTTGGGTTAGGAAGGGGCAGGTCGAGGGCCAGGGCAACGGTGAGACCGACCCCGATGAAGAACAGGACACAGAAAGCGAAGAATTCACGGTGCATCTGCCGTTTTAACAGGCGCGGCACTTCGTACAGCGCAACCGCCGCTCCCGCCAAGAGGATCAACAGCACTTTTAAGAACATGATCCCAACACCCCCAATTATTGTTCAACGATGGGGGGTGATTTATTCCGGTTTCAGTTCATTGAGCACCATTACGCTGAAGACCTGGGGTACAGCAGCGAACAATCAATCTTCCCACGGGCAAGACGCAGGAAACTTCAGGCAGCCAACGTCCAACTAAGCAAGGAGAAAGCACAGCCCAATCCAAGCACGAATGCGTTAGTATCCAGCCGGAGAAAAAAATAAAAGCAGGGATAACCCTGCTTGAGAGCAATGCCGCCAAAATGGCTTTCAAAATGGCTTTAAAGAAAGCGGCTTCCGTTGATCACCAGCCCGAAGCGGCAGTTGAGAAAGTTGGCCGCCCTCCGGCAGAGGAGCATTTTGGTCATGAAGATTTCAAAATACTCCATCACCGAACAGATGGTGGTGTCGATTTTCAGGTTCATGACGATTTCTTTTCTTTCCGGGTCGGCTTCCAGATACGATTCCCGGGCAGCGTAGTTCACCCGATCGCGGGTGGTGAAGGTGGCCTCATCCTCCTTGCGGACCCTGGTATAATGCACATTGGATTTATCTGCCAGAATGACCGCTGCCGCCACATTGCTCACAGCAGTTCCCGACCTTTCCTCATGGTTGCCGATGGCGGCGATCACCGTGGCAATCTCCTCCGGCGGCATCCCCATGCGCAGCAACAGGTGAAAGGCGATCAGCGCCCCGCTCCGGCCGTGCTCATACCTGTTGACGACATTTCCGATATCGTGCATATACCCGGCTATAGCCGCCAGCTCTGCCTCCCGCTCCGGATATCCCAACACCTTCAGGATGCGGTAGCTCAAACTGGCCACATGGCGGGCGTGCTCCTCATCATGGGTGATGGCCAGCATGGTTGACAGGTACTCGTGGACCTTTCTCATCAGCACCTCAACCTCCGGGTTCTGCTGAACGTCTTCCAGGCGGATCACAGGATCACCCCCCGGATTTGAGGGCTCGGTGGGCGATATCCCGCCGGAAGTGCATACCGTCGAAGCGGATCTTCTCCACCCCGGCGTAAGCCCGATCCACCGCCTCTCGCACTGTGGCGCCAAAACCGGTAACACCCAGCACCCTTCCTCCGCTGGTGACCAGTTTGCCTTCGGCCAGTCCCGTACCGGCGTGAAAGACCAGCACATCCGGGGGCACCTCATTCAGCCCGGCGATTACCTTCCCCTTCTCGTAGCGCCCCGGGTAGCCACCGGAGGCCAGGACTACGCAGGCGGCAGCTCGCGGGTCCCACTCCAATCGGATACCATCCAGCCGCTCATCCAGGACGGCCTCTACGACCTCAACCAGGTCCGTTTTCAGCCGCGGGATCACAACCTGGGCCTCCGGATCGCCAAAGCGGCAGTTGAACTCCAGAACATAAGGCCCCTTTGAGGTGATCATCAGTCCGGCATAGATTACCCCCTGGTACACAATCCCATCGCCGGCCAGTCCGCGGATCAGAGGCTCCAGGATTTCCCTGCAAACCCGCTCATGCAGCTCCTCTGTGTAAACCGGTGGGGGTGAGTACGCCCCCATTCCACCTGTGTTAGGGCCGGTATCCCCGTCGTAGGCCCGCTTGTGGTCCTGGGAGGCCACAAGGGGCTTGATACTTTTGCCGTCGGTAAAGGCCAGCACGCTAACCTCTTCCCCTTCCAGCAACTCCTCAACCACCACGGCCTTCCCCGCATCTCCGAAGGCCCTTTCCACCATGATCAGCCGCACGGCCTCCTCCGCCTCTGCGGGACTCCCGGCAACGATTACCCCCTTGCCTGCCGCCAGGCCGTCCGCCTTCACCACACACCTGCCGGCTCTTCGGACATAACGCAGGGCGGCCTCCGGATCATCGAAAACCTCGCACGATGCCGTGGGAATGCCGTACCTCTGCATCCTCCTCTTGGCAAAAACCTTGCTTCCCTCGAGGAGGGCGGCCCCGGCGGTAGGGCCGAACAACCGGAGCCCCCGGGATTCGAAAACGTCCCTGATCCCGGCCACAAGGGGCGCCTCCGGCCCCACTATCGTCAGGTCGATCCTCTCCCGGCTCGCAAAGTCGGCCAGGGCCTGCACGTCATCTCCCTGAATGGCCACACACTCGGCATCACTGGCGATCCCCCCGTTTCCAGGGGCACAGTAAATTTTTTTCACCAGAGGGCTCTGCTTGAGCTTCCAGACCAGGGTGTGCTCCCGCCCACCCCCGCCAACTACCAGAACTCTCATCTCTTTCCTCCCGGTCAAAGCGGCCCGTCGTTAGTTTTGTTTGAATTAAGCATTACCCTGATTGTCAACCCGGCAGGCAAGAGCCTGCCGGCAACTACCGACCGCCGATAATTGTGCTGTCCTGAAAATACGTTTCGATTTATCCTTGTGCTTGCTCCCGGATCTTTCGGTCTCACTCGCCCTAAGAGTTGTCGCCAGACAAGCAACCACCGGCTCATATGACGGCATCCCTGCCGCAGAGTCGCCTATCTCGACACCCTGTCTCGATTCGGCTGCTTGCTATGCTTCTTCGTCAAGGCTAGTAACAACCTCCGCAAGGTCGCTGCGCCGACAAGGATAACCCCTCAATCAACCACACCATCAGCTCCGCCGTCGGAAAATCTTCCCGTTTATTACAAGGCCTTGGAAACGGACTTATGCTGTGCACTAATGCTTGAAGTGACGCCTGCCGGTGAAGACCATCGCCATCCCTGCGGCATCGGCAGCGGCGATCACTTCCTCATCCCGGATCGAACCGCCGGGCTGAATCACAGCGGTAACGCCGCTCTTGGCGGCATATTCAAGGGTGTCCGGGAAGGGCATAAAGCCGTCGGAAGCGAGTACCGCCCCCCTCGCCTTCTCCCCGGCCTGGGTCAGGGCAATCCGGGCGGCGGCGACGCGGCTCACCTGCCCCCCACCGATGCCCACCGTCTGCCTGTCCCGGGCCAGGACGATGCCGTTGGAAAACACATGCCTGACCACAATCCAGGAGAAGATGAGGTCTTCCCACTCCTTCTCATCGGGATGGCGTTTCGTCACAACCCGCCCCATTCGCGGCAGGCTGTTGATATCGGTGATGGCATCAGGATCCTGCAACAGGTAGCCCCCGCTCACCCTTTTGACATCCATTCCCCGGTATAAATCGGCGAACTCCCCGGCACAAAGAATGCGTAAATTCTTCTTGGTCTTTAAAACCGCCAGGGCTTCTTCGGTGTAAGCCGGGGCGATCACCGCCTCCAGGAATGTTTCCGTAAGGGCGGCTGCCGTATCCCTGTCAACCGTCTTATTGAGGCCGACCACTCCTCCGTAGGCGGCCACGGCGTTGGCCTCGTAAGCACGCCTGTAGGACTCGGCGAGGGTGGCTGCACAGGCCACCCCTGAAGGGGAGCTGTGCTTGATAACCACGGCAGCGGGAACCTCGAACTCCGCAACAACGTTCAGGGCGGCATTCAGGTCGAGAATGTTGTTAAAGGACAGCTCCTTCCCATGGAACTGACGGGCTCCCGCAACCCCGTAAGGAGGCATTGTGTCCTCCCGGTAAAAGGCTGCCCCCTGGTGAGGGTTCTCTCCGTAACGCAGGTCGGCAACCTTGACAAGAGGAATCATCAACCTGGAAGGATATTTTTCCTTTTCAGGTGAAATATCGAGGCTTTCCGGGGTTTTAATCCCGGTTAGATAGCCGGCTATTGCAGCATCGTACCGGGCGGTGTGCCAGAAGGCCTCCTGGGCCAGCATCAGCCTGGTAGCCAGACTGATTTCTCCTTTTTCCTCCAGCTCCTGGATAATCTGCTGGTAACGGTTGGGGTTGACCACCACGGCCACCCTCTGGAAATTCTTAGCGGCAGCCCTTACCATCGTCGGTCCGCCGATATCGATCTTCTCCAGGGCCTCCCGGACGGTCACACCCGTCCGGGCAACGGTCTCTTCAAAGGGATAAAGGTTGACGACAACCAGACTGATGGGTTGGATATCCAGCTCCTCCAGCTGCCGCCGGTCCTCCGGGAGATCCCTGGCCAGGATCCCGGCATGCACCTTCGGGTGCAGGGTTTTGACGCGTCCGCCCAAGATCTCCGGAAAGCCCGTAACATCCTCCACGCGCTCTACGGGGACTCCGGCCTCCTCCAAAAAGGCAGCCGTCCCTCCGGTAGAGATCAGGTGATATCCAAGATCCACCAAGGCCCGGGCGAATTCGGCTATCCCTTGCTTATCGGAAACGCTGATAATTGCCCGCTTCTTCCCCTCAATTGTGCTGGGAGTTTGATCGCTCATTCGGTGTAACCTCCTTGATAATATCCTTGTTCTTCAGCCATTCCAGCACGCAGTCGCGCGGCTGTTGCGGCGCTCTATTCTCCCAATCGATGATCACCCTCCGGCCCTCAAGCCTCAATCTCCCCTCCGCAAAAAGCTGCAGGGCAGCCGGGTACGTCAGGTGCTCCTTGGCGAGAATGCGATCGGCCAGGGTTTCCGGAGTGTCGTCCTGATAGACGGGGACCACCGACTGAATGATGATGGGGCCGGTATCGACACCGGGATCCACAAAATGCACGGTACATCCACTATAGCGCACTCCGTACTCCAGTGCCTGCCGCTGTGCTTCCAGGCCGGGGAAAGAGGGCAGAAGCGAGGGATGAATATTGAGAACTCGCCCCGGGAAGGCATTCAGGAAAACGGGAGTCAATACTCTCATGAAACCCGCCAGGGCGATGCAACCCGGTTTCAACTCCATCACCTGCCGGGCCAGAGCAGTATCGTACTCCTCCCTGGAGGGGTATTTTTTCGGGTCGACGAATACCGTTGGAATGTTGCGCTCCCTGGCATGCTCAAAGGCATAAGGATCCGGTCTGTCGCTGAAGACCCCCACGACCTGGGCCTGGAGGGCTCCCACTTCGACGGCATCAATGATCGCCTTGAGGTTCGTCCCCCGTCCCGAAACCAGGACCGCCAGGCGAAGCCTATCCATAATCTTTCACCTTCTTAAGTCATCAATATAATCAACACCGGACCCCTCACGGACGGATCCGATGACAAAGGGCTCCTCTCCCAGCTCCTGCAGCGCCAGCAAAACATCTCCGGCCCTATCCTTCTCCACGATGACGACGAAACCGATCCCCATGTTAAAGACCCGGTACATCTCCTCCGTCGTCACCTGCCCCTTCTCCTGCAGGAAGCGGAAGACGGGTGGTACCGGCCAGGCACCGCGCCGGATCACCACACCCAGTCCCTCGGGCAAAACACGGGTGGTATTTTCCGTGAGGCCGCCTCCGGTGATGTGTGCAGCGCCTTTGATCGCCGGAGCAACCGGCTTTTTTCTCAACTCCAAAATCGTTTTCACATAGATTCTGGTAGGAGTCAACAGCTCCTCCCCAAGGGTGCGGCCGGTTGCCGGAAAGGGATCAGACAGGCTTAACCCACAACCTCGTAGTATATGGCGCACCAGGGAAAAACCGTTGCTGTGCACCCCTGAAGAGGGAAGGCCGATCAAAACATCCCCTGCCCTGATCCCACTCCCATCGAGGATCTCCCCCCGCTCGACCGCCCCTACCGCAAAACCGGCCAGGTCGTACTCCCCGGGCGGGTAGAAGTCGGGCATCTCTGCAGTCTCCCCTCCGATGAGAGCGCACCCCGCCTCCCGGCAGCCTGCGGCGACCCCCTTGACGATCTCCTCAACCAGTTCCGGGAGCAGCCTGCCGCAGGCAACATAATCCAGAAAGAACAGCGGCTCGGCACCACAAACCAGGATGTCGTTGACGCACATGGCCACCAGATCAATCCCGACGGTATCGTGCTTCCCCAACATCTGGGCAATCTTCAGCTTGGTGCCGACGCCGTCGCTGCCGGAAACCAAAACCGGCTCCCGGTAACGGCCGATATCGAGAGCAAAAAGGCCGGAAAAGCCCCCGATACCGCCCAGCACCTCCGGCCGGACGGTGGAGGCCACGTGCTTCTCGATGAGTTTGACGGCACGGTTTCCGGCATCGATATCCACACCCGCTTTTTTGTATAAGGAGTGATCAGCCACAGTTAATCCCGCCTACCTTTCTTCATTCCTCCACGTTCAAAGCAAACGGCAGCGGCGTCTCTCCCGCCGCCCACCCCCGGGCAGTATCCCGGGGTTCTACGCCTGCGAACAGGGAACGTCAACCGGATAATTCCCGCTGAAACAGGCATCGCAGAGCTCGTCCGGGGGGATGGGGGCCATCGCCGCCAGGAGCCCCTTCCGGCTCAAGTAGTGCAGGCTGTCCGCCCCGATGAATTCCCGGATCTCCTCCAAACAGTGGCTGGCCGCGATCAGTTCCCCTTTCTCCGAGGTGTCTATTCCATAGTAACAACCATGGGTAACGGCTGGGGAACTCACCAGCATATGCACCTCTTTCGCCCCTGCCTCCCTGATCATCTGGATGATCTTGCCGGAGGTGGTACCCCGGACGATGCTGTCATCGATCATAATAATCCTCTTCCCCGCCAGGGACTCCCGCACCGGATTGAGCTTTAACCTGACTCCCAAGTCACGCATCTCCTGCGAAGGGCGGATAAAAGTGCGCCCAACATAGCGGTTCTTCATCAGCCCTTCCCCGAAGGGCAGGCCGCGCTCCGAGGCGTAGGAGAGGGCGGCGGTGGTGCCGGAGTCGGGCACCGGAATCACCAGGTCCCCATCCAGCGGGCATTCCCGCGCCAGCTCTCTTCCCAGGGCCAGGCGCGCCGTCTGCACGTTGAGCCCGTCGATCACGCTGTCCGGCCTGGCAAAGTAAACGAATTCAAAAACGCACAGGGCGCGCTTCTGCGGTTGATGGGGCTTAAGAGAGGTGATCCCGTTTTCATCGATCATCACAATCTCCCCGGGAAGCACATCCCTGATGAACTCCGCACCGATGGTGTCCAGGGCACAGGACTCGGATGCCAGCAGATAGCCGCCATCCAGGCGTCCCAAACAAAGCGGCCGCATCCCGTGCGGATCGCGGATGCCGTAGAGCCTCTTCTCCGTCATCAAGACGAGAGAATAGGCTCCGCGTATCCTCTCCATAGCCTCCATTATTCCCTCTAGCAGATCCCCGGTTCCGGCTCGGGCAATGAGGCTGACGATCAGTTCGCTGTCGGCCGTGGTCTGGAAGACCGCACCGGACTGCGCCAGCTCCCTCCGAAGTTCAGCGCAGTTGGTCAGGTTGCCGTTGTGCGCCAGGGAAATCATCCCCTGCTGATAGTGAAAGGTAAGCGGTTGGGCGTTTTCGACGGTGCTCTCCCCGGCGGTGCTATAGCGGACATGCCCTATGGCAACGCTGCCGCTAAGGCGTGACAGGATCTCCTCCGTAAAGAACTCGCTGACGAGCCCCATCCCCTTGCGGCAGGTGATGCACTTCCCATCACCCACTGCGATGCCGGCGCTCTCCTGCCCGCGGTGCTGGAGGGCGTATAAACCGTAATAGGTGAGGCGCGCCACATCAAGGCCGGGGGCGTAAATGCCGAAAACGCCACAGGCCTCGCGCGGCTTGTCTTCATTCAAAAGTAAGAAGCAATGCTCCCCCGCCATACTTCTTTCATCTCCTCAACAGATATCTTCGTTACAACGCTCCCGCCGGCATCAGCGATCAGGAGATGGCCCCCGCCAGTCGTACCGATTACCCGGCAGTCGACACCCCGTGCGGCCGCCTCCCGGACAACGGCAGGCAATTGAGCCGGGGCGCAGGAAACCACAATACAAGACTGCACTTCGCCAAAAAGGAGCTCATCAAGCCGCCCGGAGAAGGGAAGTTCCACGGTCGCACCCAGTTTGCCGGCAAGGCAACACTCGGCCAAAGCCACGGCGAGCCCTCCCTCCGCACAGTCGTGAGCGGATTTGATCAGCCCTTCTCGCACCAGACTGCGGCAGCATTCCTGAACTCTTTTTTCCCGGTCGAGGTCGAGATGCGGAACGGCTCCGGCCTCCAATCCGTGGATCACGGACAGGTATTCGCTGGCACCGAGCGTCGGAGCAAACCTCCCCAACAGCACGATCTCGTCCCCGGGATCTCTGAAGGCGCCGGTGACATGCCGCGCCACATCCGGCAGGAGGCCCACCATCCCCACCACCGGGGCAGGATGAATGGCCTCTCCATCTGTTTCATTATAAAAGCTCACATTACCGCTGACAACAGGGATCCCCAGAGCGCGGCAGGCCTCGCTCATCCCCTCGACGGTTCTGGTGAACTGCCAGTAGATCTCCGGCTTCCCGGGATTGCCGAAGTTTAAGCAGTCGGTGAGCCCCAAGGGCTCCGCCCCCACACAGCTAAGGTTGCGCGCCGCTTCGGCGACGGCAATAGCCCCGCCGCGATAGGGATCCAGGTAGCAGTAGCGGGGGTTTCCGTCGGTGGTCAGGGCGATCCCCTTGGGCGTTCCCTTAACGCGCAGAACGGCGGCATCGGCCCCCGGCCCCACCACGGTATTCAGCATCACCATGTGGTCGTACTGGGTATAAATCCACTCCTTGCTGGCGATGTTCGGTGATGCCAAAAGTTGGCGCAACACGGCGGTCAGGTCCTCCGGCTCAGGGAGGGCGTCCGGCGTCCAGCTTCGCAGCCTCTGGTAATATTCGGGCTCCCGCTGCTCCGGGTAGTAAACCGGGGAATCGGTCAGGGCTTTGACTGGTATCTCGGCCACAGGGTTCTCACCATCCAGGACGCGGTAGATCCCGTCCCCGGTCACCCGGCCGATCACTGCGGCTTCCAGCCCCCATTTGCTGAATATCCGTCTCACCGGCTCCACATGCCGCGGCTCCAAAACGAGCAGCATCCGTTCCTGGGATTCGGAAAGCATCACCTCATAGGGTGTCATTCCCTCCTCCCGGCGCGGCACCAGGGAAACATCGATCTCCATCCCCGTGCCGGCCCTTCCGGCCATTTCGGCGCTGGAGCTGGTCAGCCCCGCCGCTCCCAAATCCTGAATGCCGACGACATAGCCCTTTTTAATAACCTCCAGGCAGGCCTCGATGAGGAGCTTCTCCAGAAAAGGGTCACCGACCTGCACGGCCGGGCGGCGCTCCTCGCTCTCCTCGCTCAATTCCTCAGAGGCAAAGGTGCAGCCGTGGATCCCGTCCCTGCCCGTCCGGGCGCCCACAACCATTACCGAATTGCCCACCCCTGCAGCCTGCCCGCGCCTGATCTGAGCGTGTTCCACCAGACCGACGCACATGGCGTTGACCAGGGGGTTCTCCCTGAAGCTGGGATGGAAAAAGACATCCCCGCCGACGGTGGGAATGCCGAGGCAGTTACCATAGCCGGAGATTCCGGCCACTACGCCGGAGAAGAGATAGCGCACCCGGGGGTCGGCAAGACTTCCGAAGCGCAGGGAGTTCAACAAAGCAACGGGGCGCGCCCCCATCGCGAAGATATCCCGCACAATCCCCCCTACCCCAGTAGCCGCTCCCTGGTAGGGTTCGATGGCCGAAGGATGGTTGTGGCTCTCTATCTTCAAGGCCACTCCCTGGCCGTCACCGATGTCCACTATCCCGGCATTCTCCCCGGGGCCCTGCAGAACATGCCTGCCCTCTGTCGGGAACCTCTTTAAAACAGGGCGGGAATTCTTATAACTGCAATGCTCCGACCAGAGTACTGCGAAGATCCCCGTTTCCAGATAGTTGGGCTCCCGTCCGAGGATCTCGCAGATCCTCTCATACTCCTGTGCCGTCAACCCCATCTCCTGCCAGGCAGGCTTCTTCTCGGCCATTACGCAGTCACCCTCTTCTGCCGCTCCATTCCCCACCAGTGCAGTATGGAAAGGAAGAAGCGCCTCCCATCGGTATTGCCGACAATTTCTTCACAGCAGCGCTCCGGGTGAGGCATCAGGCCGAGGACATTACCCCTTTGATTGCAGATCCCGGCAATATTGCCCAGAGCACCGTTGGGGTTGGCGTCCGGGGTAACCTCACCCTTCTCAGTGCAGTAACGGAATACGATCTGCCCTTTCTCTTCCAGCTGTGCCAAGATCTCAGGGGTGGCATAGTAGTTCCCCTCACCGTGGGCAATGGGATACCTGATCACCTCTCCGCGGCGATAAAGGCCGGTGTAGGGGGTAGCCGCATTCTCCACCCGCAGGAAGACATCGCAGCAGCGGAACTGCAGGGATTCATTGCGCCTCATCGCCCCCGGAAGCAATCCCGCTTCCAGGAGGATCTGGAACCCGTTACAGATCCCCAACACGAGCCCCCCTTTTTCGGCAAACTCCGCCACCTCCTCCATCACCGGGGCAAAACGGGCGATGGCCCCCGTCCTCAGGTAATCCCCGTAGGAGAACCCCCCGGGCAGGATGACGCAGTCAATCCCGGAGAGATCCCTTTCCTGATGCCAGATGTAGGAAACGGGGTGGCCGAAGACCCGATCGAGGACATGGTAGCAATCGACATCACAGTTGGATCCGGGAAAAACCACCACTCCGAATTTCACGGCGCCACCTCCCGGAGCTCAAAGGTATAGTCCTCGATGACCGGATTGGCCAGGAGCCGGTCGCACATTTCCCGCACTTCCTTTTCCGCCTCCAGCCGATCCGTCGTTCTCAGGGTGAGCATAAGGTACTTCCCCACCCTGACGTCCTCCACCCGGTCGTATCCCAGGGCAAGCAGGCCGCTTTTGACTGCCTTTCCCTGGGGATCAAGAATCGCCTTTTTCAGTGTCACAAATACTCGCGCCTCAAACAACCGGCTTCCCTCCTTGCAGCCTCTTCCAGATCTCCTCATAGGCCGGGATCAGCCCACCCAGGTCGTGCCGGAAGCGGTCCTTATCCAGTTTTTCTTTCGTGTCCCGGTCCCAGAAGCGGCAGGTGTCGGGAGAAATCTCATCCGCCAGGATAATCCCGTCCCTGCAGCGGCCGAACTCCAGTTTGAAGTCCACCAGAATCAAATCCCTGGAAAGAAGGTAGGCGCTCAGCACCTCATTGACCTTCAAGGCGAAGTCCCGCAGCTCCCGCACTTCCTTCTCCGCGGCAAAGCCCAGGGCGAGGATCTGGTCCTCGGTGACCTGGGGATCGTGCAGTTCGTCATTCTTCAGGCAGAAGTCGACGACCGGCCGGGAAAGAACCCTTCCCTCCGGCAGTCCGAGCTTTTTGGCCAGGCTCCCCGCCGCGATGTTCCGCACGATCACCTCCAAGGGGATTATCTCCACCCTTCTGACCAGAGCCTCCCTCGGGCCGAGCAGCTTTACGAAATGCGTCGGCAAACCGGCAACTTCCAGGAGGGAGAAGAAATGGGCGGAAATCCGGTTATTCAGGCTCCCCTTACCGGGTATCACATCCCTTTTCAGACCGTCGAAGGCAGTGGCCTCATCCTTGTATTCCACCCAGTAGAGGTCGGGATCCGAGGTCCTGTAAACCCTCTTGGCCTTCCCCTCGTATAAGAGTTCCCCTTTTTCCGGTACGGGGACGTGTCTTCCGGGGGGGTCCTCCCGGAGTTTCTCCTCCCATTCCGAAAGAGGAGGCGCACCGAGCCCGGTGCGCCAGAAGATGTAGGGAACGCGGCGCAGGTAGTAGCCGCTATCCAGAAGGGCATCGATTTCCCCGCCGGAGAGGTATTTCCCGATCTCCGGGTCGGCTTTAACGAGTTGGGCAAAATCCCCCTGCGGCCAGGCGCGCATCGCCTGCCGCTGCACCAGGGCATAGGCCTCCTCCCGGCGCAGCCCCTTCTCTACCAGGGCGAGCAAGAGGCGCTGGCTGAAGATCAGGCCGCGGGTTCTGTCCAGATTCTGCCGCATATGTTCGGGGTAGATCAACAGCTGCTTCACGACTTCGGTGAACCGGACCAGCATATAGTGAAGGAGGGTGGTGCTGTCCGGGATGATAATCCGCTCCACTGAGGAATTGGAGATGTCCCGTTCATGCCAGAGGGCGGTGTTCTCCATAGCGGCCAGGGCGTTCCCCCTGAGAACACGGGAAAGCCCCGTAATGCGCTCGCAGGTGATGGGGTTACGCTTGTGCGGCATGGCCGAAGAACCCTTCTGCCCGGCGGCAAACCCCTCCTCCAGTTCCAGGACCTCGGTCCGCTGCAGGTGCCTGATCTCCGTGGCGAACTTCTCCAGGGAGCAGGCGGTAATGGCCAGGGCGCTCAGGTATTCGGCATGGCGGTCCCGCTGCAGAACCTGGGTGGAGATCTGCGCCGGATACAGCCCCAGCTTGCGGCAGACATACTGCTCGACCCGCGGGTCGATATGGGCGTAGGTTCCCACTGCTCCGGCCAGGCGGCCCACATTGATCACCCGGCGCGCCTTCTCCAGGCGCTCGCGGTCCCGGGCGAGCTCCGCATACCAGAGGGCGAACTTCATCCCCAGGGTGATCGGCTCGGCATGAACACCGTGCGTCCTCCCGATCATAGGGGTGTCCCGGTACTCCCTCGCCTTCTCGGCCAGCACCTCCCGCAGCCCGTCGAGGGCCGCCAGGATCAGGTCCATGGCTTCCCGCATCAACAGGGAGAGCGCCGTGTCCACCACATCGTAAGAGGTGAGGCCCATGTGCAGGTACTTCCCGGCGTCCCCCACCGACTCGGCAACACAGCTGACAAAGGCGATCACATCATGTCTGACGACCGCCTCGATCTCGGCGATGCGCCGGAGATCAAAAGACGCCCTTTCCTTGATCTCCCTGAGGGCCTGCTCCGGGATCCGCCCCAGAGCGGCCCAGGCCTCGCAGGCCAGGATCTCCACCTCCAGCCACTTCCGGTAGCGGTTCTCCGGCGACCAGTGCGCTTTCATCTCCGGCAAGGTGTATCTCTCCAGCAAAGCTTCTGCCTCCTTCTGACCTCTTTTGGAAACAATTCTCACTACATCCGCTCTTTCAACTTCTCCGCTTTCCTGGCGACCGACTCCACAAGCCCTTCCTTGTAGGTACGGAACCTTTCCCGCAGAAGGGGCTCCCCCAGCCCCAAAATCTGTACGGCCAGGAGGGCGGCGTTGCGCGCCCCGTTGATGGCGACGGCGGCCACCGGAACCCCCGGCGGCATCTGAACGATGGAGTAGAGGGCATCCACCCCATTTAAGGCCCCCCCCTGGAGGGGAACCCCGATCACCGGCAGGCAGGTGTACGCCGCCAGAACTCCGGGCAGGTGGGCGGCCATCCCGGCACCGGCGATGAGCAGTTTAAGACCGCGCTCTTCGGCGGTACGGGCGTATTCGGCTGCCAGGTCCGGACTGCGGTGGGCAGAGGCAATGGTCATCTCGTAAGGAACCCCGAAATCATCCAAAATCCGCGCCGCCTCTTCCATCACCGGCAGGTCGGAATCACTCCCCAGAACTATTCCTACAAGCGGTTTTTCCATCAATAATCACCCAACCTGAAATATAAAATGTCGCTGCTAAAGCTCTTGAAAAACCACAGCTCTGGAAAAACATGCTCCCTCCCTTTACCTTTACAGCCGTTCCCGACCGGTCGAACCCGTGGAGAATGTCTGGCGGCCATGGTGCCGTGTTATTCCCACTCGATAGTCCCCGGAGGCTTGGATGTGATATCATAGAGCACCCTGTTGATCCCCGGAACCTCCCCGACGATGCGGCCGGCGATCCGCTCCAGGAGATCGTGCGGCAGGCGCGCCCAATCGGCAGTCATGGCATCCTCGCTGGTCACCGCCCGGATCACGACAGGATGGGCATACGTCCGCTCGTCCCCCATCACTCCGACGCTTCTGACCGGAAGCAGGACGGCAAAGCACTGCCAGATCTCCCGCTCGAGCCCGGCACGGCGGATCTCCGTGCGCAGGATATAGTCCGCCTCCCTGACCATCGCCAGCTTCTCCGGGGTCACCTCACCCAGCACCCTTACCGCCAAACCCGGTCCGGGGAAGGGCTGGCGCCAGATGATCTCTTCCGGCAGGCCGAGTTCCAGCCCCACCCGGCGCACCTCATCCTTAAAAAGCCAGCGCAGCGGCTCCAAAAGGCGCAGCTTGAGGTCCTCGGGCAGCCCCCCTACATTGTGGTGGCTCTTGATCACGGCAGCGGTGGGAGTTCCCGATTCGATGACATCGGGGTAGAGGGTTCCCTGCAGGAGAAAATCCAGCTCGCCGAGGCGGGACGCCTCTTCCTCGAAGACCCTGATGAACTCATGCCCGATTATTTTCCGCTTCTCTTCAGGATCGGTGACACCGGAGAGCTTGGCCAGGAAGCGCTCCCCGGCCTCGACGGTAATCAGCTTAACCCCCAACCGCTCCCGCATCGTCCACTCAACCTCTTCCCGCTCCCCCTTCCGGAGCAGGCCGTGATCAACGAAGATGCAGGTCAACCTCTCCCCGATTGCTCGGTGGACGAGCGTTGCCGCTACGGTGGAGTCCACCCCACCGCTCAAAGCCCCGACAACCCTGCCGTTCCCGACGATCTTCCTGATCTCTTCGATCTGCCCGGCGATAAAGGATGCCGGCGTCCAATCCCCCTTGCAGCTGCAGATGTCATAGAGAAAGTTTCGCAAGATATCCTTCCCGAAGGGGGTGTGCTGCACCTCGGGATGAAACTGCACCCCGAACAGGCGGCGCTGTTCATCGAACATGGCCGCCACCGGTGTTCCCTCGGATGTTGCGGCGACCGTAAAACCCGGAGGAGGGGCCTCTACCAGGTCACCATGGCTCATCCAGACGGGCATCTCTCGCGGGAGCCCCTTGAAGATGGCCTCCTGTCTCCGGACGGTAACCTGCACACGGCCGTACTCCCGCCTTTCCCCCCTGCGGACGCTTCCTTTGAGGAGAAAGGCCATCAGCTGCATACCGTAGCAGATGCCCAGCACCGGAACCCCTCCCCTCAGGAGCCTGGGATCGCATTGCGGGGCCTTCTCGGAATAGACACTCGCCGGCCCACCCGAAAGCACCAGCCCCCGCGGCCGTTTTGCCCGGAGCTCCTCCCACGCCGCCGTATAGGGCACAATTTCGCAGTAAACCCCGGCCTCCCGGATCCGCCGGGCAATAAGCTGGGTATACTGCCCTCCGAAATCTACAACCAAAATCAGATCCCGCTCACTCATGCACTTCACCTCGGCTGCTCTCCTCCTGCAAAGGGAGGGCATCCTTCCTGCTCCTGGCGAATCACGCACACCATCGGCAGATTGCGGTAGCGCTGGCCGCAGTCAAGACCGTAGCCCACAACGAAATAGTCCGGTATTGTAAAACCGGCGTAATCGGGGTTAAAATCCACACGGCGCCGGCTAGGCTTGTCCAGCAGGGTGCATACCTTCAGGCTTGCCGGATGCCGCGCCTTTAAGTTTTCGTACAGATACTTCAGGGTTAAACCGGTATCGATGATGTCCTCCACCAGCAGGACGTGGCGGCCGGCAATGCTCTCATCAAGATCCTTCAGGATGCGGACGACTCCAGAACTCTGGGTGTCATCCCCGTAGCTGGAAACGGCGACGAAATCGATGACCACCGGCATCGTCAACCGGCGCACCAAATCGGCCAAAAAGACGAAGGCACCCCGCAGGATGCCCACCACCAGGAGTTCCTCACCGTTATAATCCCGGTTAATCCGCTCAGCCAGTTCCGCCACCCCGGACCGCAACTGTTCCTCCGTTATCAAAACCTCTAGCTTCTCCAATAATGTTCCCCACCTGTCCCTTGCATTCAGTTCGCTTTATTACAAAAAGAAAAACCCAGGGCAAAGCAGCCTGAAAAGCCTGCCCTGTTGCTTGCCTTTACACAAAAACCGCTCTTTCGTACTCTTAAAGACCCGGTACGAGAAAAAATTCCTAACTATTATACCACGATCGATGAGCATCTTGCTACATCAGGTGCCGGCCTGCCAGGAGGCCAGATATTCCTTCTGCTCAGCGGTCAGTTCTTCGATTTCGATACCATAGGCCGCCAGCTTCAGGCGCGCCACCCTTTCATCGATCTCCCGGGGCACCCTGTAAACGCCGGGGGAGAGTTTGCCCTGCTGCGTTATCAGCCAGGCGGCGGAAAGAGCCTGGTTGGCAAAGCTCATGTCCATCACTTCCACGGGATGCCCCTCACCACAGGCCAGATTGACAAGTCTCCCCTCCGCCAGCAAATAGACGCGGCGCCCGTCCTGCATGGTAAACTCCTCCACGTCTTTCTTGACCAGGCGCCGCGAACGAGCCTGCTCCTCCAGCGCCGGGATATCGATCTCCACATTAAAGTGCCCGGCGTTGGAGAGAATCACCCCATCCTTGAGATAGGGGATATGCTCCCTCCCCACCGCATGAACATCTCCGGTGGCGGTGACGATGAAGTCGGCCTTCCCGGCCGCCTCCTTCATATTGGTGACCTCATGCCCATCCATCACTGCCTCCAGAGCCTTAAAGGGGTCCACCTCCACAACGATCACCCGTGCCCCGAGGCCGCGCGCCCTGGCGGCGATGCCCCTGCCGCACCAGCCGTAACCCACCACCACAAACACGGAACCGGCGATCAGGTAGTTGGTCGCCCGCAGGATGCCGTCAAGGGAGGACTGTCCCGTCCCGTACCTGTTGTCGAACAAGTGCTTCGTCATGGCGTCGTTGACCGCCACCACAGGGTAATACAGGGCACCGTCTCTGGCCATGGAGCGCAGCCTGACCACACCTGTGGTGGTTTCTTCACTGCCGCCGATGACCCGGCGCGCCTGTTCCGGCCGCTCACGGTGCAGGGTCGTCACCAGATCGGCACCATCGTCGATGGTGAGATCCGGCCCGGTATCCAAGGTGGCGTTGATCTGGTGATAATAGGTCTCGTGATCAACCCCTCGCCGGGCAAAGGTGGGGATCCCGTACACCACATTGAGTGCCGCGGCAATATCATCCTGGGTACTGAGCGGGTTGGAGGCGCAGAGCACCACCTCCGCTCCCCCGGCCTTAAGCACCCTGGCGAGATTCGCCGTTTTGGCAGAGATGTGCAGGCAGGCGGCGATTTTGACACCGCTCAAAGGTTGAGTTCTCTCCCACTCATCCCTTACCTGCTGCAGCACCGGCATCTTCCGCCAGGCCCATTCGATCCGCTCCGCCCCGTTCCTTCCCATGTCCTCATCCGTCAACCTCAAATACGAGCATTCTCCCATCTTCTACAAACACACTCCTTCGACTCTATGATCCCACGCCTGCACTCTTCCCGCGGGAGTGGAGGCTCCCCTTTCGGTGCCGAAACAAAGCCGGGGGCGAGAAATGCCGGCTTTTGGAAGCCACCCCCACAACAGAGCACGGATAATCTCCCCTGCCGGCAACGGAGGGCGTTGACTCAACCAAAGAAAAAGCTTTTCCAGATTTATACTCACTTTCGCCTACGAGTATAGAGAATGAAAGCCGGAATGTCAATAAAAAAACCCCTCTGGCGGAGGACAAACATTTGTTCTTTGTTCAGCGACGCCTCCTTTAGACCGGTGGCTCAATCTTTACTTTCTCATTGAAATCCCGGAATTCCACGACCATAGTGAGTCTGGTATCCCTGCTGTTCTTGCTGCGCGCCTTCGCCTCCGCTTTCAACAGCACATGGCTACTCCGGTCGATCCAGAAGCGGTAAGTGAAATCCTCCCACCATAACTCCAGGTACTTGCTTTCCACCTCCGGTTTGAGCTCCAGCACCCAGCACCTGCGTCCGCGCACCTTATCCTTGCCTGCGAGAGTGGGAACCGCCCCGCCCTTAAATTGAAAACTGCTTAAAGGATCGATCTCGGACATGTACAGCTGCTGCTGGGAGAGGTCAATGCCGTCGATCACCGTCCACTTACCTGTAACCGGGTCCCGGGTATAGCTCCTGTTCCCGATCTGGTAGATCTCCACCGGTGTCCCCAGGGTTTTTCCCCGGAAATGGTAACACCCAGGGGCTCTCTCACCGTCCACCTGAACCCAGTTTCTCTTCTTCCCTCCCAGGTCCAGTTCCGCCACCATCCGGTAGCGGTAGCTTTTGGCCTGTTGCGCTCTCCGCAGAGTTTCTTCAAGCAAGGGACCGGGTTCCACCTTAAAAAAGCCCTGATAAAACCAAATAAATCCCCCGATCAGAAAGAGGAGACCGGCAGCGAGACTGGCCCACCACCCCAACTTTCTTTTCTGCACGCTCAAAACCACCCCGGTCAAACTGTATTTACAACCATTCTATGCGGAAGGAATTTTTTTTATGTTAAATTAAAAGCCCGTCCTCTTGCAGACGGGCCTTCTGGACCTGGGAACTTCTTATACCTGCCCTGAAAATACATCAAGTTCACCCGCCGGTCTACCGCTCGACTCCCGATTCCAGGCCGGACAGGACAACGGCTCGCTTCGGAACAGCTCTGGGATGCTGCGTAACAAGTTGCGAACTGCTTCTGTCAAACGCAGCGTTTGGCCTCGCTGCAAATCCATTCCATCGCAGCTCAAGGGGTGTCTGTACTCGCATCCCGACCTGTCATCCTCGCTTCGCCTGTCCTGTTACCCGGCCTTCCATAGGTCGCTCGCCGGTAGACCCGGCGGGTATTTTCATACTCTGTTGGTGCCGCAGGAGCGCGGCGTGAGGGTCTGCCCTGAAAATACGCTTCAGTTTATCCTTGCGCTTGCTCCCGGATCTTAAGGATAAACCCCTTTTTCGTTCATCTGTTGGTGCCGCGCTGGCTGCATGGTGGTCTACACGGCGGGTGCGTTCGGTTTCTTCTCCTCATCTTCCTCCTTCTTATCGGCGATGAGGCATTCTGTCGTAAGCAACATCCCGGCAATGCTGGCAGCGTTCTGAAGGGCGGTACGGGTCACCTTGACCGGGTCGACAATCCCGGCGGCAAAAAGGTCTTCATACTTCTCCGTCAGGGCATTGAACCCTACGTTCCCCTCTAACTTCTTGACCTTCTCCACGACCACCGACCCTTCGAAGCCGGCATTAGCAGCAATCTGCCTCAGAGGCTCCTCCAGCGCCCTCTTCACAATATTGACGCCGGTCGCTTCATCCCCCTCTGCAGCAAGCTTTTCCAGAGCGGGAAGCGCCCGTAGCAAAGCAACCCCACCGCCGGGGATAATTCCCTCCTCAACTGCCGCCCTCGTTGCCGCAAGGGCATCTTCAATGCGGGACTTCTTCTCGCGCAGCTCAACTTCCGTGGCTGCTCCCACTTTGATTACGGCAACGCCGCCCGCCAGCTTGGCCATTCGCTCCTGCAGCTTCTCCCGGTCGTACTCGGAGGTGGCCACTTCGAACTGGTTTTTAATCTGGATGATGCGCTTTTCGATCTCCTCGGTAGCGCCCTTGCCTTCAACAATGGTGGTCTCCTCCTTGCCGACAACCGCCCGGCCGGCTCTTCCGAGCATATCCAGGGTAACGTTCTCCAGCTTTATCCCCTTCTCCTCGGAGATCACCGTGCCCCCTGTGAGAATGGCGATATCCTCCATCATCGCCTTCCTTCTATCTCCGTATCCGGGAGCCTTTACTGCGGCGCAGGGCAGGGTGCCGCGCAGCTTATTGACCACCAGGGTTGCCAGAGCCTCTCCTTCGATATCCTCGGCGATAAGGAGCAGAGGCTTTCCGGTGTTCGCCACCTTCTCCAGCACCGGAACGATCTCCGCAACCGCCGAGACCTTTTTATCCACGATCATAATGTAAGGCTCTTCAAGGCTGGCCACCATCTTTTCGGAATCGGTCACCATGTAGGGAGAGATGTAGCCTCGATCGAACTGCATCCCTTCGACGACTTCCAGTGTCGTGCCGAAGGTTTTGGACTCTTCTACGGTGATCACACCGTCGTTGCCGACCTTCTCCATGGCATCGGCGACCCACTTCCCGATCTCAGGATCACCGGCGGAAATCGCCGCCACCTGGGCAATAGAGTCCTTGCTTTCCACCTTTTGTCCCATCTTCTTTATTTCCTCAACCACAGCCGCCGTTGCCTTCTCCATTCCCCTTCTCAACAGCATAGGGTTGGCTCCTGCGGCCACATTTTTCAGCCCTTCTTTTATCACAACCTGCGCCAGGAGGGTGGCCGTCGTGGTGCCGTCGCCGGCAACATCATTGGTCTTAGTAGCCACCTCCTTGACCAGCTGAGCACCCATGTTCTCCCAGGGATCTTCCAGATCGATCTCCTTGGCAATAGTCACCCCGTCATTGGTGATCTGCGGCGGGCCGAACTGTTTTTGCAGCACGACGTTCCGGCCCTTGGGGCCCAACGTTACCTTAACGGTGTCGGCAAGAATGTTGACGCCTCTCTCCAGAGCCAGGCGTGCCTCTTGACTGAAATTGAGTTCTTTAGGCATTTCGCTACCTCCCCAAGATTATTAATCAACAACAGCGAGTCCATCGCTCCTTAACGACAGGGAACACCCCTGCCGTCCACGCTCCCGGTTCCGGCCAACGGCAGAGAGTTTCCCCCTACCCGTGTCCGAAATAAACGCTTATTCCTTAGAGCATTTCCCCGCACAGCTCAGGTTGTCGGGAATCGGCGTAGTGAATTAATAGCCGCAATCGCCTTTACCAAAGAGGAGCTGTAGGGACTGTTGCCGGACAGTTGCGCTTTGCCGGCATTTCCAATGAATATTATGCCCCGGTTTTATTAGCACTCCCCGTCATTGAGTGCCAGGAATCTAACAATAATAATAATACATTGTCGCAGAATTCTCAACAATTTCCCTCCAAAAGGTTCTAAAAATACTGCCGTTCCCATTTGCTACTGATGAATGGACGACGAGCAGGTAGGAGAAGCCGGTCTCCGGTAAGGATTAAGAGGACCCAGCCGTTCGGTCTATTGGTAGATATTTCTTAAAAATTCTTTGAATAATAAAGAGCTTTCCGGGAAAGATATTAACAGATCCACAGCAGTCGCTGGCTTTCTTCAGGTTTGCCAAAGGCATTCCCTGCGGAACCTGAAGGAACTTCACAACAGGTTGGTTCTGATTCTGCCCTGCGGTTCACCGGCAGGATTTAACCAGCCTCTGTGGGCGGCTGCTGTGATTTATTTGTTCTCCGGCCGGGCGCACTCCCCGCCCCTCCCCTGGAGAATTTCAACGGCGTGGGGGATCGCCGGAAGCACTACCTCCAGATTCTCCCTAACAGCCTGGGGGCTTCCCGGCAGATTGACGATCAGAGTGCGGCCGCGGCTTCCGGCGACTGCCCGGGATAGCATGGCATGAGGAGTCTTGTCCAGTCCCTTTAGGCGCATTGCTTCGGGGATGCCGGGTATCTGGCGTTCAATAACTTCCAGGGTTGCTTCGGGCGTCACATCCCGTGGGGAAAGACCTGTCCCTCCTGTAGTTAAAACCAGGTCCAGCCCCCTCGCATCTGCATACTCAAGGAGCTTTTTCTTGAGCAACTCTTTTTCATCGGGAACCACGTCGTAGGCAACCACTTCCCCGCCTATTTGAGAAACCATCTCTTTGATGACTTCTGCGCTGCGGTCTTCCCGCTCTCCCCGTGCCCCCTTGTCGCTGGCCGTGAGTACGGCAACCTTCATAAGTAAGCCAACTCCTTTGCTTATTGCACCAGAATTGAACAAGCGCCGCAAACAAATCAGTACTTTCTTCCGCTGTTGAAGATACCGCCGCTGTCGCCTTCCGGATTGTCAGTCGGCGACGACCTCAATTTCGTCTCCGACCTCTACCGGACCGCCTTTAAGAACACGGATGAAGATCCCTTTGCGGGGCATGACGCAGTCACCCGCCTGGTAGTAGATGGCGCATCTGCTGTGGCACTTTTTCCCGATCTGGGTCACTTCGCCCAGCGCTTCTCTTCCGATCCGCAGTTTGGTGCTCACCGGAAGGGAAACCAGATCGATACCTTCCGTCGTCAGGTTCTCCGCAAAATCACCAGGCCCGACATCCAGACCCTTTTCCTGCATCCTCCTGATGCTCTCTATCGCCAAAAGGCTCACCTGGCGGGGCCACTCCCCGGCATGGGCATCACCCTCCAGCCCGTGGTTGACAATGAGCATCCCCCTACCGATGTTTCTCTTGCGCTCTCCTGTCTTCTCACTGGTACAAACCGCTATGATTTTCCCCATACGGCTTCCCCTTCCCGATAAAATCTACCGCTTTTCCCCCCGGTTTTTTCCACCAGGCGGATCTCCCCCAGCACCATCCCGCGGTCGATCGCCTTACACATATCGTAGATGGTCAGGGCAGCCACGCTGACAGCGGTCAGGGCTTCCATCTCCACACCGGTCTTCCCCACGCAGCGGACCCTCGCTTCGATCTCCACTGCGCTGCGCTGCTCGTCGAAGCGGAAATCCAGATCTACCCCGGTGATCAGCAGGGGATGGCACATGGGGATAAGATCAGGGGTTCTTTTGGCACCCATGACTCCGGCCACCTGAGCCACGGCCAGAACATCACCCTTTTTAATTCCGCCGCTTCTGATGAGGCGGAGGGTTTCCGGAGCCATGAAAACAGTTCCCCGTGCCCGGGCCTCCCTTACAGTGCTTTCCTTCTCACCAACATCGACCATCCGGGCACGGCCGCTGGCGTCAAAATGAGTGAAATCTTCCACCGTCTATCCTCCAATCTGGCACATTCCTCGCCCCGAACCCGAAGAAGATGCATCCATTGCTGCATGGCAACTTGCGGGTTTAAGAGCCAGGGCCTGATAAAACAAAGCCTTAAGTTCTTCATCCCCGGCGCCGGACCTGATGGCACTGCGGATATCCACCTCGTGCTGGTCATGAAGACAGGGGCGAATTTTTCCATCTGCGGTAAGGCGCAGACGGTTGCAACTGGCGCAGAAGTGACCGCTCATGGCATGGATGAAGCCGATGGTCCCCTTGGCCCCGGGCAGAGCATAGTATTTGGCAGGCCCACCCCCCTGGAGATCTGCCACAGGACGGAGCTCACCCAGTTCCTGCTCGATCGCGCTTTGAACCTCCCCGCAGGGAACGAAGGAGCCTCCGGCCAGCTTCCAGCTTGTGCCTACCGGCATCAGTTCGATAAAGCGCACGTGAAGGGGATATTCAAGGGTCAGGCGGGCAAAATCCACCCATTCCCCGCCGTTATAATCACGCAGGGCAACGGTATTGATCTTGACGGGTTGAAACCCCAATTTCAAGGCCTCGACAATGCCATCCCAAACCTGTCGAAAGTCTCCCCCCCTGGTGATGCGCCGGAACTTATCCGGATTCAGGGTATCCAGGCTGACGTTGACCCTTTTAACACCGGTATCCAGCAGCTGCCGGCCAAGACGGGCCAGCAAAGTGCCGTTGGTGGTCACCGCCAGATCCTCCACTCCCGGGAGCAGTGCCAGTGATCTGATCAGGCTGATAACCCCCTTTCTCAGCAGGGGCTCACCTCCGGTCAACCGAAACCTGGTGATCCCTAACTGCAGGGCAACCTGAGCAACCCTCAAAATCTCCTCCAAGCGCAGGATTTCCTCCCGCGGCTTAGCGGTCACCCCTTCCGGAGGCATACAGTAAAGGCAGCGCAGATTGCAGCGGTCGGTAACAGAAACCCTTAGATAGTTGATCCTGCGCCCGAAACGGTCCTCCATCTATCTCCCCTCCTCGAATCAGCCCTACTCTGTTTCCCCCACTATTTTTCCGCAGTCCCTGAAGTCATACCCCCGCATTCTCTCTGCCAGCCGGCGAAAATCCGGGTCCTTCAAGAGGTCCAGCACCAGGGTGACCTCCTTCTCCTCCCAGAGATCCGCCGGGATACAGAGGTCGTAGCGTTCCTCTCCCACGGGGATAAAATCCAGGTTGAGGGCGCTTGCCGCCGCCTGGATGCCGAGCCCGGCATCGGCGCTCCCCGAAGCCACGGCGACGGCCACCGCCATATGAGTGTACTCCTCCCGCCCGTACCCCTCAATCTCCAGAGGGGAGATGCCCTCCTGGCGCAGTAGATAGTCCAACAAAAGGCGCGTCCCCGAGCCCCGCTGCCTGTTGATGAATTTCAGGCCGGGCCGGGTTAGATCCGCCAGTTTGGTGATTCCATGGGGATTGCCCCGCTGCACCAGGATCCCCTGAATGCGGTAGGAGAGATTAACCAGATACGCCTTCTTCCCACCTAAAATCCGCCGTACATAGGGTGTGTTGTATTCCCCCGTTGACTCATCCAGGAGGTGAATCCCTGCCATGTGGGCCTCACCCCGCCCCACGGCAGTCAGCCCTCCCATGCTCCCCACATGGGAGGAGATCAACCGGAACCCCGGGTGTTTCTCCTGCATCAGGTTCGCCATAATATCCAGCACCATGTCGTGGCTCCCCACAACAACAGTTGTACGGGGAATTCCTTCCGGGCGCAAGATCCGCACCTCAACCTCCGCCCCTGCCGGGTACCCTTCGGAGAGCCGGGGGACCCTTAAAATGCCGTCGGCCTGCACCAGCGAGGTGACCGCTCCCGCCCCGCGGGGGAGAGGCTGAACCAGCAGCCTGTCCCTCACCTTTCCCAGCCGCACCCTGATGAACTCCTCGGCCCCCAGGGGGGAAACTATCTTCCTGCTGACGACGGCCTTCCTGTACTGTTCGGGCGGAAGGGGAAGCCCGTGTTTCCGGTAAACAACGGGGCGCGCAAACAGCTCAAAGGCTAAAGCCGCGGAGACCGGATAACCGGGCACACCGATAACCGGTTTTCCCCTGATCACCCCAAGGCTCACCGGCTTACCCGGCCTGATGGCCACCCCGTGCACAAAAACCTCACCCAGTTCCCGGAAGAGAGGCACCGTATAATCCTCCCTTCCGTGCGAGGACCCGGCGATCACCGCCAGAAGATCCGCCCGATCTAAATATTCCAGAATTCTCTGTTTCAACAGCTCATAATCGTCAACGGTAACTGGAGCAATAACGGGCTCCCCGCCCCATTCCTCCACAAGACCGCCGAGGACACGGCTGTTAGACTCAATGACGTCCCCCGGTTTCAAAGGGGTGCCCGGCGGCACGATCTCCGTTCCCGTAGGGAGCAGGGCGACCCGAACTTTGGGAAAAACGACGACTTCGGTGACCCCAGCTGTGAGCAGCCCCCCGATATCATAAGGGGTTATCCTCTGGTGGGCAGGCAGCACCATCTCCGTTTCGATGAAGTCTTCCCCAACCACCCGCACATGCTGCCAGGGGACAGCCGGAGCGATAATCTCCACCGTATCTTCCTCCGGAAAGTGGAGGTCCTCAATCATGATTACGGCATTAAAACCCTGAGGAAGGGGATCCCCTGTATCGACGACAACCGCCTCTGATCCCAGGCGCAAGCGTAACGGTGTGGTTTCTGAAGCGCCGAATGTAGCAGCCGCCTGAACGGCGACCCCGTCCATGGCTGCGGCGTGGTAGTGGGGTGAGGACACGGCGGCAAAAACAGGCCGCGCCGTTACCCTCCCCCGTGCCCTGTTGACCGGAATCCTCTCTGGTTCTCCCGGCTGCAATGCCCCTCTTTGCTCAAGAGCTTCCAGATACCTCCGGAGCGCCTCCTCGAGGGGGATGTTCTCTAAATAAGGCTGCCCGACACGAGCCAAAAACTCCACCACCTTCGAATCTCTTTAAAGCACATAATCCGTTCCGAACAAATACACATCCACTTCCGCCTCCTGGGCCAGCCCCTCACTCTCGAGGGGAATACGGACAATCCCGTCCGCTTCCACCATCGGCGTCAGGAGACCTGATTTGCCCAGTATGGGATCCGCCCAGATCCTGCCCTGGTCCCGGCGCAACTTTACCCGGAAGTATTCCTCCCGTCCCGGAGCCGATCCCAGGCTGCGCGCCAGCACTGCTTTAACAGGTGATGCTCCCTCAGAGAGGCTGTGATAGCCCCCGAATTTCAAGAGGGGGGACACCAGCAGATCAAAGGAGATCAAAGCGGCGGCCGGGTGCCCCGGCAAACCGAAGACGGGCTTACCGTCTACTACACCTCCGAGGGTGGGCTTCCCCGGCCGCACCGCCAGGCCATGAAAAATCAGCCCCGGCTCCCCAAGGGCAGCAATGCACCCAGCCGTGTGATCCCTCGTTCCTACCGAACTACCACCCGAGATGACCACCAGATCCGTCTCCCGGCAGGCCTCTCGCAGCCTGTTCTCCAGCAATCCGGTATCATCGCGGACCACTCCGTAGAGCACCGGAGCGCCCCCCAGTGCCCGCACCATGCTGTAAAGGGTGTAGGAATTGATATCACGGACCTCTCCCGGGCGCGGCTTCTCCTCCGGTGGTACCAGCTCATCACCGGTAGAGATGATTCCCACCCTCAAAGGTGCAAAAACATCCAACTCTACCTCACCGATAGAGGCAAGGTATCCGATATCCTGGGGGCGCAGCAAATGGTTGCCGGGGAAAACCTCCTCTCCGGCCTTGATGTCCTCATCGGGACGCAGGATATTCTCCCCGGGCCCCACAGGCCTGAGCACCTCGATGCATCCCTCCCCTGCCTCTTCCGTGTATTCAACCATTACCGCGGCATCGGCACCAGGAGGGAGCATGGCGCCGGTGGCAACCCGCATCGCTTCACCGGGGGCGATCACTCGCTCCGGAGCAACCCCTGGACGCACCTCCCCGGTAACGGTGAAGAACGCCGGCAGACCCTCACTCGCCCCAAAGGTATCCTCCGCCCTGACGGCATAGCCGTCCACGGTTGAGCGCATAAAGCCCGGCACATCCTCCCGCGCCACGACGGGGTGGGCAAGGCGCATCCCCAGGCAGTCCAGGAGAGATTTTCTCGTAATCCGGCGAAGGTCCGCCGGTAGGCAGGAAGCCATTTTTTCTCTTGCCTCTTGAACGGTCAGGACATTGAAAAGCTCTTCTCCCATTGAAAACCCCTTCTCAGAAACACCCCAGAGCGCAGTTCTTGATCTTGATCTTCAATCTGTTACAGGCATCCCCGATAACCCTGGGTTCTACGCCGAGGGAGGCCGCCAGTTCCCGGGCAGCCGGGCAAGTTATCCTTCCCTCAGGAGCGGCTTTCAACAAAGCCTCTCTAATTCTGGGCTCGACTCCGTTTGCCTCTCCACTCTGCATCTTTTTCCTCCCCTTCTTCTCGTGTGATCATATAAACTGCCCGAAACGATTAACTTCAGCTCGGGATCGCTTTTCCCGTTTTTGCTCCACAATCTGCTTCAACAGATGAAAAAGAGCGCCAACCCGGTTCGGCTGCGCTCTGCCTATGCTCAGCAACTCCTTTCCAAGGTTGGGAGGCAACCGGGTTTCCCCGTTACCCTATGGCCACTACAACAGCCTGCGTTTAGCTTCCATAGCCATCACGGCCTTAGGAAGGCTAAATCGGAGCCTGCTTTTTTTACCTACTTTAACTCAATTATATTATAAAATTTGCTTTTTGTCGTTTTATTAGAGAAAAAATTCATAAAACCTCATTCAGGCTTCCCCTCCGGTAGCCCATGAGATCAAGAGACACATAACGAAAGCCCAGAGCCTTCAAGTGATCCGCGATCTTCCTGCGGTGCTCCAGAACCGCCGGGAAATGATCGAGAGAAGTCTCAATTCGCCCCACCCCCTGGTGCCAGCGAACCCTCACCGGGCTGCAGCCCAGGGATGACAGATACGCCTCCGCCTCCTCGATCATTCTCACTTTATCCTCCGTAATCTCTTCACCGTAAGGGATACGGCTTGCCAGACAGGCCGCTGCCGGCCGGTCCCAGTTGGGAAGGCCTGCTTTACGAGAGTACTGCCGGATTTCCGCCTTCGTTATCCCCGCCTCCAGGAGAGGGCTCTGAATTCCCAGTTCCAGTGCAGCCCTTCTCCCGGGCCTGTAATCAATTTCATCATCCTTATTGGAACCATCGAGGACCGCGAGATACCCCTCCTTCCGGGCGAAATCGCAGAGCACCCCAAAAAGGTAGCGCTTGCAGTAATAGCAGCGCTCCGGCGAATTCTCCCTCACCTCCCGGAGTTTCAGCGGCTCGGCCGGGAGAATCACGTGACTGCATCCTAAAAGGGATGCCAGTTCCTCTGCCTCCGCCACCTCCCGCCGGGGCATCAGAACGCTGTCAACGGTTGCCGCCACAACCTTCCCCCCCAATTCCCGCATTGCCAGCAGGAGGAGAAAGGTGCTGTCCACACCGCCGGAAAAAGCCACGACAACACTCTGATAGCTTTTTATCTTGTCGCTCAGAGCCTTGATTTTTTCGTCTCGGAAATCGCTCAACCCTACTCCCGCCCGTCTTCTGCGCTCCATATTTCAGAAGCATTCTTAAAGAAGTATTCTTCAATGCTGCCCCGAACCCTTCAACAAAGACCTGAAGAAAAAAAGCCCGGCACCTAATTCATTTGCAAAAAAGGTGCCGGGTAGGAAAAGCCCCTTTTATCTAATTTAAAAGAGGCCCATTACCTTACCTGTCTTCACATCGACATCAACTCTCCTGAAAGCAGGGTCGGAACTTGTTCCGGGCATCAGGCTGATAGAGCCTGCCATCGGGCAGAGGAACCTGGCGCCGCCATAAACCAGGATGTCCCGGATGGGAAGCCTCCAGCCCTTAGGCACACCCTTCCAAGTAGGCTCGTGGCTCAAACTCAGGTGCGTCTTCACCATCATGGTTGCAAAATCCTTGTAGCGGGGATCGGATTCGAACCTTTTAGCCTTTTCCTCGGCCAGGGGATACCAGTCAACGCCATCAGCACCGTAGACCTCTTTAGCAATCGTTTCCACCCGCTGCCGCAGCGGCATCTCCAGCGGATAGAGGAATTTGAAGTCGACTTCCTCCTTGCAGGCATCCATCACGGCATCCGCCAGCTCCAAAGCTCCCTCTCCGCCCTTGAGCCAGTGCTCGGAAACGGCGCAGCGCGCTCCTGCCTGCTCCGCCATTCTCTTTACCAGCTTTATTTCGGCGTCGGTATCGGTGTAGAAACTGTTGATGCAGACCACCGGCTTGATTCCCGACTTCCTGATGACATTGATCAGGTGCAGCAGGTTCTCGCATCCCTTTTCCACTAAGGAAAGATTTTCTTTGGTGTATTCTTCGGGGATCGGGCGGCCGGGAACAACGGTCGGCCCTCCTCCGTGCATCTTCAGGGCCCGGATTGTGGCCACCAGCACAGATACGTTGGGCTTAAGACCGCTCAGACGGCACTTCACATTCCAGAACTTCTCAAATCCGATATCCGCCGCAAATCCGCTCTCCGTCACGTGATAGTCGAACATCTTTAAGCCGAGGCGGTCGGCAATGATCGATGACTGACCAACGGCAATGTTGGCGAAGGGCCCTGCGTGAACCATGCAAGGCTGGTACTCCACAGTGCAGGCCAGGGTGGGATTGATGGTATTGCGCATCCAGGCACACATGGCTCCGTCGACTTCCAGGTCGGCCGTGGTGATCGGCTTGCCGCTCTTGTCATAGGCGACAACAATCTCCCCTAACCGCTTTCTGAGGTCTTCCAGGTCGTTGGCTATGGAGAGGATGGCCATCAGTTCGGAACTCACCGCAATCCCGAACTTGGATGCCATCATAAAACCGTCCTTCTTGCCCCCGATGCCGATGATGATATTGCGCAGCGCCTGTGCACAAAAATCGATGACCCACCCCATCTCTACGTTTTTCGGGTCGATATCAAGCCGCTTCAGGTTCCGTTTTGCCAGCTCCTCATCGGAATAGTTGGCCTCATGCTGCATCCTGGCAGTCAGGGCAACCATCGCCAGGTTGTGGGCATTCATAATATCATTGATATCTCCGGTAAGCCCCAGAGAAAACTCCGTCATGGGAATGAGCAGCGCATTGCCACCACCGGCAGCGGTTCCCTTGATATTCATGGTAGGACCGCCGGACGGCTGGCGGATGGCGCCACCCACATTCTGCCCTCTTTTACCGAGCCCCTCGAGAAGCCCCATGGTGGTGGTTGTTTTTCCCTCCCCCAGGGGTGTCGGGGTAATGGCGGTTACTTCAATGTACTTGCCGTCCGGCCGATTCTCCAATCTCTTCATCATCTTGATAAAATCGAGCTTTGGAGTCCTTCCGTAGGGGATGAGCTCGTCCTTTTCCAGCCCCAACCTGTCAATCCACTCTTCCGGAGTTGGCATGTTTTTTTCCGCCTCTTCGGCGATCTGCCAGTCCTTTAAACGAGTTGGATCCCAAGCCATGTCGTTACCTCCCGTTTAATTTAGAATTTTTTAACTAAGAGAGTTGAAGATATCTTCTTGAAGCACCCCCTTCTTTTGTGCAATATTTCACATAATGAGCCATTCAAACCTCCGGGAAATAGAACCGTCAGGCCCCAATCGTGAAATAAATCACATGCAATTCCCATGCCCGGTCAGGAACTAAACCCCTTGTTTTAGAAGAATCGGGGAAAAAATAAATCCCCGTCATCCGCAAAAACTTGAGGATAACAGGGATAGGGAGACTCTTGCCACGCCGGCCCCTCCCGCCGGTTTTCAATAACAGTGCAGGAGCACGGCCACGATCATTGGCAACACCTTAGAAGAATCTCCACAATTTCGGAAGGCATTGCCAAAATATCGTCAATCGGTGCCGGTTTCTCGGAAAATCCGGGGAAAATATTTTTCACACCCCGGTTACAGCGCAGCCCGATAAATCTCTGCAATTTCCTCTACAGAGGCATCGCGAGGATTGGTAATCAGACAAACGTCCTCTGCCGCCGCCCTGCTCAGCTCCATTATGTGTTCTTCCTGTAATCCGATTTCGGAAAGCCTCCTCTTGGCCCCGATGTCCCGGCAGAGGCGCTCCACCGCCTCAATCGCTTTTTCGGCCGCATCCCTCGTGCTGAGATGATCCACCTTCTCCCCCATCGCTCTGGCAATATCCACGTAGCGATCCATACAGGCGATCATGTTGAAGCGCATGACATGGGGCAGAAGTATGGAGTTGACCTCACCGTGGGGGAGATTGAGCAGCCCTCCCAGCGGGTGCGCCATAGCATGAACCGCCCCCATGATGGCATTGGACATGGCCATTCCGGCCAGCAGGCTGGCCATCGCCATTTTGGTCTTGGCCTCCAGATTGGTGCGGGAGGCCACAGAGGCCCGCAGAGAGGTATTGATCATCTCGATCGCCTTCAGTGCAGCGATATCCGTAATGGGCGTCGCCGCCACCGAAACGTACGCTTCGATGGCATGGGTCAGGGCGTCAATGCCGGTATTGGCGGTAAGCCTGGCGCCTATAGTGCTCAACAAAAGGGGATCGATGATCGCTATATCCGGCACCAGCGACTTCGACCCAATGGTCATTTTGACCCTTCTGTGGCTATCCACAATGATGGCGAATTGGGTCACTTCAGCAGCTGCCCCTGCCGTCGTCGCCACACAGATGAGTGGAGGCATGGGCTTTCTGATCTTATCAACACCCTCATAATCCTGGATCTTACCTCCGTTGGAGGCCAGGATGGCGACAGCCTTCGCAGCGTCTATTGCGCTCCCCCCGCCGAGACCGACAACCGCGTCACACCCTGCATCCAGGTAGATCTCCTTACCCTGGTCGATTTCATAGTCCTTGGGATTTTCACTTGGTCCCGTCCAGACCTGGTACTCCAGTTCGACTTCCTTCAGATGCTTTACCGCCTGGTCCACCCAGCCCGCCTGGGCCACCCCTTTATCGCTTACCACAAGCACCTTGGTGGCTCCCAGGCGGCGAGCGCTATCACCGACCAGGCTTAGGGTATCTTTACCGAAGATTATTTCAGGAACCATAAACTTAAAGATTTCCACCGGCCTCCCCCCCTGTTAAATAATAATCTGACATAATACTTTTTTCTTCGCGAAAAGCTATTTACCTTTTTTAAGAGCTTAATCAATATCAACCGGTTAAAAGAATGACAGCAACACCCGGCGGACCCTCACGCCACCTCCGGCGGCACCAACAGAGTATTAAAATACCCGACGGTTCTGCCGGCGAGCGACCTATGGAAGACCGGGTAACAGGACAGGCGAAGGGAGGATGACAGGTCGGGATGCGAGTACAGACACCTTAAGAGTTTCGATGGAATGGATTTGCAGCAAGGCCAAACGCTGCGATTGGCAGTAGCAGTTTGCAACTTGTTACGCAGCATCCCAGAGCTGTCCCGAAGCGACCCGTCGTCCTGTCCGGCCTGGAATCGGGAGTCGAGCGGCAGACCGGCGGGTGAACTTGATGTAATTTATGACAGGCGTGCTCAAAAAAACGCCTCCGGCATTTTTGGCCGCAGCCGCGCGGCCGCCAGAGGCACTTTACCCTTTTATCAGATGATGCCTCACTTGGGCTGTACACAGACTGCCGCCATCTCCCCGGCAAGTTTTTTCCGCCTGCAGATTGGACAGAGGTTCTCGACTGCGATACCAGTGTTGTCCAGTTGTTCCCGGACATGGCCGAACAGGGGCTGCGCGCCAACAGGAGCCCCGCACTCCGGACATCTGACTACCTGTAACTCCGCCTGCCAGGTATCCCCGAAGAGCCGATCCCCACTTTCTGTAAACTTAACCGTCCCGGTCGGGCAGACCTGTTCACAGGCCCGGCAGCCCATGCAGGCGGCAGCCTGTTTACCGAAGGGCGGGGTGACTCTCCGGCGGACACCCCGAAAGGCAAAACCGATGGCATAGGCGCCAACCTGCTCACAGGCCCGGACGCAGAGCCCGCAGAGGATACAGCCGTCCTTATCCGCTCCCAGGCGCTTAAAGGGGGTATCGGTAACCCCCAGTTTCTCCGCTAGCTCCCGCACCACCGGAGCGTTCGGGGCCATTGCCAGGAGCAGCCGGACCAATACCTGGCGACACCGGCGGACGCGTTCCGAGTCCGTCTCCACTACCAGGCCATCGCTTACCGGTAGGGTGCAGGATGCGGTAAGCCCCGGCCTGCCACCCGCTGTTACCTCCACCACACAGATCCTGCAGGAGCCGTAGGGGTTGAGACCCTCGTGATGGCAAAGTGTGGGGATCCAGATCCCTTCCCTCCTGGCAACCTCCAGGACCGTTTCCCCATCCCGCGCCGGGAACTCTCTGCCGTTAATAGTGATCATCTTGGTTGATACCTCCTCCTGGGGACCACTCTAATCGCTTTGTGTCGGCAGGTATTCAGGCACGCCCGGCACCTGATGCACTTGTCCTGATCCAGCCGATACGGCTTATCCTTTTCACCGACAATTGCACCCTGCGGGCAGACCTCGGAGCACCGGCCGCAGCTTTTACATTTCTCCTCATCGACGGTCAGTTCAAACAGTTCCCGGCAAACACCAGCCGGACAGAACCTCTCGCGAATATGAGCCTCGTACTCATCCCGGAAATACTTCAGTGTGCTTAAAACGGGGTTCGGAGCCGTTTGCCCGAGGCCGCAGAGAGCAGTATCTTTAACGGCATAGGCGAGCTCTTCCAGGAGCTCCAGGTCGGACATTTCCGCCTCTCCCTTACAGATCTTGTCAAGCAGCTCCAGCATCTGCCTGGTCCCTTCACGGCAGGGCAGGCACTTCCCGCAAGATTCGTCCTGGGTGAAGGCGATAAAAAAGCGGGCCACATCCACCATACAGGAGCGTTCATTCATGACGACCATACCGCCGGAGCCCATAATCGCCCCCGCCCTGGTGAGGGCATCGTAATCAACGGGAAGGTCGATTAAAGAAGCGGGTATGCAGCCACCAGAGGGGCCACCGGTCTGTACCGCTTTGAGGTCGAACACTCCGGTCCCCCCGCCGATATCGTAGACGATCTGCCGCAGTGTGGTGCCCATGGGAACCTCTACCAGACCGTTGTTCTTGATATCCCCCACAAGGGCAAATACCTTCGTGCCGCTACTGGTTGCCGTTCCCACCCCGGCGAACCAGTCTCCCCCCCTCATAATGATCGGGGGAATATTCGCCCAGGTCTCGACGTTGTTGATGTTGGTGGGTTTTCCCCAGAGCCCCTTCTGCGCCGGGAAAGGAGGACGCGGCCTAGGCTCACCCATTCTCCCCTCGATAGAGGCTATCAATGCGGTTTCTTCACCGCAGACAAAGGCACCCCGCCCTTCCACAACCCGGATTCGAAAAGAGAAACCCGAACCGAAGATATTATCGCCTAAGAACCCCTGTTTCTCCGCCTGGCGAATGGCTTCCTTGAGCGTGGCTACTGCCAGGGGATACTCCGCCCGGCAGTAAATGATGCCGGTTTGGGCGCCAATGGCATATCCCCCGATGGCCATCCCCTCCAGGACGGTATGGGGATCCCCTTCCAAGATGCTGCGGTCCATGTAGGCCCCCGGATCACCCTCATCGGCGTTGCAGATCACGTACTTGACATCTCCGGAAGCCGCCCGGGCGAAGCCCCACTTCTTTCCAGTGAGGAAGCCCGCCCCACCGCGCCCACGCAAACCGGATTTGACCACCTCCTCGATGATCTCCTCGGGCTGCATCTGCACGGCCTTTTTAAGGGCCAGGTAACCGCCCCGGGCCACATACTCGGCGATACTCTCCGGGTTGATATACCCGCAGTTCCTGGTGGCAATTCTGACCTGGGGGCCGTAAAAAGGGTTCTTTTCCAGCGGATGATCCCCTTCGGGAGCCAGATCCACCTTCTCCCCCGTCAAGAGCAGATCATCTGAGTATATTTTCCCGAGAAGCCTCCTTTTGGGGAGCTTACCGGCAGCAACCCCCTCAACGATCTGTTCGGCCAGCCGGCGGTCTACCCGGGAATAAACATAGCGAGGCCAGCCGGGCTGCTGCACAGTCACCAGCGGCTCTCCCTGGCAGAAACCCAGGCAACCGACAGTAGATACATCCCACTCCAAGCCACGCCGGGCCACCACATCCTGCAAGAATGTGTAAACATCCTCCGCACCTGCAGCTCGACCGCAGGTAGCCCTTCCGACAGAAATCTTCACCCGCTCCGGGTAGAGTGTAGAAAGGCCTTCCTTTTTCAGAATCTCCAGTTCTTTCACTTCTCCTCTTCCTCCTGCCATTCTGCCAACGTGCCGGGGACATCTTCCGGTCTCATACGACCGTAAGTTTTACCATCGATACTCACCACAGGCGCCAAGCTGCAGCAGCCCAGGCACCTCACGCCCTCCAGCGTAAACCTTCCGTCTTTTGTGGTCTGACCTTCCTTGATCTGCAACTCCTTTTCCAGCCGCTCGCTCAGCTGAGCCGCTCCCTTAACATGACATGCCGTACCATGGCAGACCGCAATCAGATGCTCCCCTTTTGGTTCCAGACTGTAGGCAGCATAAAAGGTAGCCACACCATAAACCTGGGTAAGAGGAATCTTGAGCTCCCTGGCCACCAGTTTCATGGCCTCTTCTGGAACATAGCGGTACTTCTGCTGAATGTCCCCCAGGATACCGGAAACTCTGCCGTTAGCATCCTGATATCTGGAAATGATATCGAGAACCTCCAACTCCTTCATAATCTCCTCTCCCTTTCCTTGAAAGCTCCAAAAGGTCAAATGGGGGCGAACTCCAGGTCCACCCCCATCCACCTTTCAGCCCCCTGCCAGCCTGGGGAAAATCGCCACCTCATCCTCTTCCTTTAAAGGTGTTGCCAGACCTGCCAGATGTTCTATTGCCCTCCCGTTGACCAGAATGATCACGTCAGAACTGAGCTGTTTCTCCTGAACGGAATCTGTGGGAGCAAAGAGCCACCGGGTCAGCTCCTTTCCGTAATGCTCGGATAGTTTTTCCAGCAGTTCTACCAATACAGTCGCCGTAAAATCCGCGGTTTCTTTTACACCTGTAATGTCCCGGAGGAGAGCAAAGAACTTCACTTTCAAAGGGGATCACCCCCATTCATGCGTTATTGGAGGCCTAGCTCTTGTAGCTTCTCTGGGGTCGGCCTGCCCTCAGCGTCCCATCCGCGCACCTCGTAGTACTCCGGAAGCATGACATCCAGTTTGCTGACCGCTCCCTTGCAGGGGCCGACCTTGACCGGCTCCTTCAAAATGCGCGGCGGCAGCGTATCGTCCGCTTTGGTAAAGCCGTTCGCCAGGAGGAAGAGTCGCTCCATGTTCCAGATCCTCTCGCCGATCTTCATTATTTCTTCAACGGTAAAGTCAATCCCTGTTGCAGCTGTGAGTTGTTCGGAAAGTTCCGGTGCTCCGATGGCAAATGTCAGGAAGAGGCAGATCCCGGAAGAGTCTACGGCCGCGGTGAGATCCTGGAAGATCTTCGTCCACTGAGCCTTCCCTTCGGTTGCCAGGTTGTCCAGCTTCTCCGGAATTCCCAATATCTCCGGAGCGGTCATATAGCCGCGGACATGGCAGCCGCCGCGGTTGTTGGTGGCGTAGTTGAGGCCCATCCCCTGCAGGACGCGCGGGTCGTAGGCGGCCATTTCCTGTTTCTTGCAACTCATCGACAGTTCCGGATGCCCGTACTTGCTGGCCAGACGGTAAGAACCTTCAGCTATATCATTGCCGAAACCTTCTCTGTAAGCAGCTTTTCTGGAAAGCTCAACCATTGCTGCCGCATTCCCGAATCCCAACGGTATCCCGGTTTCCTTCTCAGTAATGGCTCCAATTTCGTAGAGTTCAAAAGCACAAGCAATAGTGCTACCCAGTGTAATAGGATCCATCCCCAGCTCGTTGCAGTAGTTGTTGGCCTTGAGGATCGCCGCCAGGTCACCAACCCCACAGTCTGCCCCCAGCGACCACTGGGCTTCGTACTCGGGGCCCTCTCCGAATCCCTTATAAGGCCCTTCGGGTACACGGGTGATCCGCCCACAGCCAATGCCGCAGCCCATGCAGCCCTTGTTGCGAACCAGATAGGTCTTGGCCAGGGTTTCACCGCTGGTTTCCTCGGCGAACTGAAACTGCCCGGAATCGCGGAAGTTGTTGACCGGGTAACCACCGGATTGATCAAGGATGTTTACCAGTATTCCGGTGCCATAGGCAGGCAGCCCCTGACCGGTCACCGGATGGTTCTTGACCATTTCTCTCGCCTTCGCCAGCGCTTCCATGAAGGCATCGGGATCCGCTACCCTGACCGCTCCAGTTCCCTTGACCACTACCGCTTTCAGGTTTTTGGAGCCCATAACCGCTCCGACGCCGGAACGCCCGGCAGCACGGGTATAGTCGTTGACGACGCAGGCGAATTTAACCAGGTTCTCCCCTGCCGGCCCGATGCACGCCACCCGGGCATCGAAGTCGGTTTCATTGCGCAGGGTATCGGTCGTCTCATTGACGTCTTTGCCCCAGAGATGCTCTGCACTCCGGATCTCCACCTGATCGTCGTTGATCCAGAGATAAACCGGCTTCTCAGCTTTGCCTTCAATGATGATCCCGTCATATCCGGCGTATTTCAGTTCGGGCCCCCAATAGCCTCCTGAGTTTGATGCCGCCATAGCCCCGGTGAGCGGCGCCTTGCAGATAACATTGTAGCGACCGGCATTAGTTGCCAGTGTACCGGTCAGAGGACCGGTCATAAAGATTAAATTGTTTGCTTCACTAAGGGGATCGATCTCGGCGTCACATTCCTTGACCCAGAAGCGAGTCCCCAATCCCCGGGCACCGATATAATTCCTGGCCTCTATCGGGTCCAAGGGCTCTTTTTTAATGGTTCCGTCACTTAAGTTCACACGCAGAATCCGACCTACCCAGCCGTACATTATTTGCTCACCTCCTGCAGCACCTCTTTGAATTTTGCAGCGTACGCCCGTTTCTTGGCCAGCGCCCCCGCCGTCGCCTCAACGTAAGTGATGGCTCCACCGGGACAGAACCGGGCGCACTGCGGATCGCCACCACAGAGGTCGCAGCGGAGAACCCGGTTCTTCACGGAATCATAGGAGGCATTGCCAAAGGGACAGGCCTGAATGCACATCTTGCAGCGGATGCACTTATTGTCATCTACCTCCAGGGCACCTGTCGCTATATTGCGCTTAAGCGCCCCCGTGGGGCAGACCTTTTCACACGCTGCAGTGTCACACTGCAGACACATCAGTGGTACAGAAATCCCCTCTTTCTCAAACTGCACCACATTGACCCGCGCCGCACTGGGGCGAAACTCTTTGTCATGTTTAAATGAGCACGCCAGTTCGCAGGTGCGGCAGGATATACACTTCTCAGGATTGAGCATCAGTACCTTTGCCATCCGCAAGTCCGGCCTTCAACTCCGGCCAGACGCTTCACCTCCCTTGAGGATTCTGTTTTCTTTTTAACAACTTTTTTTCTTTGAAACACATCCAAGGTACCGTTATTCAGAAAATGCCTTATGACACCTCGAACCAAACAGTCAGGAAACGCCTTCAACCCTTACAGTTTCTAATACAAACCAGACCCTCTCTCGCAACACCTCCCTTTTCTCAGTTTGCTTCGCCGGCTGGAATCCGGTATTTCTTTTATTACTCTCCATGCGATTTGACTGGGGAAAAACAGATGCTCTTTATCTCTTAATCCGTTATCGAGGCGGCATCTCTCCTTCCAAAGAACAGGTATGCTGGGGGACGTTGTAAAGGATCTCTGGTGGGATAGTTGAAATGGGATAACTGGGAAGAACAATGCGGAACCCTCTCATTGAGTTAATTTGTTAATTCTTTTCTTTGTAAAGGTAGCGCAATACCCGGGGCGTCGTCTGCAGCCACTCTGCCGCCTGCGGGTAACGCCATCCTGATTCTTCTAGTGCTTTTCTGATCAGTTGGCGGACTGCGTCTGAGGTAACCCTTTTCAAATCATCTATAAAAGCCGGCAGGTCAAATCCACCTTTCACGTCAACCTCCCGGATAAAGGCTGCCAAGACGGCTGCTGCCTCCTCCTTCCAGCGCTGGTCCGGCGCAGGCGTAGGGTCATCCTGCGCCCTCACCTCATCAGCATCGGCGCCGGGAGCCGCTGCGGCCTGCTCCTCTTCTCGCTGCTTTTTAGTAATCTTGGCCGGAAGATGTTCCGGCAAAATGGTCTTTCCGTCACAGATGGCAGCAACCTGGGCCATCACATTGGCAAGCTCACGGATGTTTCCCGGCCAATTATAGCGTTCTAATGCCTCAACCACCTCGCTGCTGAGACGGGGCACCTGGTCAGGTTCAAAGTAACTGCTGAGAAAGTGTTCGGCCAGCAGGCAGATATCTTCCTTCCGCTCCCGCAGAGGAGGAAGGGTCAGCGTCACCACGTCCAGCCGGTAAAACAGGTCCTCCCGGAAGCGCTTTTCCGCCACAAGCTTTTCCAGGGGAGCATTGGTCGCCGCGATCACCCTGGTATCGACGCGGATCGGCTTCTCACCACCGACCCGAAATATTTCCCCGGTTTCCAGGACCCGCAGAAGCTTTACCTGAATCGCCAGGCTGGCCTCCCCGATTTCGTCTAAGAAAAGGGTGCCCCGGTGCGCCAGCTCGAAAATTCCTCTGTGCATGCTGGTAGCACCGGTGAAAGCGCCCTTTTCGTGGCCGAACAGCTCACTCTCCAGAAGATTCTCGGTAAAGGCACCGCAGTTAATGGCAAGGAAAGGTTGGTCGGCACGGTTGCTGACTGCGTGAATATAACGGGCGAGCACCTCCTTGCCGGTTCCCGTTTCCCCTCTGATTAGAATAGTAATGTTCTTGGTTGCCAGCTTTTCGGCTATAGTCAGCAGCCGCTGCATTTTCTCGCTTCTACCGGCCACAAACCCGATTTTCTCCATCACCTTTTTTCTCTGGGCGAGTGTATCGTCTTCGAAGGTCTCCCCCCGCGCCAGGGCGCGGTTCAAGGCCCGGTCGATAATGGCTTCCAGAGCATCCAGGTCGTCAAAGGGCTTTTCCAAATAGTCGTAAGCCCCCACTTGAATGGCCTCTACTGCAGACTTGACGGTAGAATAGCCGGTCATGATCAAAACTTCACTGCGGGGATGGCGCCCCTTCACCTCCCGCAGAAGGGTAAGGCCGTCGGTATCCGGCAGCTTCAGATCGAGCATCACCAGGTGATAATAGTTCTGCAGGGCCTTCCTTGCCTGCCGGCCGTTTTCGGCAACTTCGACCTCATAACCCTTTCCTTCCAGAAAGAACCGGAAAAAGTTTCCCATTTCTACCTCATCATCGACAACTAAAACCCGCGCCGCTATCGTTTACCCCTCCCTATATCCTCTTCTCATTCCCCGTCGGCCGTTTCCTTCCTTCCGCCGCCGTTCTCGCTCCCACCATCGGTTGGGGTCGGGGAAGGGGGGAGATAGACTGTAAACGTCGATCCCTTGCCGGGCTCACTCTCGACAGCGATGGTCCCGCCGTGCTTCTGAACGATCCCCAGGCTCACCGAAAGGCCCAGGCCCGTTCCGCCACCGCCCTTGCTGGTGAAAAAGGGATCGAAAATCTTGGTGATGATCTGCTGCGGTACCCCTTTGCCGTTGTCGATTACTTTAACAAAAACCTGGTTTCTCTCCTCATCGAAGCCCGTTTGCACCACAATCCGGCGCCCCTCGGTCTTCTTTTCGAAAGACTGTTTGGCGTTAAGCAACAGGTTTACGATGACCTGCTCCAGCTGCTGGGCGTTTCCTTCGATGGGGGGAAGATCCTCGCTTAAGTCGAGGACCATTTCGATGTTGTCGGTCTCAATGTGATAGGACACCAGCTTCAAGGCCTCATCGACGACGCTGTTCAGCGATAGAGGCTCGAAAACGTACTGCTCCTGTCTGGAAAAGGTGAGCAGTCCGCGCACAATCCTCTTGCAGCGCAGCCCGCAGGCCTTGATATCCTCCAAAATCTTGTATCTCCGGTCTGTTTCCGGCAGTCCCCGCATTAGCAGTTGGGCATCTCCTATAATCACGGCAAGGGGAGTATTCAGTTCGTGAGCAACACCTGCCGCCATCTCCCCGAGGGCTGCCAGGCGCGCCGCCTGCAGAAGCTGGACCTGCATTTTCAGCCTTTCCGTTATATCCTTCAGGTAGACCACCACACCGAGATCCCTGATCTGCTGAAAGGCCGGATAGGCATACATCTCCAGCACCCGACCGTCTTCCAGCTGCCGCTGGGTGGTAGCCGTTTCCCCCGTCTCCAGGGCCTCTTTAATGCTGCAATCGGAACAGTTGCCTTTCACCGTACAGAAGATATCGCAGTACTTCTTCCCCAGGATCTCATCCTCGGGAAGCCCGCAGAACTGCAATGCCGCCAGGTTCACCCGCAGAATTTGGAGCTCCCGGTCGAGAAGAACGATGCTGTCCCTTACTGCTTTGAATGTCGCCTCCCATTCGGACTTCGCCCTGTTGACCTCGGCAAAGAGAGCACCGTCCTGGAGGTAAATCGCCAGCTGATTGGCGAGCTGCTGGAGAAAAGCCAGGTCCAAAGGATCGTACGTGGTCTGCCGGTCGCTCCCTACTATAAAAAGACCGTAAATCTTGTTCTGCGTGATCAAAGGGCTGATCACGGCCACCTCCAGGCCCAGCCCCGTCAGGTAGTCGTCCTCGCTGCCGCTATCCCGGAACCAGACAAGCTGCCGTTCCCCGGTTATGGACTCCCAGAGGGTTTTTCCCGCAGACCTGGAAATCTCTTTACCTCTTCGGCAGCGTTCATCAAGGGGGTGGCAGTAAGAGGCGAACAGCCGCCCTCCTTTCAGCGTCAAAATAATAATCCGCTTCAGATAAAAAATCTGACCGGCCTGGTCAAATATCTTCTTCGCCGTGTTGTCGAGGCAATCCTTCGGCAGACTGATATTAAATTCCTGCGCCAGCTCATTGATGATCTCCAGTTGAGAATTCCTCTTGGAGATCTCCGCAATCTTCTCTTTCAATTCGGTGTAATAACTGCGTTTCGAGGCATAAACACCGGTCAGCTTTTCAATCAACTGTGCTTTCTGCTCCGGCATCTTCATCACCTCCCCGAAGCAAACTGCAGCAGGGGCAATCCCCGGCCCTCTTCACTTCCAGCTCATGAAAAGAAGTCGACATACCGTCGAAAAACAGCATCCTGCCGACCAGCGGGTTACCTACCTTCAGCAACAGCTTCAACACCTCATGAGCCTGCAATACGCCGATAATTCCGGGAGAGGTGCTTAAAACGGGAAGGGGGCCGCCCGCATCCGGCTCCTCCCCGCCAACACGCCGGGAAGGGGGGAAGACGCAGGCATAGCAGGGGCCAACACCCGGCAGGACGGTCATCAGACGCCCGCTAAACCCCAGCACCCCCCCCTCGACTAAAGGCTTCCGCAAGGTAACGCAGACCTCGTTTATCAGGTAACGGGTTTCCTCATTATCCAGAGCAGCAACCACAATATCATATCTCTCCACAAGCTCCCGGGCATTGGCAGCGGTCAGTCTGAAATCATAAGGTATAACCTCGATCTCAGGATTGAGGGCACTTAACGTCATTTTTGCCGACTCCGCTTTCGACATCCCGATCCTGCCGGTATCGTGCAGGATCTGTCGCTGCAGGTTGGACAGTTCCACGTCCTGGTCGTCGATGATCCCGATTGTTCCTACCCCGGCAGCCGCCAGGTAATAGGCAGCTGCCGATCCCAGACCTCCGGCGCCGACAACCAAAACCCTCCCCGCAGCAAGGCGCTCTTGTCCTTCTTCTCCAAAGCCGTCGATTATCAGCTGCCTGCTGTACCGCTCGCGTTCTTGCTCCTTTAACATAGCAACAACTCCCTGCGATCTCACCTACAGAACGATTGCTGGTTCCGTTTTTTCGTTATACTTCTCAAGATAATCTTCAACCAAAATCTTATGCAAAATCTATACCAGCTTTCCGAATTCTCGTCAGGGATGAGCAAAGGTTTCCGGATTTCCGTCACCTAGCCTGACAGAAGCCCGGCTCCAAGCACCCTGATAAACAGACCAAACAGCCGCAAGATGGAGTCCTGACATCTCTCAAGAACACCACTATATTACTTTGATTATATCCTTCTTTTTTCCTCCATCGGGGACGGATAAAATATTTGCCAACTGCTGCCGCTCAAGAGAGCGGAAAGGCATACTGCGATAGTAGGCAGCGCAACGGTCTCCCCTTGTCACGCCAGATCGCCAGTATGCATCACAGTTCGAGGAATGCTGTATCTCGACTGCCAGAGTCTTGTTATCGATGTTATTTTGACGTCGACAATGAGTAACAAAAGAGGACGAGATTAAAGAAAAAAAAACATTTTACGCAGCAGGAATTAGAGCATCAATGGAGAATAGCTTATATTAAAGAAGCCGCCAGGATGATAGCTGTCCATGCTATCACTTTTAGGGGGGGCACCTGGCGGCTTCGGGGGCCTCGTTTTTATAGAGGGTTTTTTAATCCCTCTATTTTTTTAGATGCTTTGTGAAATAAATCACTTCCCCTTTACACAATAGATAATACCAAATACTATTTTGTTAGTCAAATGCTATTGTGAATTTTTTCGATAATTATTAATCCTACTGCAAAGCAGGTGCTTCCCGTGATTGAAGAAGTCCTTTTAGCAACATCTAAGGGCCTACGGCCCCAATCCGTTGCCCAAGGAGAAAAGGGGAACTTCACCCAGGCTCTGCAAAAAGCCCTCAGAAAGGAGGGGAACAGCTTCGACTCGATCTTCCAGGAAGCAGGGGAAAAATGGGGATTGCCGCCGGCCCTGCTGAAGGCAGTCGCCCTGGTGGAGTCGAACCTCAATCCCCGAGCGGTTTCCCGTGCCGGAGCCCAGGGGTTGATGCAGCTGATGCCCTCGACGGCGCTCTCTCTAGGAGTCAAAAACCCCTTTGACCCCAGGGAAAACATCTTCGGCGGAGCCAGATACCTCCGCTCCCTCCTCGACCGCTTTGGTGGAGATGTCCGCCTCGCTCTGGCTGCATACAACGCCGGCCCGGGAACGGTGGAAAAATACAAGGGGGTGCCCCCTTTTCCGGAAACGCAAAAATACCTGCAGCGCGTCCTGGAGGCCGCCCGCAACACGTCATCCCTCAACGGCAGTTTAGAGGCCGCCGAAGAGATGCCCACCACACGCCGGCCGGCAGGTGCCCGAACCCGGCAGGATGCCGCCGCGGGGATAGCAACGGCGGAGGTATCGCCGGAGTGGGTGAGGATCTGGGCCGCCCTTCTGCTGGCCGAAGCTGCCCTGGCAGCAGGCAGCTCTAACGAAACGGCGGACTGACACTCTCGCAGAACGGCTTGCTCCGTAAATCAATCCCTTTTGCCCCGAAAATACTTCCAGCGCTCGCCTAATCGAAAGGCTGCCGTCCGATCGAGAGCCGGAAGAATAGCAGGTAAATTATGATACAATAACTGCCGGAGTGATGAAGAATGAGAACAGCAATAGAGAATCAGGACATCATCTGCCTTTCCACAGTCGACTGGGATCCCATCTGGACGCGCAAGCAGCAGATCATCTCCCGGCTGCCCCTTTCCAACCGCATCCTTTACGTAGAGCCCCCGATTTCTCTGCTCTCCCCTTTCAAAAACAAGGCCTGCTGGAAAAAGTGGCCCCTGTGGTGGAAAGGACTGCGGCAGTGGAGGGAAAACATCTATCTGTACTCCCCTCCCGTCATCGCCCCCTTTGGTAACATCTACCGGCAGGTAAACAGGCTTAATCAGGCCTGGCTGGCCCCCTTCATTCGCCGGGCGGCACGCCGGCTGAACTTCCGGGAGCCACTGCTCTGGACTTACCTGCCCAACAGCGCCGACATCGTCGGCAGGCTGGGAGAAAAGCTGGTGATCTACGATTGTGTGGACGAGCACTCCGCATACAGCGGTTTCCGCCCGGAAACCGTCTGGGATATGGAGAAAAGCCTTCTTGAGAAGGCAGATATCGTCTTTACGACGGCCGAGGGCCTCTACGAAAAAAGAAAGCCCTTCTGCCGGGAAATTCACCTGATACCCAACGCGGCGGATGTCGACCACTTCCAGAAGTCAGTTTTAGAAACAACACCCCTGGCTCCGGAACTGAAGGGGCTTCCCCATCCGGTGATCGGCTTCGTCGGCGTAATTCAGGACTGGATAGACCTGGACTTAATAGCCGATCTGGCCGCAGCGCGTCCGGGGTGGTCCTTCGTTCTGGTAGGCCCCGCGGGGCCAGGAGTCGATCTCAAGAGGCTGCACTCCCTCCCCAATGTGCATCTGCTCGGCAGAAGGAACAAAGAGGTCCTGCCCTCTTATTTCAAGGGTTTTGACATCTGCCTGAACGCCTTCCGGCTGAACCGGTTGACGGCAACGGTCAGTCCGCTGAAGTTCTACGAATATCTGGCCTCTGGAAAGCCGGTGGTTTCTGTCCCCCTTCCGGCAGTAGAACCCTTTGCCGATGTAGTAGAAATTGCCAGGACCCCCGCCGAGTTCCTCAAAAAAATCGAGCAGGCACTGACCTTGGAAACTCCGGAACGCCGGAAGCTGCGCTTAAAAAGGGCTCAAGAAAATTCCTGGGAGCAAAGGGTTGCGGAGATCATGGAAAAAATAGCACCGAAATTGTAGTTGTTAACAGATCTGATCGAAAGGAACCCGTACGCTTGTGAAGAATATCTCTTGGAGTACAAACATTAAGGAGAACTGGAAAGGATGAATCTCATGGAATCAGAAAGACAGGTGGCAATTTTCGGACTCGGTTTTATCGGACTTCCGCTTGCCCTCAGCTTTGCCTTAAAAGGGTGCCGGGTGATCGGTGTAGATGTCGATGAACAGCTCGTGCAGGACTTAAATAAAGGGGTCACCTACCACCTGGAGGCAAAGGATGGGATCCCCATCCAGCAGATCTTAAAGGAGCAGCTGGCCGCAGGCAGATTCCGGGCAACCACCGACCCGGAGCAGGCCACTAAATCCTCAACCGACGTAATCGTCACAGTAGGAGTGCCAGTCACTGACGGCATACCTGACTACAGCTACATTCGAGCCGCCGTTCAGACCATCGCCAGTTATCTGCGCCCCGGGCAGCTGGTTCTCATCCGCAGCACCGTCACCCCGGGCACAACCCGTCGCCTCCTTCAACCCATTCTGGAAAGCTCAGGCTTGCAGGCGGAAAGGGACTTCTATCTCGCTTATGCATCTGAGCGCATCGCCGAAGGGCGCGCCTTCGAAGAGTTCGAAAACATGCCAACACTTGTGGCCGGAGCGGGAGAAAAAAGCCTAAAACGCGCTAGGGAAGTTTTGAGCATCGTCACGAGGGCCGAAATTCACGAAGCCAGCAGTTACGAAGTTGTGGAAACGGCCAAAGTTTTTGAAAACATCTCCAGAGACGTGGATATTGCCATGGTCAATGAATTCGCCGTTTTCACCAAGGCTATCGGCATCGATATTTTCGAAGTGATCAGGCTGGCCAACACCCATAAGAGAGTCAATCTGTTGCAGCCAGGACCCGGTGTAGGCGGATACTGTCTGCCGAACGCCCTCTATTATCTCCTACCCCGCGCCCTCGAGGCCAACCTCAACCTCCGCCTGCTTCCGGTGGCGCGGCGGATAAACGATGAAACCCCCCGGCGAATTGCCGGCCTGATTCTTAAGAATCTGCCCGTCCCTCCGTCTCGGGCCAAGGTCGCCGTTTTGGGGATTGCCATGAAGGACTATTCCAACGATGATCGCTTAAGCCCAGCACTGAAAGTAATCCAATTTCTAGAATCCGCCGGTGTCACCGTTGCCGCCTACGACCCTGCAGTTCCGCACCAGTATCCTTTTAAGGTAAACTCTCTGGAAGACGCCCTGCGCGGAGCCAACGGCATCGCCGTACTGGCCAGGCAGAAGAACATCGACTACGAGAAACTCACCGAGTTCCGCAAACTGATGAAAGAAGACCCTTTTATCGTCGACACCAGGAATGTCTACAACAGGAGGCAGGCAAAAGCTGCCGGTTTTCGGCTGGAAACCCTTTAAACAACAGAAGATGGAAAAGGACTTTCCGCCAACCGGGAAAGTCCTTTTTTGCTGATTAGACATTCCTCCGAGCACGAAAAGTATTGCAGGAAACACCGGTGCCATCATCATCCCTACTGCTTTTGAATTCGACATCATCGGCCTGACACTCATTGTTATTATTAAACTCGCATCTGCTGCAGCCACAGCGCACTCTGGGCACTCTCTCACCTCCCTTGCGTCAGCTTGAGCCTGTGTTCTTATTATCGGCCCGAAAAAGAGGGGCTATCCAGTTAAGTTTTTTCAAAATTGCCGCCCTTTCCGCCGGGTTTATTTTTTCAAAATAAAAACATAATAAGAACAGGAAACAAGAATAACGCCCAACCTGGGGAAAGGAGGTATAAAGCGCTCATGGAGGTTTTTGTCGACCCCGACCTCTGCATCAGCTGCGGAACCTGCATCGATCTCTGCCCGGAGATCTACGATTGGGACGAGGACGGGAAAGCCAAGGCGATCGAAGAGGAAGTCCCTGAGGATCTCGAGGATTGCGCCAAAGAAGCTGTAGAAAGCTGCCCCGTCGATGCCATCAAAGAATCTCCATAAAATCCCGACTCCCGGCTTCTCCTCCGAAGGCCAAGGAATGCCGGCGGCCCCCCCTTTTTTCAGACCCTGCTACCACCCCCTTCGGTATCACCTGCGCCGGCAATTTTTTAGCCTTATCTCCGGTCGCAGCCGACAAATAACCGCAATTCTTCCCATCACATCTTTTTGGTATAATAAAAAAGGACAGAGGCTTTACCGGTTACCCTCTGATAAGGGAGATGGCTCTTGATGAAAAGGACCGGAGGATTGATCACCGCCTGTGCCTGCATTCTCGCGTGTTTGCTCTTTACTGCCGGGCTCTTTCTGGCGGGAGTGTTTCCCCGCCCCGATACCTCGGAACACCAAAAGGACGAGAACACCGCATCCCTTAAGAAGTTCAACGTGCTCCTGCTCGGAAGCGACGCCAGGCCTGGGGAAAAGGTCGGCAATACGGATACCATCATGGTTGCCCAGGTAAGCCCGGAGAGGATAGCCATCCTCTCCATACCCAGAGACACGCGGGTGGAGATTCCCGGCAAAGGAACACAGAAAATTAACTCCGCCGCCCGTTATGGCGGCCCCGAACTGACTGCAGCAGTAGTATCAGATCTGATCGGCGTTGACGTCGATAAATACGTTCTGGTGCGCTGGGAGGGTTTTATCAAAATCGTCGACATCCTCGGTGGGGTGACGGTGGACGTTCCCAGAGACATGAATCATGACTCCGGCGACGGAGAAGAATACATCATCGACCTCAAAAAGGGCAGACAAAAGCTGAACGGCAGGCAGGCACTGGCCTTCGCCCGGTTCCGCAATGAGGCCCTGGGGGACATCGACCGCAGCGGACAGCAGCTCGCCTTGATGAAGTCCTTGATCGAGCAGGCGAAAAAGCCTGCCACCCTGCTGAAACTCCCCTGGCTGGTACCGCAGCTGTACAAAAATGTGGAAACAAATCTCGACCTTCAGGAGCTCCTGATCCTGGCCAGGGCAGGAAGCAACCTGAAAAACGTAGCCGTGGTCACCCAGACGCTCCCCGGCTACTTTCTCGATCTGAACGGTGTCAGCTACTGGGGGGTGGAGCCGGAGCATGCCCGTCAGGTGGCTTATAATCTCTTCACCTACGGTATAACCACGACAAACGTCGTTCTGGAACCGCCCTATGAAGAAAGGCAACAAATTCCTGTTGACAAAACTCCTGCGCCGCCGGTTGTTGCCCAAAATCCAGAAGAAGAGAAAGAAGAGGAACCCCCTGCGGAGGCGATTGACCTTCCGGATTTACAGGAGGAGCCTGGTGACAAAGGGGAGTCGCCGCCTGAAACGGAGACCCCTCCTGATCCGGAAACAGAGCCGGGAGACGGTAGCGAAACACCTCCGGAAGAAGAAACCCCACCACCGGCTGGTGAACATGGAACAAACACCGCCCCAAAAGGTTAGAAGTATCAACTAGTGCAGGTTGGGCTGCGTTTCCTGGAAGTAACGAAGAGCCTGATCTGCAGCTTCCTTCAGCCTCTGCAGGTCATCATTCCCCGTCCCTTCGGCTGGCAGCCTTTCCATCATGACCTGATAGCGCCGCTGTACCTCCTCGGGGCCGGAGGGTATTTCCTCAAAACCCAGCACCTTGAAATAACCAGGCACCTCTCCTTCTGCCGAAGAAGACTGGTGCCTCATGCCCTGGACCCATTTATCCAGCCCGTAAACTCCCCGCTCCAGGATGCGTGCCAGGTCTTCAAAGGTCAGTACAAGCTGAATAAAGGCCTCCGAACCGCTCCTCAGCTCAATGCCCCGCTCCTTTGCCTTCTTGACGCTGTGTTCAAAGCAGTATCTTTCTCCCCGGTAGATAAAATCCACATAACAGCCCCAGCGGTCCCAGTTGTAGTTGTAAGAGTCGACAGCAAGCCGCCTCATAACCTGATCCAGTTTGTATTCGTAGAAACTGGCCCCACTTAAGCTTCTTCCAGGCATCGCCACACCTCACCATGATGTTTACTGTTTAATTCCTACCCTAATACCGGAACCGATCTTATTCACGATCCAGCCCGCCTCTCTGCCGCCCCCAAATCCCGGTCTATAACAATTTCAGCTGCAACTCCGGCCGGGTGAGAGCGACCGGAAGACCTCTCATCAAATCTCTGCCTCCAGCCTTCTGACCAGGCTGTCCAGATTTTTTTCGAAAATCTCCTCTTTAATCAACACCAGATCCCGGTCCCTTTTATTAACGGCCTCCTCCAGGTCGCCGATGTCGAAGTGCACACTCTCCGTCAGGGTGCGCGGGGTATCCTTCAGCTGCAACAGAGCCCGTGACCACAGTTCCCGCATCTTAACCATGTCCTGGTCGGCCCCTGCCCAGTCACCGCCATCCACCCGGTTGACCACATCCCGCGCTAGGTAGCGCAAGCGCAGCAGGTCTGCAGGAACCCTCACGGCATACAGTTCCAAAAAATCGGGCAGATAGCCGGCGGCATTGTTAGCTTCCAAACGCAATCCCGAACGGTCCTCAACCGATACCCTGGCCGGCAGATCGTTGAGTTCCCGCTCTATCCCAGCAACATCTTCCGGTCTGGCTCCGGACTGGATCACCTTATGCTCCAGTCCACTCCACTGCATGTGTATCCTCTCCACCTGCCGATGAAGTCTGCTCCAATCGATCCCCCCTGCAGTTTCCGGCCGTTCCATCCTTTGCCCTCCTTCACCCATCTCCTCCCCTTCCGCCTTAGCCTGCTTTTCGTCGGCCAGAGCCGCCGGTTTCGGCTTGAGCTCTTCGTAGAGCTGCTCGAGACTCGTCTGAAGCTGCTGCAGTTCCCGGGGCGGCGGTTCCTTCTCTTCTTGAGACCGATCGGGCAGGGGTTTGGATTGCGGGCTCCTGCAGCCGAACACGCCGGATCCTATCGAAGCGATGAGCATCACGACTGCCAAAATCAACCCCAGGCGTCTCATACCCATCCGGGAAACACCTCCGGAATTAGTATAGGCAAGAGGATAAGAATCATACAGGAGCATCTGGCTTCAAGCTCCTCCTCAATGCCCGCTACCTCTTCGCCACAAGCGGCCCTTCTGGGGAAGGGTTCCTGCGAGCAATCCAGATTATGTTAGCAGGGAAAGGGGAGCACAAAATCTCTTCCAGACATAACATAAATTGAAAAATCTTAAACGGAGGGAGTGAATGACACCATGTCAAAGCCATCCTGTCCCGGCACACTGTACACAATCCGGGCGGGCGATACCTTTTTCCTCCTGGCGCAACGCTTCGGGGTGAGCCTGGACGCCATTCTGGCCGCCAACCCAGGAGTTGACCCGAACAACCTGCAGATCGGCCAGGTGGTGTGCATCCCCGCACCGGCACCTCCTAAACCCGAATGCCCCGGATTCTTTTATACAATTCAGCCTGGGGACACACTCTCTGAACTGGCTAAGCGCTTCGGCACTACCGTTAAGTCCATTATCGACGTCAATCCGGGCATCGACCCCAGAAATCTAATCGTCGGGCAAAAAATCTGCATTCCCGAAAGGCGCTGCCCCCGGGGGACCGTTCCCTACACAATCAAACAGGGGGACACCCTGGAAGCGATCGCCCGCAAATTCCATACCAGCGTCCAAAGGATCCTCAAAGAAAATCCCTCACTTGATCCTAAAAATTTAATCGTAGGAGAGCGAATTTGCGTTCCGGCCAGGAACGATTAGACCTCACACTCCACCCATACCAGGTCATGGTCGGAAACGCCACCGCTGTCGACAATACCCGAAGCAAGAGGCAATGCGCCTTTTCCGTAGAGGAAGTCAATACGAGCCCTGTAGCCGGAGCGGTCGGTAAAAGAATACCCGGATGAGGGCCCCAAGTCACACAGAGGGAATGCTCCTGCCAGCATCTCCTGGTAAGCTGCACTGCTCCTTTCCCCGTTGAGATCACCTCCCAGGATTAACGGCGGAGGAGGGGAAAGCCCCGACAGTGCAGCTTTAATTCTTTTTACTTGCTGCAAACGCAAGCCGTCCCCTTCGACCGACAGGTGAAAACAGCCGATGCCGCAGGGCGGCCCTCCGGGAATTAAGAGGCGGGCAAAAAGAAAAAGGCGCTTTTCAACCCTCTGGCCGGGGACATCCAACGGCACCCGGACGACCTCATCGAAAGGAAAAGCAGATATGATGGCGTTGCCGTAAGCTCCCCCCTGAACGGTTAAAGTTTTGGCGAACAGGTAGGTCCAGTCATCACCCGTAAGACGGGAAAGCCTTTCCACAAGGTAACCGGGTTGGTGCAAAAACCCGCAGCGGAGGGTACTCACATCCACCTCCTGGAGGGCTACCACCTTGAGTTCGAGGGTCTTAATTATCTCCGCAATCCGATTGAGGTATTTTGTCCTTCTGAACAACACAGGAAGTCCCCGGGCTCCCCTGCCGCCTTTGATATTCCAGGTACCCACACGCAATCCAGCCATTTTGATGCCACCCTCTCCGTTCCTAATCCCATTATACGCCGCAACAGCACTTTGACTCTGCGATAATAACACCTCAGGCCGGCCGCTGCTCGACGAATTCTCGGAGGAGCAAGGGTGCAGCAGGGTTTTGATCTCACTGAAAACAAGGCAAAACCTGCTGCTTCTCCACTACCGGACCAAAGAGATCCCCCCATTTTGCAAACCGCTCAATGGCCTCCTCTGCCTCAAAAAACAGCAGCTCGGGGTCATCCCTTTTAACTGCTGCTTCCACCTCCGACCAGCTCACCGGGGTGGAAACCGTCGGGCGCTCCCTTGCACGCAAAGAATAAACGGAGATCGTCGTCTTGTGAGGGTCGTTTTGGCTCCAATCGATAAAGACCTTCCCTGTGCGCAGGTCTTTTCTCATCCGGGAAACCACTAACTCCGGTAGCTGTATCTCCAAAGCCTCAGCACAGGCTCTGGCGAATCCCTTTGTTCGCTCGTAACTCACAGGAGTATTCAAGGGCACATAAACCTGCAGTCCCTTGGAACCGGAAGTCTTGGGAAAGCCTTCGAGATGGAAGCGGCGGAGAAGCCTGCTCAAAATCAGAGCTACCCGGCAACACTCGATGATGCCTGCAGGAGGACCGGGGTCCAGGTCAAAAGCCAAAAAGTTAGGGGACAGGGGATCATCGGCAAGTGAAAGCGAGGTGTGTAGTTCAAGGGCGGCCAGATTGGCCGCCCAGATCAGTGAAGGCAGATCCTCCAGAAGACAGTAGTTGATCTCTCGCCCCCCTCTGATGCGAAGCGGCGCCGTCCTCAGCCACTGCGGACGGCGCGCGGGGCACTCCTTCTGGTAGAAAGATTCCCCCCGGACGCCATCGGGATAACGCTTAAAGGTCACCGGCCGCCCGCGGAGATGAGGCAGCAGCGCCGGAGATATTTTTGTGTAATAATCGATCACCTGGGCTTTGGTAAACCCCCCGGCCGGGTAAAGAACCTTGTCCAGGTTTGAAAGCTGCAGCTCCTTGCCCTCTATAGCCACCAACACTTTCTTATCTGCAACCGGCATTCTGCTCCGCCCTTCAATCGACCTGAGTGCTCTCTGCTGCTTCCGGATATGGCATCCCTGCCCTCACAAAAGTTCCCCTCAGCAATTATTATGGCAAAGAATCTCGTCAGCAATTCCTAAATCTTACCCTCTGCAGAGAAATCCCTTCTTATTCCCGGATCCCCCGGCTGCCAGCCGGCGGGCACACATACTACGTCATCCTCTCTTCCCTTGACACCGCTCCCAACCTCCGATTTTTCGTCATCTTCTTCCGTAATATCGGAACATTTAACGCAAAATAGGCACGAGATGCCACCACGGCACCGATCATGCTGTAACCGAAGGGACCTCGGGGCTTGTGCTTTTTGTAACAAATACAGATAAAAATTTTTTAATCTGCCAGCCGAATCTCCCATTACCTGGCACGCATTTTGCGTATAGCTATTAGTGAAATTTATAACAACCCCCCGATCCCCCGGAAAGGATGGTGATCAGAATGGCAGTGGCGCTCAAAAAAGTCCACAGAGAAGTGAAAGAAGAGGCCTTGAGGGTGGTGCCCAAACCGGAAGGTGAGCGTAAGAAGGTACAGTACGAGTTCCCTTATGACGACCTGTACCTCCTCTATGACTACATTCTGGAGGAAATGCGTAGGCAGAAGAAATAAAATGAACATCGGCGAGGATTTCAATAAGCATACCGTTAATCCCCGGGATGAACCGCCGGAGAGTTCACCGGCGGTTTTTTGCGGCGGAAAGCTCGCAGTGCCACGAGAACAAGCGTTCACATTATGGGAGCTTAAAAAGATAAAAAGAAGCTGCCGGTCGAAATTCTTTACTTGGGAGGTAACCGACAGCTTCGGGGGCCGCTAAGTTAGGATTAGACATTATCTTACCTGATTCGACTTGTTTTTGTCCTTTGTGCTAATATTATAAGCAATTCTTGTGCCAAAAACAATTACCTTATAAGTTTTTCAGGTTCAAAAATCAAACAAAATCAGGTCAGCCATCCCCATAGGTGCGAATAACGGGCCATCTGCCGCCGGCAGGTCTTTTTCTGGCCCCGGCGCTTCTGCAGCAGTTACCGACTCTAACCGGAAGGCAGGGAGGACGCTCTCCATCGCTCCGGCCAGCTCCTGAATGACCGCCTCATTATCCTTACCGGTAACGGGGAGGAGCACCTGGCAGCGCTCCTTCAGCTGGTCATCGGCGGAAAGATAATAGCCGGAGCTCTCCAGCGGAGATGCTCCGGGGAGGACAAGACCGGCGATCTCGGCGGTCGGCGTCAGACGGGTGGATACCACAACCAGCAGGTCCAGCCTTTCCAGGTCGGAGGGGGTGCAGATACCTGCCCCTACCGGGTCCTCTTCAAAGACGAAGAGCCCCCGGCAGGCACCCCGTCGAATATCGGCAAGAATTTCCGTAAAGGGCGTCCTGATTCCCAGCTCCCAGAGCCCGGCCGCATTTCCACCTGGGCTTACGACGAGGAGCCCTCTCCCCGCTGAGCCGATTCTTCCCCCAAGGCGAGCCAGAGCCGACAGCAGCTGAGCCCCGGTTTGCGTTACCGAGAAGCCGTCGACAAGGATAAGGGGCTTCTTCGCTGCCGTATAGAAGTCGGCCACCTTCTTTGCCTCGCCGGACGGCTCTATGCCTCCTAAAGTCATCTGCAGGGAGCCGTCAAAGGGAAACCCCTTTTCAGCAGCCGCTGCCAGCACCTCTTTTAAAAACCCCGTTCCGTTCTCAGGTGATACCTTGTAAACGGCCAGGTCATCGACCAGCCCGGCTTCGTCAGAGATGACGACCAGCTGCGCCCCACGCCGCACCGCCTGGCGCACCCTGACGGCCGCAATCTGGCATTCGTTGCAGGATCCCACCATCAGAATGAGGTCTGCTGCCTGGAGTTCGCTCCAGGCACCGGCAGTAGAATACCCTGCCAGATTAAGGTTTGCCGACCCCACCCTCTTCGTCCCGAGAGCAATCCGCCCAAACTGTGCCGCCGCCCAGGCCTCCTCTAAAGTGTACGCAGGAGAAACAAGCACGGCCAGGACATCTTCCTGCTCACGCTTCCTGATGCGTTTTACCTCCCCAGCCGCACGGTTGAGTGCCTCCTCCCAGGAAACAGCCTCCTTTTGTCCGTCGATCCGCACCAGGGGTGTCTCCAGGCGATCGCGGGTAAAGTAGGCAAATCCAAAGCGCCCTTTGCGGCAGAGCAGCCCGTTCTTGCGGGGCAGAGCGCGTCCCACCAGCCCGCCGTGCACACTGTAAACCAGTTCACATCCCAGGCTGCAGAAGGAGCAGAGGGACGGTTTCTCATCCATCAACAAAGGCACCTGTTTGTCCAGTGGCTGACGCTCTAACAAGGCGCCGGTAGGACAAACGGCGGCACACTGGCCGCAGGAAAGGCAGGCCGTTTCGGACAGGGGTAGGCCGCACTCCGGCTTGACAACGGTATCGAAACCCCTGTCAACCAGCCCCAGTACCCCCGGCCCCACCACCTCATCACAGATCCGGACACACAGACCGCAGAGAATGCACTTTTCCGAGTTGAACTCGAGAAGGTGGTGTCTGTCCCGGAATTTTTCCCGGCGTTTGGCGCCCTCCAGGTGGTCCGGCCGGGCGCCGTATTCGGCGGCGTAGGCGGCAAGTTTGCACTCGAAGTAGTCCAGGCAGCCGCATTCCAGGCAACGTTTGGCCTCGTTGCGAGCCGCCTCTTCCGAGAACCCCAAGTTGACCTCCCGGAAGTTCCCCCTGCGTTCGGAGGCGCTCAACCGGGGCATGGCCGCCCGGGGCGTGCGTTCCCGGTCGGCAAAATCCTCTGCCGTGAGATCCTTTCGGGTCACGGCAAAGACCTTTCGCGGGGCCTCAAGTTTACCCGCAAGGTAGCTGTTGATGGCCGCCCCTGCCTGCTGCCCCTGGGCAACCGCCTCGATGGCAATTCCGGGGCCGGTTACGGCATCCCCGCCGGCAAAAACACCGGGGATGTTCGTCTGGAGTGTGACGGGGTCCACTGCAATCGTTCCCTTACGCGTGAGATCCAGGCCGCCTAACCCGCAAGCGTCCGTCTGCTGGCCGATGGCCGCGATCACCATATCCACGGCGATCTCCTCCTCGGCCCCGGGGATGGGGAGAGGACGGCGCCGTCCGCTGGCGTCAGGCTCTCCCAGCTGCATCCGCCGGAGCCTGATGGCCCTCACTTTTCCAAGGTCATCGCCGAGCACCTCCAGGGGGGATACCAAGAATCTGAACTCTACCCCCTCTTCCATGGCCTCTTGAACCTCAACGTCTTCGGCGGGCATCTCCGCTCTGGTCCTCCTGTAAACCACCATGACCTTCCGCGCTCCCAGTCTGACGGCGGTGCGGGCAGCGTCCATGGCGGTATTCCCGCCTCCGACCACGGCGACCCGTTCCCCGATGCCAACATCGGAGCCGTGGGCGACCCTCCTCAGGAAGTCGATCCCGCCAACCACCCCCTCCAGGTTTTCCCCCGGACAGCCCAGGGAGGAACTCCGCCAGGCTCCAATCCCGATAAACACGGCCTGGAAATTCTCCCTCAAGTAATCCAGGCTGATATCTCTGCCGATCTTTGTATTGGTGACGATCCTGACACCCATCCGGGCAATCAGCTCGATTTCCCGATCCAGGATCTCTTTAGGCAGACGGTACTGGGGTATGCCGTAGCGAAGCATTCCACCGGGCCTGGGCATGGCCTCAAAGATCGTCACCTCATGCCCCTCCCGGGCCAGGAAGTACGCTGCGGTCAGCCCTGCGGGCCCCGATCCCACAACGGCTACCTTCTTCCCGGTAGCCGGTTTGACCTCAGGAAGGTAGGGATTCCCGCCCGCCAGATCCCGGTCACCCATAAAGGCCTTCAAAGCCGCAATAGCCACCGGTTCCTCAACCAGCTTCCTGCGACAGGCGGTCTCACAAGGGTGCGGACAGACTCGTCCGATGCTGGCGGGCAGGGGAAGTCTCTCCTTGATGAGAGCAACCGCCTCCCTGTACCTGCCGTTGGCAATCAAGCCGACATATCCCTGACAGTCCGTTTGGGCCGGGCAGGAGAGAGTGCACGGGGGCCGGCAGTCCCCCGTGTGATCGGAGAGCAGCAGTTCCAGGGTCATCTTGCGGGATTCCCTTATGCGCGGGGAATCGGTGGTAACCACCATCCCAGGAACGGCCTCGGTGGCACAGGCCCTGAACAGCTTGGAGCTCCCTTTGACCTCCACCACACAAAGCCCGCAGCCGCCGTAGGGCTTCAACCGCTCGTCGAAACAGAGAGTAGGAATCTCGATACCGCTCCTCCGGGCCACCTCCAGGATGGTCTCACCTGCAGAACCCGTCACCTCACGGCCGTCTATAATCAAACTCAGTTTTTCCACAGCTCTTCCCCCTACTCCACGATAATTGCCTTATACCTGGAAGGGCATGTTTCCAAACAGGTACCGCATTTGATGCACTGCGACTGGTCGATGACATGGGGCTCCTTTTTCTTCCCGGAAATACACCCCACAGGGCACTTGCTGGCACAGGAACCACAGCCTCCACAGCGCTCCGGGTCGATCCGGTAGCTGATCAGGGCGCGGCACTGACGGGCCGGGCACCTGTGATCCCTGATGTGGACCTCATACTCCTCCCGGAAATAGCGGATGGTGGTCAGGACGGGGTTGGGAGCGCTCTGGCCCAGGCCGCAGAGGGAGCCCTGCTTGACCTGGTTGGCTATCTCTTCGAGGAGCTCGATATCCCCCTCTCTCCCCTCTCCATTGACGATCCGCTCCAGGATCTCCAGCATCCGCTTGGTGCCGATACGGCACTGCACACACTTGCCACAGGATTCCTTCCGGGTGAAGTCCAGGAAAAAGCGGGCGATATCTACCATGCAGGTGGTGTCGTCCATCACCACCATACCGCCGGAGCCCATGATGGCTCCCGTGGCCACGATCGATTCATAATCCACAGGCGTATCCAACAGCTGTTCGGAGATACAGCCTCCGGAGGGGCCTCCCAGCTGCACCGCCTTGAACTTGCGGTCGCTTTTGATTCCGCCGCCGATCTCGAAGATCACCTTTCTCAAGGACACGCCCATGGGAATCTCTACCAGACCACCCCTCTTCACCTTCCCGGCGAGGGCAAAAACCTTCGTCCCCTTGCTCTTATCAGTACCGACGGCGGCGAAGGCTTTTCCCCCCTGAGAAATAATCCAGGGAACATTGGCGTAGGTTTCCACATTGTTGATGACAGTGGGTTTTCCCCAGTAGCCCTGTTCGGCAGGATAAGGGGGCTTCAAACGGGGCATTCCCCGCTCCCCCTCCAGCGAGGCGATGAGGGCGGTTTCCTCACCGCAAACAAAGGCCCCGGCACCATGCTTGATCCTGATATCAAAGGAAAAGCCAGAACCGAAGATGTTCTGCCCCAGGACGCCCTCCTTCCGGGCTTGCTTGATGGCGACCTCCAGGCGCCGGACGGCAAGGGGATACTCCGCCCGCACGTAGATAACGCCCTCTCCCGCCCCAACGGCATAACCGGCGAGAGCCATCCCTTCCAGCACGGAATGAGGGTCCCCTTCCAGGATGCTGCGGTCCATAAACGCCCCGGGGTCCCCCTCATCCGCGTTGCAGATGATGTACTTGACGTCTCCCTCCGCCTGCCTGGCGGCCTGCCACTTGACCCAGCTGGGGAACCCGGCACCCCCCCGACCGCGGAGGCCTGATGCCTTCACCTCCGAGATCACTTCTTCAGGGCGCATCGCCGTAACCGCCTGCCGCAGGGCAGCGTAACCACCCCGGGCACAGTAATCCCGGATCTCTTCAGGATCGATGACGCCACAGTTGCGCAAGGCGATCCGCACCTGTCCGGAAAGAAAATCATTGGGCTGGGAAGAGGTGCCCACCAGGTATTCGGCAACCGGTTGCCCCCCGGTGACGTGGTCGTCAAAAATCCTCTTGACCCGCCCAGGGGTAACATGCCCATAGGTGTAAACCTCCCCGCCATCGTCGATCAGATCCAGCAGCGGCTCGTGGTGGCACATGCCGACGCAGCCCGTCTGCTGCATCTCGATCTCCAGGGAGCGCCGTTCAGCTTCGGCTTTGACGGCCTCCCAAACCTTCATACCTCCCGCAGCGATACCGCAGCTGCCCAGGCCGACTCTGATTTTCACCGGCATTCACCGCCCTCAAGGCTATTTTTCTCCCGTTCTGCCAGTTCCCTTACGATTCGCCGTGCCTTCTGCGGAGTAAGCTGTCCGTAAGCCCGGCCGTTGATCATCATCACCGGCGCCAGGCTGCAGCAGCCCAGACAGGCGGCGCTGCTCAGAGTAAACAGGCCGTCGCCGGTGGTTTCCCCATCCTCGATCTGCAGCTCTTCGCGGAGCGCCTCTGCCAGCCGCTCCGAACCGTTGACATGGCAGGCCGTGCCCTGGCAGAGAAGGAGCTCATACTTGCCACGAGGAGTGAGCCGGAACTGTTTGTAAAAAGAGGCCACCCCGTAAACCTTAGCCAGCTTGATGCCGGTTCTCTGCGCTACATACCTGAGCACCGGCAGGGGAAGATAACCGAACAGATCCTGGACCTTCTGAAGGATGCTGATCAGGCTGCCGGGTTCATCCTCGTATTCCCGGATCACACTATCAACTCTGTTTATGTCGGGCTGCGTAACTTCCATGACCGATTCCCCTCTCTGCAATCGACTGTCAGTTAAAATTGTACACGATTCCCCGAACTCCTGTCTGCTGTAAAAAGATCTTTATACTCCTCTAAAAAAGATGCCGGAGATCGGCTGCCGAAAAGCTGCAGCAGACCGCGGACCCCGATTCCGGGCCGGGCAAAAAGACGGTTTGCTCCCCCTGTCCTGCCATCCGGCCCCGGACCACAGGTGCCCATCCCTCGCCGTTTTATACAGAAGCCGGACCTGCGTCTAACGCAAACAGGCGACCGACCCGCCCCTCATCGCCCTTTTCTCGTTAACTCGACAAAGTGTTTCCAGGCAACGACCAGGCCGATCATCACCAGCCACAACTTCCCGGGGGCAACACCCCTCCAGGCGGCCAATCCGGTAAAGGCCAGGGCTCCGCCCAACCCGGCGCGGTCGGAGTCCCTGCTGAAAAGGTAGATACACAGCCATACGCCGCAAAAAGCGAGAATACCAAAGAACTGCTGCTCCAGCAGCAAGCCGCCGAAGGCAGTTGCCAGCCCCTTCCCTCCCTGCCACCGCAGCCAGACCGGGTAAATGTGCCCGACCACCGCAGCCAAAAGAGCAATGTTTCCTTCAAGGCCAGCTAGGCGGGCAAGATAGACGACCAGCATTCCCTTGCCGAGATCCAAGAGGAAAACCGGAACTGCTGCTCCCCATCCCAAGACGGCTCTGGCGTTCATGGTGCCGACATTCCCGCTCCCGTACCTCCTGATGTCGATACCGCGCCACAGCTTCCCGGCAAGATACGCCGTCGGAATACTGCCCAGCAGATAGGAAAACAAAAGAATCAAGAAATACATCCGAAAAACCTCAAGGTCCTAATTGTCGCTGCTTGATCTCATTAAAGTTCCCTATTACCATAACAAATTCCTGCAGGTTATCCGGCGCACCCATGTCACTTTACCGTAAAATCAACCGGCTACGATTCCCCTTAAGGAGCCATCCATCCCGCAATTCCTTCTGCCATAGCCAAAGCACTGTCGATCGGGAGAAGCCACCGGGTCGTTAGCTGGCCTTTTCCGATTTTACAATACCATCGTAGCCAAAGCATTGCCGATCAGGAGAGGCCAACGGGTGCTCTGCAGGGTCAGATAATTGTCGCTGCCCCGCTTTCGGTAGCTTCCAACCGGATCTTAATCGGCGCTCTGCCTATATCGGAACAGTCATTAAAGCTCCTCCGGCGCTGGGTGATGATGAAAGCGATTTTAAAGCTGATTTGGTAAGAGAGAGGCCGTCCCCCCGATCGGAGGAACGGCCTCTCGTCGGATTATCAATGCCATTTTTAGAAGAACGGCGCAACAAACACCAGGGATACGATGGACATCAGCTTTAACAGGATGTTCAAAGAAGGCCCAGCTGTGTCTTTACACGGGTCACCGACGGTGTCACCCTCAACGGCTGCCGCATGTGCGGGGGAATTCTTACCGCCATAGTTCCCTTCTTCAATATATTTTTTGGCGTTGTCCCAGGCGCCACCGGAGTTGGCCAGCATAATTGCCAAACAGACGCCGGAGACGATGGAACCGGCCAGCATACCGCCCAGCGCTTCGGCACGCAGGATGAACCCGACCAGAATCGGCGCGATGACTGCCAGCAAACCGGGAGCAATCATCTCTCTAATGGCCGCACTAGTGCTAATTTCAACACACTTTACATAGTCGGCGGGGGCAGTGCCTTCCAGCAAACCCTTGATCTCCCGGAACTGCCTTCTGACTTCGTCCACCATCTTGCCGGCAGCTTTACCGACAGCACCCATGGTCATAGCGCAGAAGAAGAAGGGCAGCATCCCCCCGATTAACAGCCCGACAATAACCATCGGATCCAGGAGGTTGATGGATTGGATCCCGGCTACCTGTCCATACGCAGCCATCAGAGCCAGGGCGGTCAGGGCTGCAGATCCGATGGCAAAACCTTTGCCGATGGCAGCGGTGGTATTGCCTACTGCATCCAGCTTATCGGTGGTTGCGCGGACGGAGTCGGGCAAATCAGGAGTCATCTCGGCAATTCCGCCGGCATTATCGGCAATCGGCCCATAGGCATCGACCGCAACCACCATACCGGTTGTCGCCAGCATACCGACAGCCGCCAAAGCGACTCCATATAGGCCACCTGTAACGAAAGCCAGAATAATTGCAGCACAAATTAAAAGAATCGGAATAACCGTAGAGAGCATGCCTACACCCAATCCTGCAATGATCACCGTTGCCGGACCGGTCGTTGCTGCCTTGGCGATGCCCCGTGTCGGGTTGTATTCTGAAGCGGTATAGTATTGGGTCACAAAGCCGATCAGCATTCCGACTACCATGCCACCCAGGATCGCCCAGAATAAGCCTGGTTGATCGGGTGTAATCAAGCGCACGGCAATGTAGGCTGCAATCAAGAGAACGACAGAGGCAACAGTTGTTCCCATGTTCAAGGCCTTGAGAGGATTCGATTTTTCATCGGTTTTAACGAAGAAGGTTCCGATGATAGATGCAATAATACCGGCCGCAGCAATGATCATCGGCAGCAGGACGCCGTTGAATCCCAATCCCAGCACACCCAGGGTCATGGCACTGATAATGGAACCAACATAAGACTCAAAGAGGTCGGAACCCATGCCGGCCACATCCCCGACATTGTCTCCTACGTTATCGGCAATGGTGGCTGGATTCCTGGGATCATCTTCTGGGAGGCCGGCTTCTACTTTGCCGACCAGGTCGGCCCCAACATCGGCGGCTTTGGTATAGATACCGCCGCCTACACGGCCGAAGAGAGCAACAGAGGAACCCCCCATGGCAAAGCCATTGACAATGGTAGGATCCTCAAAGATGAGGTAAAGGAGCCCCAGCCCCAGAAGGCCCAAGCCCGTAACCGACATGCCCATCACGGCCCCGCCGGAAAAAGCAATTCCCAACGCGGCATTCTGGGAAGTGCGGGCTGCCTGCGTCGTTCTGACGTTGGCTTTAGTAGCCACCTTCATACCTAAAAACCCTGCCGTTGCCGAGCACACCGCCCCTACCAGATAACAGATGGCGGTTTGCCAGGCCTTAGAAGGAAGCAGAAATAAAAGCACCAAAAAGACAATCAGCACGAAAATAGCAACTGCACTGTACTGCTTCCTCAGAAAAGCCATCGCCCCATCAGCAATGTAACCGGAAATCTTCACCATCATCTCGTTTCCGGGATCTGCTTTGCTTACTTTGCTCGCCAGGTAAAGAGCAAAAAGCAAAGAAATTGCTCCCATTGCCGGAGCATAGATAACTAAGCTCTGTAGATTATCCATTGCTCAAACAACTCCTATCCGTCAACTGTTGTTAATATCGTCAAAAACGCATCCTGCCTCAGCAGGTCCAAAGAAAGAACCAATTCTTACATTCTACAAGGTTAGCTGTCCGGGATTGCCAGGCGCATTTTCTTATTGAAAACCCCCAACCATTACCTGTTTACCTTCCACAAGTACACCTCCTTCCCTTACGCCTGAAGCCACCCTCAGGTAAGTATGGCACCAATCAAAGTTTTTGTCAATATATGTCATGGTTTTATGTGATCCGTCTGTGATATTGTCAGGGTAAAATCCATCAGTGAAAATGTCAGTATGGACAGGGAGAGGATTACTTTGTCACAGATGGAACTAAATCGGATTCAAGTTTTAGAACAATCTCTGGGAGGGTTAATTACTACCAAGCACGCGGCCTTGGTTCTTGGCCTGAGTGAACGCCACGTCTACAGGCTCAAAGCCAGGTTACGAGAGCACGGGCCCGCTTCCTTGGCCCACGGAAACCGCGGCCGTAAACCAGCTCACACTATTCCAGAAGATATCCGCCAACAGGTGGTCCAACTCGCTCAATCTAAATATTGGGGGTGTAATTTTACTTTCCTTAGCGAGTTGCTCCACGAGTATGAAGGTATCTCTCTAAGCCCTTCTTCTGTCGCTCGTATCCTTAAAGCCGCCGGTATCTCAAGCCCTAAAAAGCACCGGCCTCCTAAACTTCATCGTAGCCGTCAACGTAAACCTCAAATAGGCCTTTTAGTCCAAATCGACGGCAGCCACCACGATTGGCTGGAAGGCCGCGGCCCTAAGCTCGTACTGCTTTTAGCTGTCGATGACGCCACCGGCCAAATTCTTGCCGCCCTCTTTTGGCCTTCCGAAGATTTTGAGGGCTACTGCTACCTCCTCTTTGACTTGGTGACTAATCATGGTATCCCTGTGGCCATTTACTCCGACCGCCATACTCTCTTCTTTTCACCTAAAGGTGAAGAGGACACTACTGTCGAACAGCAGCTCCTCGGCCAACAGCGCCCTTTAACTCAAATCGGCCGCATCTTGAATGAGTTAGGGATTCAACATATCCCCGCCCGTTCCCCTCAGGCTAAAGGCCGCATCGAACGTTCCTTCCAGACCCTCCAGGAAAGGCTCGTTCTCGAGTTGCGCCTGGCAGGTGCTGCTACCCTCGATGAGGCTAATGCCGTCCTTAAAAATTTTATCGTGCGCTATAACAAAAAGTTCGCCGTGCAACCCGCTGATCCGGTTTCCGCTTTCCGCCCCATCCCCTCCCACTTGCGCCTGGATCATGTCTTCTGCTGGAAGGAACACCGCATGTTGAACCCCGGCTATACCATCCGCTTCGAGTGTAAGGCTTATAAGGTGTTAAATCCTAAAGGCGCGCCTGTTATCCCTCTGCGTTCTGTGGTCGAAGTGCATAAGCTCCTTGATGGCCGCTTGTATGTGGGATGGAAGGGTAATATATACCCACTAGAGCTCTTGAATGTTACCTCTTCTCCTAAAACAAAATCTAAAGCTGAATCTAAGGCCTCCACTGTTGCTAATGAAAAGGCAGGCACTACTCTTACCCGTAGGCCCGCTCAAGACCACCCATGGCGTATGCCATGGAAACCTCGCAGGCCTAATTATACCACTTCTACCCTGACAAAATCACTGACGAGTTTTACCTGACATTTTCACTGACGCTTGACATATATGTCATGGTTTTAATTGGATTGCTGAAAGACTTTCCTTAATTTCAGCTGACTTTAAGCATACCTTATCCGGACAGGCTTCTCAAGTTCCTTAAATTATAATAGCCAAATAAACCGGCAGCATCAACTCAACTGCTCTGCATAATAAAAGACCCGGCGAATAACCGGGTGGCAAAAAACGACAAATGAACGACCTGTAATTCAGGACTCATCCGGCGTTCCGGACTTTTTAATCTGTCAAACTCCTCTCGTTGATCTGCCTCTGCCCGTACCCCTCCAGCTTTCCGCTTTATTCCGACTTCCAGTGACCGTGCAGATTGCAGTAGGCCCTGGCGGTAACCCTGTCCGCATCGCGCATGAAAACCGCCTCCGGTGGCATCCCCGGTTTCAGATACCTGCGCAGGAGACGATCGTACGCCTGGAGTCCGATCCATTCAATGTAGTGCTTATCCTCCATGGGATGAGGAGTGCCGCCCACCGTTACCTTAAAACCGCCATCTACCTTTTCGAGCACTGGCACGTGTTTCTCCTTGCTGGCATCCACCGTATTCTCCACTTGTAACTCCATCGGCTTGCCGCAACACACCAGGGTTCCCTTTCCCGGGTGGACACCGTACATTCGTATTTGGCCATATTAACTGTCTCCTTTCTTTCCTGTATATCAGACGAAGCGGTAGGCGAAGCGCTCCCCCGCTTCAACTGATGGTAATAGGCGTAGGTCATGGGATTGCCATCCCGCAGCACCTCCGCCTCTGTCAGCTCCCCGATAAAGATGGTATGGGTGCCGGCATCCACCTCCTGGACTACCCGGGCCTCGAGATAGGCCAGCATATGATCAATCAGGTAGGGGAGACCGTTCCCGGTCAACTTGTAAGGGATCCCTTCGAACTTGTCCACGTCCCGCCCGGACTTGAAGCCGAACTGGCCGATGAGGGAGAGGGGAGCATCCTCGGCCAGCACTGATACCGCAAAGAACCAACACAGGATTTTACCGGCACTCCTTGCATTCTGGCACCTCCGGCGCAGATAAAGCGCCGGAAAGTTTCGAAGCCTCCGCAATAGGTGGCTCACTTAAACTTTCCCGCCTGTAAAATTGCCCTCTGGTGCTCTTGGCACTTATCTTGGCACTTAAGACTCAATATCTTTATTCTGCTTTAAAATTGTTCAACAGTCTCAAAAAAAGACTTTTGAGTACCGGAATATCTTGCTGAACTGTTTTCCACACCACGTCAAGGTCTACTCCAAAGTATTCATGCACCAGCACATCACGCATTCCAGCGATCTCCTTCCAGGGAACCTCCTTATGCTTATTCTTGAAAGAAGCCGGGATCTTTTTAGCTGCTTCACCTATGATTTCAAGAGCCTTTCTCGTAGCGTAAACCGTTTTGAGATCGCTGATGAAGTTTTCTTTCGTCATTCCCATGGTGAATGCTTCTATAGCAGTTATCGCTTCCATTATGTCGTTGAGATAATCTTCGAATGAACGCTTCATACGTAGATAACCTCTTCCAGTATTCTCTTGCCGATACCCGGCTTGAGTGCAGTCTTCGTGACCAGATCAACATCTCTGCCGATAATTTCACTCAATTGGTTCTTCAGGGCCACAAACTTTAGAAGCCCAATCGGCTCCTTGAAGTCAACCAGAATGTCAACATCACTGTTTCTTTTTTGTTCCCCACGAACATAGGAGCCGAATATGCCGAGGATTTCGACACCGTACTGCTCATGGAGTAGAGCTTTGCTATTTTTTAGTTTGGCTATTAAGTTATCCAGCTCGTTCACGCCAAACATCCTTCCTTAAAACTGTTCTCACTATATATATTACCAAATATTAGGCTTAGCAACAGTATTAATTTTCTTCACCAGTACAAACCCGTTCTCCGCACTCAACACATCGGGGACTTCTGCGGGCGACATCACTATGACGTTGCTCCCGGCGTAGTTCATGAGCCAGTATGAAGTCGCCGCACCCGCGGTATCCCTCTCCTTGTACAGGACGATCACCCCGTCCGTTTTCGGAGCCCGGAAAGCGATCTTAAGGTTTCCTTGGTTGTCGTAAATCAGCCGTTTGGGTACCCCGCCGAAAAATTCAAATGCTCTGATATGCCCTTCGATGAACGCTTCCCGGCGCTGGCTCGGAAACGCCATTACAAATGGCATGGCGCTGTGGCAGAGCCGCATACAGATAAGATTTGCTTTGATTTTCTCTCCGTTCAGGTAGATGATGGCTTCTCCCCAGTCTACCTGAGCCGCTTCTCCTGGCTCGAAGAATAGGGGTATGTAAACATCCCGGAGGGAAGGGCGCAACTGCCCAACCAACCGGCGAATTGTGGATTCCGCTCCTGCATACCTAAGCTCTTCCTGGAGCCGCTTAAAGATCCTGCCGTTAAGTTTTCCTATAGACCACCATGCCGCCATCGGCGGCACCAACAGAGGAACGAAAAAAGGGTTTATCCTTATCGGCGCAGCGACCTGACGGAGGTTGTTACTCGCCCTTGACGAAGGAGCATAGCGAGCAGCCGAATCGAGATAGGATGTCGAGATAGGCGACTCAGCGCCAGGGAAGGCGCATAGGAGCCGGTCGGCTGCTTATCTATCGACGAGTCTTAGGGCGAGTTAAACCAAAAGATCCGGGAGCAAGCGCAAGGATAAACCGAAACGTATTTTCATGGCAGCTATTTCTTTCACACCCCGCCGTACGCACTCAGCAATGAAGTGAAACGTGGCTATGTGCAGTAAGTGCTCCACCTGTCTCATCTCCTGGTGCGCAATCTGCTTCCACCTCTGGGAGTTCTGTTGGAGGTTCGCCCGTACCTCCTGCCAGTACCGCCTTACGGCCTTGGCCAGCCTACCGGAGTAGAGTACAGTCCCATCGTCAAAGACGCAGGGACTGTGGACACCGTTTGTCGCATGTGCCCACCCTCCCCACTGACTCCATGCAGCCCTGGCTCACTGGCTCACTGCCCGTGTACGCCCTGCTCCACTTTCCAGGGCCACAAAAAAACCCCGGGCACTTTCACCTGTTTTGCCCGGGGATTTTGTTACTCACTTTGTTACTCTCTTGTTACTGTCCTTGCGGAGAACCCCAGAAATTACGGAGGTCTTACGGAGACGAACCCCGCCCTTCCTCTTATTTACAGAACCCGCAAACCCTTGATTTTCAAGGCTTTTCACTCAATTTTTGGCAAGTTAGGTAAAAAAAGATGCCACTGTATTATTGATAAAAACATCAAATGGTTGGTATGGATCTTCGTTTTGCTATTTCATTATATACTCGGACAAATTGAACACGAAAATCTTCTGCCTGTTCAGGATGATGTTCCAACCAGCACTTAAAGATATTGTTTCCCCCACGTCCCCAAAACTTTTTCTGATTATTAAACCAAGCCTTCATTTTATTCCTGTCATCGTAGCGCCCACTTGTCTGCTTTGATAGTTCTTTTTCGAAGACTTGCTTTGTATATCCTAAATCATTTTTCCAAAAATCATGATCAGGCGGAAGTTCTTCCAGCAACTGACGAAAAACATTTTCCGGGTTAGCATTGCCAGGCAAACATAAAACATTGTGAGATGCTTTAGGAGGCTTCTTATCACCATCTAAAATGATTATACTATTATTAAATTCGGGTATATTTTTCTCTGCAAGAGAACTCAAAAAATTGCCGCCAAATGTCGCATCACAAAAATTAAGATATTTAGTCTTTTGAGGCCCAAGCAGTCTTTTTATAAACCAAGAAGCTTCTACATCTTCACAATATAGGTTGATTTTTGGAATTGGTGAAGGTGAAATAGTAGCCATGTTCAAATCGCTCCTAATGCGTTGCATTTGAGGCGCTACTATTAAATCTAGCTTTCCGTAAACATTGGTAAAATACAGCACCTCTGTATCATTATTATTATGCTGTCTTTTCTCTATAATATGCTCTAAAGTATACAAAGAATGTGTTGTAAATACAAATTGTAAATTGTACTTTCCCGCAAGCTTATAAAACAGATCCACCAGATTTGTTTGTGCTGCAGGAAACAAGGTTGCATCAAGCTCATCAATCAAAAGAATTCCACCTTTGTATCCTTCACCAAGTTTTGTTTTCAGACGGTCAAAGGATATGATTGCGCCTAAAATTTGGCCAATATTGTCTTGTCCAGCAGAATTAGCAAAGTAATCATATTTTTCTGAGTTTACTGCTAGAGTATCCTTTTGCAGCTTAGAGGTAATCTGGATAGGAGATACTTTCTCCTGCGGAAAAAAGATCTCTTTGTACCACTTATTAAACATCTCTATTTCAGTTTGAGTAAGAGTAGGTATTGACTCAGTAATTTCTCTCAATTCACCAATTGGGTATGTCCGCTTGAGTCCAAGATATATTACCGGATAATCTAAATTTCCATCACCTTTTCCTCTGGTTTTTCCTACAACCAAACGGATATGTGACGTATCACTTGAAGCACGCTTATATGATTTTATATATTCAACATTTTTGCCAAACAGAGATGAATCATAAAACTCAATCTGATATTCATGTTCCCCTGGCAAGTCATAAGTCTTTGAAAATTTAAAGATATCGGAGAACTTGGTTGAAAAAGGTTTGTTAAAAATGGTTCTTTCGCTTTTTAATCCAAAGGGTTGCCCTATCATTCCCAATAATGTTGATTTGCATGTGGCATTTTGTCCGGCAATAACCGTAACCTTTTTCCCCAAGGGAATAGTCAATTTTTTCATTGCTCTAAACCGTTCTACATACAAAGATTTTATCATCTTTATGTATCCCTTGCTTTCCGTGCTTATTCTATAGTAACTGCTGAATATTTTCCTTCTGGAATAATAAAGTTATTGCTGAAGGCCAACATTTCGCTGCCTTTCACTTTCTGGGATGCAGTATAGCTTAATGTCAGTAATCTTTTTTCAACGTTACGATACATCTCTACAATTTGGGGTGTATAATCATATGTCAGCATCCATTTGCAATTCAATTGTTGAATGTATCGAGCTAATTTTTCGTGATCCTCATGTGTATAATGATTCACATAGAGTGCAGAACCCTGATTGTAATAGGGGGGATCGAAATAAATCAAAGTGTGTTCGTCAATATTGGGAAGAATATCATTAACAAATGCAATTGAATCTGCACAATGCAGAGAAATTCTATCCCGATATAAGGCGATCTTTCTAATTCTTTGAATTAGGTCTACCTTGTTAAATCTTACATCCATTTTCCAATCACCCGATTGGTCTTTACCTCCAATAACTCCACCTTTAATAATGCCAGATCGATTAGTTCTATTTAAAAAGAAAGTCGAGAACGCTAAATCTAAAAGCTCAGCATGTTCTTTATTTAATTGGATAGCTTTCTGCCTTTCCCATTCTTCCATCGTAATTCCAGTTTGTTCAATTCTATCACATAGTTCATCTGTACGGTTTATTACGCAATGCCAAAATGAATAAATTGATCTATCGATATCGTTAATCACTATTTGATTTACATATTCATTAAATAACAAATAAAGCGCTACGCTTGCGCCCCCTGCAAATGGTTCAACATACGTTCCACCTTGTATATCATTCAGAATAACCGCATCTCTAACAAATCCAGCCAGTTTTCGCTTGCCTCCCGGATAGCGTAGTGGCGAATAATGCTGCATAATAAGTCACCTCCATATCTGTTCAATAAATGGCCATATGTCATCCCATGCGGATTTTAAATCTGTTGAAGACGGAGTTACGTCTTTGTTATGTACATATGAGTGAAAAGTTCTTACAGAGTGAGTCTGATTTTCACTTGCAGTCATCTGCCTTATGGCTCTGAGTTCGTGCTTAGTCATAATTTTGTTAATTTCGAAATAAGACGCAACTGCATCTATTTTGTGAGATAACTTACTATCCACACTCAATTTAGAATCAGCAAGGCCTTTTCTTGTGATGAAACAATCTACACTCAATTCTATAAACACTCTAAAAAGAACAGCCACGGCATTAGGATAATCATCAATAACAAGAGATTTCAGCTCATTAAAAATCTTTAATATCCTTGCATGTGTAATGGTTAGTTTATGGTGAGAAGGCACAAGGGTCTTTCTGTTTACATGATAACTAGACGCCTTCTTCTGATTATTATCTTTATTCGCTATTTAGCCCCCTAACGAGATTGGACAGTTAGACCACAATCTGTTACAGTTAAGTAAGGGGGTATGATTTAGTTGAACAGAAAACAATATTCACCAGAGATGAAAATGCAGATCGTGAAAGAAACCCTGGAAACGGGCAATGCCTCGATCGTGGCCAGAAGACATGATATTGCACCCAGCCTGGTCGCCCGCTGGGCAAGGTGCTATAAAAGATACGGCACATTTTACCCGCAAAAGGAGGTACCAGGAACAAACGGCTCCTGTATTCCTCCTGATTACAAGAAGATAACAAAGGAGAATGAACAACTAAAGAAACTGCTGGGCGAAAAAGACCTGGAAATCGCCATTCTTCGTGATTTGTTAAAAAAACGAACCTACCCTTCCCGATAAAATAGCCGTGGCGCAAAAATGGATCTCTTTGGGATATAAAGTCTCCCTGGTTTTGCGGATTATCGGGATCAGCCGTTCCACGTATTACGCTAATTTAAAGCGCCAACCCAAACCCAGGATCTTTGCCGGCGGCCGGCCTAAATCCCATTATACCTTCACCAGCGATAACAAGGTGGTGAGCAACGAACAGGTCAAAGAATGGTTGTGCGAATTAATTACCGCCGAAGGGTTTGCCTATGGATACTTAAAATTAACCCACTGCCTGCGCCGGAAGTTTCACCTGATCATTAACAAGAAAAAGGTGTACCGGCTTTGCAAGGAACTGGATATCTTAAGGCCGCAGCGGAAAATAAAGCGCAAACATCCCCGCCGGCTGGCCAGGAACCGGGTCATTACGGCTTCCAACCAGCTCTGGGAAGCCGATCTTAAATACGGCTACATTGCCGGGGAAGACAGATTCTTTTTCATTATGCCGATTATTGACGTTTTTGACCGTTGCATTGTAGCTTACCATATCGGTTTGTCCTGTGAAGCGAAGGATGCTGTAATCACCTTTAAAAACGCTCTTTTTAAACGGCAATTATACACAGCTGAACAAAAACCAATCTTCAGATCCGATAACGGGCCGCAGTTTATCAGCAACCTTTTCGAGGGGACGTGCCTGGAACTTGGCATCGAGCACGAAAGGATTCCCTTTAAAACACCCAATTTAAACGCTCATATCGAGTCATTTAACGCTATCTTGGAGGAGGAATGCCTATCGCGTCATGAGTTTGCCAGCTATGCCGAAGCGTATGCAACGGTTGTCGACTTTATCCGCTTTTACAACGAAACCCGGATTCATTCAGCAACTAAATACTTACCACCGCTGGAATGCTATCAACTGCTGAAAAACAACCAGGTAGAGTTAAAACCAGTAAAAGTTTAACATGTTCTTTGGTGGGCCCTGGAGGTCTTTGGGCGGCGCCGTCAGGGAAGCCTTGACGGCCGGGGACCCCGGAGATGGTAAAATGTGTTTTCCGACGGGGCGTGCACACCTTGCCTACATGTTCCCCGGAGCCACCCCGTCGGTAGTTCCTGGCCTACCACCTGCGGGGTGGCAGTCAAGGCCGCCGCCTTCCGACTAAACAATTCAATGATACTTTATGAAATAGTTAGCAATAAAGACTAATTGTCCAATTTTAGGGGGTCAAGCCGTTCGAAGCTGCGTTGGTCGTAGATGAAGACTGCTGCTCTCCATTTGTTACACCATTTGCAGAATAATCCCCATTTGATAGTTTGGGTGTATGATAGCCTGTGTTATTGGTATCCCCCATAGTATCACTATTCTCGGAGTTTTGTCTATCAGCAATTGCACTATCCTCCTGTTTGAGCCGCTCCTTCAATGATTCTATGTATTTAATACGATCCTTTTTCAGGTATATAGTCCCTACATTAAGGTCTTCATAAACCAAATCGTTAAGTACCATTAGTAAAAACGGATTAATACCATTTATTAGTTGAAGCTTATTATCAACAATCTCAAGTCCCAAAAGATTTCGAATGTCAGGATCTCCTATAAGACGGTCAAAATTCGTTTTCTTAATATCTCCTAATCTATCCTTTATATATTGGGGAACAGCTTCCATGCGTCGTAAATCATCCAAAAAAGTCAATCTCATGTCTGGCTTTCCTTCGGCAATCGCACGAAAACGGCTTGTTTGCTGACCATCCCAGCTTACAGTGCCAGCACCTTCATTTTGGCCTGTATGCTTTAAGCGAACCCATTCGTTAATTTCGTCTTCGCTCTCCAAAACAACACATTAAATATTTTCCAATAGATCTTTATCAATAGTCAAACTTAATTGTTGAAATTCTTTCTTTAGTTTTGGAAAGTCAGATGGAATTAAGGATGGCTCATTTACTAACTTTAAAGCTGTCACGCGCCGATTACCCTCACGTACTACCCATTGTTTTTTATAGGGTTTCACAAGAATAAGATCGCTGGGATTAAGTCCATAAAGAGATATATGTCTGGCTAACACGACCAACTTATCCTGTTGGTCACGAATCATAGCATCAATTGCTTCCGATTGATGTTCTACAGGATTAAAACGCGGATTGCTAGGATTAAGCAATAGATTGGTAATATTTATTTTTTTGTAAATTGGATTACTCATATCTAAACGTCTCCTTATCCTTTCTTCCGGGTTTTCCTCTTATCATCTGGTTTTTTCGCATCAGCGGGTATAGCCCATGCATTACCCAGCCGAAACGCTCCATCTATTCTGTTTTCAGAACATAATACTTGTACACGCCGGTCTGACAGTCCCCATTTTTGAGCAGCAGCTTTCACACTTATGTATGCACTCATGCCAGACACCCCATTTTACCATAATTATCTAAATTATATTATATGCGGAGATGCGAATAAATGCAATGGCTTATTCACTTTAATTAGAATAAACTCGGGTCTTTGACAGTTGAATAAGTATCGAAATCGTTAAAAGCCTTGAAAACAGGGCTTTTTTTATAAAAAAAAGTCAAATTTAGCCATGGAAATATTGCGTAATTTAGCGTAATGTGTTACAATAAAAGGGATGGGAGGGATTTTACTATGAGATTATGCGTATCTAGATCGAAGAATGCCGCATCCCTGTACATAACAAAATCTATATACGAAAACGGAAGACGTTCTACAAAGGTGGTTGAAAAGCTCGGTACTTATGCTGAACTTAAGGAGAAACTTGGTGGTCAGGATCCCATTGAATGGGCGAAAAAATATATAGAAGAGCTTAACCAAAAAGAAAAGGAGGAAAACCGGGAGATCATCGTCAAATACTCCCCATCCAAGGTAATTGCAAAGGGTGAGCAGCACTTTTTCAACGGCGGTTATCTTTTTCTTCAAAAGATATACCATGAACTTAAACTCAATAAGCTTTGCAAGGAAATATCTTTGAAATACAAATTCACGTTCAACCTGGACTCGGTACTTTCAAGACTTCTTTATGCAAGAATCATCTATCCCTCTTCAAAACTTGCAACCTTTCAACTTTCCACAAAATTTATCGAGCAACCTGATTTTGAACTCCAGCATATATACAGGGCCCTTGAGGTCATTGCCAAGGAGACTGATTTGATACAGTCTTACCTGTACAAAAATAGTCTGAGAATTTCCAAGAGGAATACAGGTGTGCTATATTACGACTGCACGAATTACTTCTTTGAAATCGAACAGGAAGAGGGATTGAAACAATATGGTGTTTCAAAAGAACATAGACCAAACCCTATCGTACAGATGGGGCTTTTTATGGACGGAGATGGTGTCCCCCTTGCTTTTGTCATTAACAAAGGGAATACCAATGAGCAGTTGACTTTAAAGCCTCTGGAGGAAAAAATTCTATCCGACTTTAATCTTTCCAGGTTTATTGTATGTACTGATGCAGGCCTGGCATCCGATAGCAACAGGAAATTCAATAATAAAGGTGAACGGGCATTTATTACAACACAGTCCATCAAAAAGCTGAAAGCACACCTGAGGGAATGGGCCCTTGACCCAAAGGGCTGGTCTCTGGCTGATGACGGTAGAACCTACAACATTGCTGAACTAGACGAAAACAAAGATAGGGACAAGGTGTTCCATAAAGAACGCTGGATAAAGGAAAACGGGTTAGAACAGAAACTCATTGTTACCTACTCTATTAAATATCGTGATTATCAGAGAAATATACGAAACTCCCAGATAGAACGGGCACAAAAAGCAATTGATTCCAACCCTGGTAAAATAGAAAGATATGGCCCAAATGATTACAAAAGATTCATAGAAAAAAGCCACTGCACTGCTGAAGGAGAGGTTGCCGAACATGAAATATACCGCATCGACACCAAACTCATTTCAAAAGAAGCGCTATTTGACGGTTTCTATGCTGTGTGTACGAATCTTGAAGATGATGCTTCTTCAATCATCAATGTGAATAGAAGGCGATGGGAAATCGAAGAGTGCTTCCGGATTATGAAAAGCGAATTTAAAGCAAGACCGGTATACTTAAGCCGGGATGATAGAATAATAGCTCATTTTACGACCTGCTTCATTTCCTTAGTCATCTATAGACTCCTTGAAAAGAAGCTGAACGGAAAATATACATGTTATGAAATCATTAATGGATTAAGAGATATGAATTTCTTGGAAGTAAAGGGCGAGGGTTACATACCTGCTTACACAAGAACTGACTTTACAGATGATATTCACGAAGCATTTGGTTTCCGTACGGATTATCAGATTGTCAGCAAAAGCCAGATGAAAAAAATTTTTAAATGTACAAAAGCATAAATACATTACTCACTTTTTAATGAGAAAACAAAAGCTTGGGTCTCTCTATCTTCAAGGGTTCCCAAGCTTCTTCTTTTCTTCAACTGTCAAATGTGAGATTATATGCGGAGATGCGAATAAATGCAATGGCTTATTCACTTTAATTAGAATAAACTCGACAAATAACTTCTAAAAATTCACATGCTTCACAGCTATAAAACTATTATCTAAGTAATCGACAATCCAATCTATTCTACATAAATAGTTCCGGAGCACTCAACTTAACCAAGCAGAAAAACTTGTATCATTCATATTCAGCTTATTTCGATGGAAATAGCGGAGCTGCTTTGCTCCGCTAAATGGTTTTATTATTTGCTATACATCGGGATATCCTGTATCGTGAGCGGTTGTTCCATCGTAATGCCGCCTTTAAAAATAAAGAGCAGCTTATCTTCATTCACCACCTTGATGGTGTCGATAAACTGCCGCACAATGTTGTTGCTGTATTCCGTTATTTCAAAGGGGGCGTCTTCCAGCGCCTTGCAGATGTCATCCATCTGCCTGGCGAGTTCATCCGGACCGTTTTGCTCCGCCTGGTATTGCTCCAGTGTTTTCTGCAGGGATTTGATTTCCTCCGAAATTTCTCTGAACTTGTCCTCGTAGCTTTCGGCGTTTCCCGCCTTTGCCGCGACCGCCACCAACTCCATCATGCTGTCCTGCAGCTCGCGGATGCGGTTTTCGATTGCGTATGGATTGGTCGCGCCGCTGCTTTTTTCAGAAAGCGTGATTTTCAGATTGGTTTTAAGGATACCGATGAGCCGTTCCCGATTGCTCATCATGGCGTTGATGGCTTTCAGCACCGCCGCCTGAAGCCTTTCTTCATCGACGGTGGGGGAGCTTTTGCAGTATTTCGTGCCGTAGTCCAACCGGCTGATGCACCGCCACACGATCTTTTTCTTGCCCCGCTTTGACCAGGTCACCCGCTTGTAGGGAGTACCGCAGTTGCCGCAGATGAGAAGCTCGGTCAGGGCGTACCTTCCGCTGTATTTGGACTGTCCGGTTTTGCTGGTCTTGTCGGATACCTTCCGCTTTCCGGCACGGCGGGCGATTTCCGCTTGCACTTTCTCAAAAAGCGTACGGTCGATGATCGCCTCATGGTGGTTTTGAACCAGGTATTTGGGTAGCTCGCCGTTATTTTTCCTCGTTTTCTTGCTGATGCAGTTTTCCACGAAGGTCTTTTGCAGGAGGGCGTCGCCGCAGTATTTCTCGTTCCGGAGCATATACTGCAGGGCGCCGACGGACCATTGGGGCTTTCCTTCCGCCGCAACGATGCCTTCCGCTTCCAGCATCCGCTTGATATCAGGCACGCTGCTTCCGGCAAGATAGCTTTGAAATATCCGCCGCACTACAGCCGCCTGTTCGGGGACCACCCTGGGCTTATCATTCTCGCCCCGTTCGTATCCGTAGATTCTTGAATACTGGAAGGATACCTTTCCGCTTTTAAAGGCCTGGCGTTTGCCCCAGCGGACGTTCTGGCTGATTGACTCGCTCTGCGCCTGGGCGAAGCCTGCCAGCATGGTGATAATAATTTCGGTGTCCGCTTTCATGGTGTTGATGTTTTCGTTTTCAAAAATGACCGCTATCCCCAGCTCCTTGAGTTCCCGGATGTAGTTCAGGCAGTCTACCGTGTTTCTCGCAAACCGGCTGATAGACTTGGTCAGTATGATATCAATCTTGCCCTTCCTGCACAGACGGATCATTCTCAGAAAGTTGGTGCGCTTTTTTACCGACGTCCCCGTGATGCCTTCGTCTGCGAATATGCCTGCCAGCGTCCATTCGGGGTTGCTCATGATCTTGTCGGTATAGTAAGCCACCTGCGCCTCGTAGCTGGTGAGCTGTTCCTCCTGGTCGGTGGAGACCCTGCAGTATGCGGCGGCGCGAAGCTGCCGGGGGAAGGTCCTGTTTTGGGCTACGAGGGGATTGGCGGGGATGATGATAATTTGCTTTTCTTGCGGTTGTAAATCGCTTTGTGCCATCAGCATGGTATTGCTCTCCTTTCCGGCCTGTTTTCAAGGCTCTGTCCGTTTTTTAACTTCAGGGAGACCGTTCCGTCCGGCTGGATGACGACCGCGTCCACGGCGCATTCGAACAGCTCCGCATCAAACTGTGTTAGGAGTTTACGACTTTCAAAGGCCGCTTTGATTTCCCGCGCCTTTTGCGGCAGAAGACTGTCCGTGCAGCTCTCGTATTGGGCGGCGGCGCGGGCTATGATCAGGATTCTGGCGTATTCCTCGTCGCAGTCCGTCTTGTCCAGTTCCCGGTTGATCTCGTTGGTCAGCCTTGTGATTTCGAGGTCATGGCATCGGCTTACAATGTCCGGGATTTCGATACGCTGCGGATTTTCAACGGCAAGGTTCAGCAGGGAGATGATCTGCCCGGTCAGCAGGGTGTCGGTGATTTTTGTCGTGGGGCGGCACCCGGTATTTTTGCATTTCCATTTCTCCCCGGTCCGGTTGTCCAGAATCCTTTCATAGGGGCTTCCGCATTCTCCGCAAAATACTTTCCTTTTCAGGGCTGTAATCTTCGGAGCCGTATGTATATCCTTGCGGGTATATTTTGCCTGCTGGAGCAGGGCGGACTGTCTGAACTCGTCCTCCGTGACCAGTTTGGGATATCCGTCCTGTCCGGTATATTTCCGGTTTTGCAGGATGCGTCCCACCATATTCTTGTTCCAGCGGGAGCCTTCGCTGTAGGGCTGCCCCGCTTTTTCCAGCATGGCGGCGATCCGGCTGTAGGACTCGCCGGATATGTATTGCCGGAAGATCAGCCGCACCATTTCCGCTTCCCTGTCATGAGGTACGATGACTCCTTCAGAAAGCCGGTATCCGAATGGGATGTATCGGTTTTTCATGCTACCGCACCGTCCTTTCTATGGGTTCGGCAAGCTCCAGACCGTTTATCAGCTTGAATTTCAGCCGTTCGCCGGACTCGGCGGTGACCAGCTCCACTATACTGTCAAAGAGCGTTTCGTCAAAACCGCTCAGACGCTCCGGTCCGTCCTCCAGGATTTCGATCAGGCTCCTGGTTTCGGTGATGGCGCTGTCGTCCTCATCCTTTTCCATCAGCTTGTTTTTCTCTGCTTTTAAGGCGCGGATTTTTCTGCTCAGCTCGTCGGTTTGGGATATAAAAAGAGCGGAATCGATGATGCCTTTGGACTTCAGTCCGTTCAGCACATGATTCCGCTCAGTGAGTTCCGCGATCTGCCTGTTCAGCTCGACCACTTGCAGATTGCTTAAGTTTCGGTGTCGCTTGAGCGCCTGCAGTTGATCCAACATGGGGGATAAAATTTTGTCATAGTTCAGCTTCAGCTTGTGGTACAGCCGGAGGAATGCTCCGTAGATCTCCGGCTCCGGAATTTGGGTAACGGTGCAGTTAGATTTGCCTTTGTTGTGGTTGTGGCATACCCAGTAGGTTTTTCCGTTGCAGGTTTTCCTTTTGAAAAGCGACCCGCACTCTCCGCATCGAATCCTTTTGCTCAGCGGATACATCGAGCGTTTCGACATGGTAGGGATATTCCTGCTTTGGTTCAACTCCTGCGCCCTTTCAAAAATATCGCGGGAGATAATTGCGGGATGCGAGTATTTGACATAGTATTTGTCCTTCTCGCCTTTGTTGCGCTTTTTCTGGAACGGCAGGACGGCGGTGGTGTACCGTTTTTGCAGCAGGGCGTCGCCTGCATACCGTTCATTTTTCAGGAGATAGTCTATCGTACTGTAGTGCCACCTGTCTTTTCCGTCCCTTGTGGGGACGCCCTGCGCAGTCAGTTCATCTGCGATTTCGTCCTTGCTTTTTCCGTTCAGATAGCTGTTGAAAACATAGCGAACGATTTCAGCTTCCTGCTCATGGATTTGCAGGGTGCCGCTCTGCAGCCGGTATCCGAGGGGCGCTTTGCAGGTAATGAATGTGCCGTTTTTCATGCGGTGCTGATAGCTCCACCGCATGTTTCCCGATATGGACATGGACTCCTGCTGGGCGTTGCCGGAGAAAAAGGTCAGCAGCATCTCGTTGCTGATTTCTCCGGTATCGATGTGTTCCTTTTCAAAATAAATTGTCACGCCAAGGGATTTGAGTTCCCGGATGGTTTCCAGGCACTCCCTTGTGTTCCGGGAAAACCGCGAGATGGATTTGGTCAGGATTCGGTCGATTTTCCCTTTGCGGCAGTCGCGGAGAAGGCGCTGAAAATCCTCCCGCTTATCCATCCGCAGTCCTGTGACGCCCTCGTCGGCATAAATGTCGACGAGTTCCCAATTCTCGTTTTCCCGGATCAGCGTGGTGTAATGGTTCACCTGCGCCGCGAAGGAGTTCAGCTGGTCGTCGGAGTCGCTGCTGACACGGGCGTATGCCGCGATGCGCAGCTTGTCTTTTTTGACCTGAACGGTCGGATTGATTACAATAACCCTGGGAGCTTCCAGTTGAAGCTCTCCCGCCAATGCTCCGCCAACAATATTCTGGCTTGTTTTCACGGCTTTTCGCCTCCTTTCTTGTCAACAACATACACTACCACACAACCGGCGCCATAGCTATACCCAATAGCGCTAAACAATGAAGATGGAGGCTCCCAATTGTTCGGCAATACGCGAGGCGGTTTTCCTGCCGTCCTCGGCGGTGATCTTACCGGTGGAAACCAGCCAGTTCAAGGCATTGAGAATCCCGATATAGTCGGCGTTGGCGCTGATTCTTTCGGCAGATTCGTTCATACCAGCTTCCTCCTTATTCCATTCTCATGGCGGCAAGGCCACCATACATTTCCTCAAGCCGCGTCAGCTTGATTTCACCCTCCAGCGGGGAATAGAGTCCGATTCCAAGCTGGTCCAGTCCCCGGATGAAATCCATTGTTTTCACGGTGTCCCTGCCCAGGCGGGAGAGATTTACAATAAGCAGCACATCCATCTTGCCTTCAGCCGCGGCCTCGATTACCTCGGTAAGGCCGTTTCTGGCAAAATTCAGGCCGCTGCCGGTGTCCTGGGAGACTCCGACCACTTCAAACCCCATCTGCTCGGCGTAGTCCGCGAGTTCTTTCTGCTGCCCTTTGAGGCGGCCATGCTCGTCTTCTGGAGCGTCGATGCGGCAGTAAAGCCATGCCCTCTTGCTTTGATTCATGATTTTCATCCCTCCTGTTAATTTGAATTGATGTTTGATGCCAAAAGGATGCGGCAGGGCTTTGACGGCTCTGCCGCATAGTTTTTGGTATCAAAAGAAGGCGGTCGCGCCTGTTCTTCGTTTTCGTTTTGGCGCTTAATTCGGCACTGCTCCCCAAGCGCCAATGGCAGCGGCGCAAACTATCCGCGGTCAGCGGATATCACAGGAATTCCACCTCCCCGAGAACCTCCGGGCCGCACTCTGGGACCTAACCTCGACTATGCGGGAGTATCATTATAGGCCGTTCAGGTCAACGCGATACAGTCCACCACAGACTGTTTTATGGCCAGGCATTTCTCGCTCGTCGCCTTTGATGCTATCGTTTTTACGGATAGGCTTGACCGATCCGCAGGCAGTCTACGCGTGCTTGCCAATGTCGCTTTCCGTTTCCGGCTGAACGGCTAACGTATTTGAGCCGCTGGATATGGGACCGGTTATGAGACTCGCAAGCGAGCCTTTGCCGGTAATTTTTCAAAGAGCAATAAGGGATAAAAAATACCCCTTCACTTTTTAAGCCGAAAAAATGAAGGGGTGGACGAAACAAATTTTTATTTTTCAATGATTTTTTTAAGTTTGCTGATAATGCTGTTTTTGCGAGACTGCAAAGTTGTTCTTGGGAGCTTCATTGAATCTGCAAGCTCTCTTTCGCTTTTGCCATTAAAGAACAGTTCGTTAATTATTAACCGCTCGCAATCTGTCAATTCTTCAAGCGCCAGCATCAATTTCTCAAGCATGATTTTTTCAATAATAACGTCTTCAACAAGAAGTTGCGGATCACACATTTTCTGCTCGATAGGATAGTCCAGCTCGACTAGCTGGTCATAAGAAAGATTGTTCTTTATGCTGATTTCCTCTATGTACCTTTCACGTCTTCTCATCTTGTAATAGGCGGTATATATTTCCTTGCTTACAGTAACAATTTCATTTTTCACTCTTATTTTGTATTCTTTCATCTTTCCTTCCCTCCGTTTTGCTTTGTTTGCGGGCCTTAGCAAAACAGAGGAAATCAAGGATACCGGATGTAGTACCAAAACAAACGCTTCACGGATGTCCCCTTTCCGGCATCAAAAAAGGGCCGCACGGTTTTCCGTGCGACCCTTTTTTTGCTGCCTATGTGCAATTTAGGACGGGTTTCAGGGCATTAAAAAAACCCTCGATTCATGGCCGTATAAGCCTGAAATCGAGGGCTTTAAAGTATGCAGTTACCCATCATAATTATCGTAACACCCTGGCAGTTCATATTCAGTACTTGTTATGTAGGTATTTTGTCCTTTATCAGTTCGTATTTAGTTCACATTCCGTTTGCCATATATCCCTTAAAGCAGGTATCACATATCCCCATATGGCAATGCCCATCAAATTTATTGCTTCCTTTTTTCTTTTATAAAAGGTTGTCCTCTCACAATTGAGAGATTCAATAATTTCCTTTTCCGAATACCTGTATTTTACAATGTACTGCTTGTAAAGGATATTGAAATACAAGTCCCCATAATCAGGATAATTCTTTATTTTTAACAATGCCTTGTCCACAATTTCAATAAGCCACTTGCTTTTCAATAATGAGCACAGCTTTTCTTCAAGGTCTTTCTTATTGATATTGGGGTCATAGTCATCCAGGTAATCCAAGGCTTCAGCCAGACGACTGCCTCCCATGGCATAATACTCTGCTTCAATCTCGCATACCCTGTCTTCAATACACCAAACCACATCCCGGTATATTTTCAGCAACAATTTTGTTTTATGATATACCTGCTCTTCATCAATATGCATGGAAGCCAATCCTCGTTTCAACACAGCTAACGCCATTTTTTCAGAACTCATCTGTTTTCACCTCTTTTCAAAATTATTGACATATTTTTTGTTCTCTTGTATTATAATATGTGAACAATATTTTTGTCAATAAATTTGTTCTCTTAATGCATAACTAGTGAACAATATAGCCATAATATTACCGGAGGTGTCTTATCAAATGCAGTTTGGCGAAAAAATTAGATTATTGCGCAAAAGGGCAGGCATTTCTCAGAAAGATTTTGCAGAGCAGCTTGGAATTACAAGACGGGCTTTGGTCTATTATGAAAACGGAGAGCGTTTTCCACGGGAGGCAGGACTAATTGATAAAATCGCCGGTTTCTTTAACGTATCTTCAGATTTCCTGACAGACGATAGTGAAAGCATTGCATTGACCAAGGAAGAAATATTTCTTGAGGAAGCAAAAGCAGAAGATAAGTTGAGAGGAAAAAGCGAAGCAAAAAAATTCATTGAAACTACAAAATGTTTATTTGCCGGCGGAGAATTATCAGATGAAGATAAAGATGCGCTTTTTGAAGTATTAACCGAAATATACTTTGACTCAAAGAAAAAAGCCAAAAAGTATGGTGTCCGTAAGAATAAAGGCAGCAAAAATACACCAACTGATTAGCTGCGGGGTGAAAAGTATGGAATTTATTTTACGAGAAGCCGAGAGGTTGATCCAAAAGCATAAAACCCGAAACCCTTTTGAAATTGCCGATTGTCTTAATATTAATGTTCTCTACAGGCCGCTCGGCAAGCTTAAAGGGATTTACATATACACAAGGCGAAGCCGATATATCTGCATTAACAATGATTTGGACAGTCCTGCCAAACGATTAGTATGTGCTCACGAAATTGGCCATGACCGCTTCCACAGGCACTTGGCCATAATGAACCCCCAGGCCCAGGAGCTTATCAGCTATGATATGTCATCAAAGCCAGAAAGGGAAGCAAACATTTTCGCCGCTGAAGTCCTCTTGCCTGATGATGAGGTTATTAGATTGATAAATGATACGGAAATGAATTTTTTCAGAGCCGCAAGGGAACTTTATGTACCACCGGAATTAATGGATTTCAAATTTCAGATATTGAAAAGCAGAGGCTACAGGCTTGAAGCTCCATTAAATGCGACAGGAGATTTCCTGAAAAAATAGCACCCCGAAACATCACATGTTTTAAGAGATGTACGGGGTGCTTTTGCTTTGTTTATGCTATCGACAACTATTTTATAAGATATTTTGAGAGTGTATATAATTTTGTTCCCTTTAAGCATTGTAAAAGTAAACCCCGGGTTACCTCAGGGTCGATAATTCCTATAGCTATTCACATTGATTCATATAACGCACGCAATTCCTGCCGGCAGCCTTTGCCTCATACATCATGTTGTCTGCCTTATTCACCAATGAATCAACACTATCACCCGGACAATAACCGGCAACTCCGAAACTGGCAGTCACACGACCCACGCCCTGTATATCCATCCGGCTTAAACTTTCCCGCAATTCTTCCGCTAAACGGGCCGCATTTTCCACCGGTGTATCCGGCAACAGCAGGACAAATTCCTCCCCGCCCCAGCGGGCCAGGGTATCTATTTTGCGGATCCTGTTCTTAATCATTTCTGCCATGCTTTTAAGAACTAAATCTCCGACGTTATGGCCAAAACGGTCATTGATGCTCTTAAACCGGTCTATGTCCAGCATGATCAGGGAAAACTTATTTCCGTTCCGCTTGGCGCGCTCTATTTCTTCTTCCAGTTTTTGCATAAAAAATCGGCGGTTATAGCAGTTTGTCAAGCAATCAGTAACAGATAGACAGCGCAATTCCTTTTCCATTCTCTTGTGTTTGGTAACATCTGTAGCATAATGAAGGTAGACATCCTCTCCCAACGGGATCCACCATGTATCCCATATGTTGCCTGCCAGCTCCACTTCGCTGTTTATCGGTTCATTTCTGTCCAAGGCTTCGTCTCCGCGGCAGAAGTAGCATTTGGTGCCGGGCAGTGGTGAGCCGTTTTTTTCAAATGCCTCCCTGTATTCATCCGGCAGGTTTCCCCCGCCAAGGACTCTTTCCCAGCAATAATCACCGACTTTTGACCCAAATAATGACGCCGCCGCTTTATTCTGCGCCAGAATACGGCGCTCCCTTGATACCAGCCAGGCCGGACTGGGAATGCCCTGCAGCATCAGGCGACACAGCTCCTCTTTGCGCCTTTTTTCCTCTTCCAATTGTTTTATTTCGGTCAGGTTAGCCACCAGTGCCATGCATAATTTTTCTCCCCCATAATCGAAAAGCTGTAAATTTATTTCCACAGGATACAGGGAACCGTCCTTCCGGCGGTGCACTGTTTTAAATAGGACCTGCTCCTGTTCCCCACTGACCAGAGGGACAAGGAGTTCCCTGAAACTCTGCAGGTCAAGTTCGGGCTTGAGGTCAAGGGGTGTCATGGTGTTCAGTTCTTCGATTGTATATCCCAGGTTTTTTCTGGCAGCGCGGTTTACAGCAACAAATTTTAAGGACTTAGGATGAAAAATATAGAGTTCATTCAGGGAGTTTTCAAAAAGCCGCTCAAACATTCTGGCATGGGTATTTGCTTCATGAAGTTTCAAAGCCATTTCCACTGTGGATAGCAATGCAGCTTTGTCCGTGTCTTTTAGCACGAACCCATAAGCCTTAACCTCTTTTATTTTATCAATAATTTTCCCGGATGTGTTGGCAGTTAGAAATACAACGGGAATATCCCGGGATTTCATTATCCTGCGGGCCGCATCTATTCCGTCCATTTCCCCCGCCAATTCGATATCCATGAGAACCAGGTCCGGCGGAAAGCCGCCGCTTATCTTTTGCACCGCTTCTTCTCCTGTAATGGCAGTCTCCGTCTCATATCCGTTTTTATTCAAAAACTCCGCTACAACCATGGCAGTTAAGCGGCTGTCTTCCACTAGTAGTATCTTTTTCCTTTTTTGCATATTCTCTACTTGCAATTTTTATCGCCTCTCAGACTGTTGATTTTTACCGTTTTCTCCTTAATCTATTAATTTTGGCTGCTTTCCTCTGATTAAACATTTGTTTTATTTTATCATTCATTTTTATTCCGCATCCCCATTTTTCTCAAATTTAACTGTCCTGAAAATACGGTTTTTATCCTTATGTTGATGCCGCTTCAGCGACATATATATGGTTTTCCAGCGGGAACCCAGATAAGATGCACTGTACGTCTTCAGCGAACTTTTGACATCCAGGCGTTTTTAAATGTGGTCAGCAGTTGCCCGGGTGTTGAGTAAACTGCGTTACTCCATGGTTTGGGCTTTAAGCCTTCTCCTGTTCCGCATCATCTTGGTCTTTTTTATATACTCCTTTGATGCTCTGACAGCTATCTCATTTGCCTTGGCAAACAGGCCATTTCGTTTGTTTACCCTATAGACACTGCTTTCTGAGATGCTGAATTTGCCCATGACGGTTATGGTGTAGGCATGTTCTCTCGGTGTCAGGTCAGGTATCTGCAGGACATATCGTAAAATGTTCAGCGTCAGCAAAAATTGGGCCCTCAATCTCCGTCTGTATTTATTTCCATTTTCGCCGCAGCATCAGTATTTCCTGGCAATAACCGATGACAGACATAGGACTCATCAACATCTGATACAACAGAACATAAAGAACAAATCCTAAACGGTTGCGCCGAATCCGTAAATCAAGTTTTCTAAACACGTTGCGTTGATAGCTATAGAGTATATAGTTTTGAAGCAGGGCAAGGGGAACGACAAACAAGGTCGCGGGTCCCACTATCCAGTATTTACCGAAGAAAGCCAGGATCAGCCCTGGCATCCAACAAAAGGTGTAAACAAGATCTAAATAGGGCATGATCAGGTTAATACCTGTCAGGTATTTGACATATTTAACCGGCTGCTGCCAGGGCTTAAATAGCTTTAGGGCTTCAATCATCCCCCGTGCCCAGCGGCTTCTCTGACGCAGCAGGTGTTTCAACGTCACGGGAACTTCAGTAAAGGCTACGGCTAATGGTTCAAAAAAAACTTTTTTCTCACTGTTTAAGAACTTCCAGGTCAAGACGATGTCTTCACCAATGGCATCAGGCCAGCCACCGGCCTCCCGCAATGCTTCCGCCCTGTACAGAGAATAGGCTCCTTGTGCAACCAAGGTACCCTGATACAAGCCCTGCATGCGCTTGATACTGGCAATGCCTAAAAAGTAGTCCCATTCCTGAAGGCGGGTCAACAGATTTTCCCTGCTGTTTCTGACCAGCACCGCCCCGGCTACCGCGCATACTTCTCTGGGAGCAGATTTAATGCGGGAAACCAAATAACGGATTGCCGATTTGTGCAGTAGGGTATCGGCATCCAGGGTAACTGCATACTCGGTATTTACATGTTCCAGTGCTTTATTTAACGCATTGTACTTTCCAGGCTTTTCTTCAAATAAGACTTGTATGTCAATTCCGAGGTCTTCTCCCGCCTTTTGGGCCGTTTCTGCTGTTTTGTCTATAGACGCATTGTCCACCACAATGACCCGGATCAATCCTTGATAATCCTGACCCTTGATATAGCGAAGTGTATGGCCGATGCTTTTTTCTTCGTTGCGGCAGGCAATGATGATGGTGACCGGGTCTGTAGGGTTAGTAGTCTTAAACTGAGGCTGCCGATCGAACAGTAGGCTTACCGCTATAAACATATTAATATATCCGGGGATGTATCCTATACCGGCAATCAGGATAAAAGCAAGGGGTTTGCCAATGAGGGCACCGAGGTCGTTCAACCAGGGAACGGATACAATGATTGAGAAAAGTAACCATAGCAAAGCCGCACCATGCCCAATCCAAAACTTTTTGGTTACCTCAATATAACGGCGCTTTTTAATGATGGTTTTAATTGGCCATTGTCCCAGCGGCACATTGGGCATTTCCATACGGTCAAACTACCCCCTTTCTGCCTTCTTTGATTGGCATGTAGCAACAAGTTTGCTGTCTGCTACATTTTTTCTTCTGCCTATTTGCCCTTATCCTGTTTTTCTGGTGAACTGGCAAAATACAAGGACGTTCGATGGTGGATTTCCGCTGTATCAGCAAAGCCGACAAATTATTTTTGAATAATGAGCAAATCTTCCCCAAATACTGCAGGTTCATTTGCCAGCCACTCCTGCAGATATCCCTTAAAATATCTATTTATATAAACTATGTGGCTATGACCGTATCTCAGTCTTAAAATAGAATTATACTATTTTTTTTTTTTTTTTCAACGAGTTTCTTTATTTTTCTTTATTTTTCTTTATATTTATTGTTAATTTTACATCATATGACTTTTTATAAAACCTCTCTCACCTGAATATAATGACCCCCCGCCTTCAATACAAACACCACCTCTACCAGCGATACTACCCTAATCTGTTCCACCAGCGCTGCAAATAAATCCTCATCAAATGCCTTTACCACATCACGCTCTCTCAGCATCCTTTCAATCTCCCAAACCCTCGAAAGGGTGTCTTTGCGCATTAACTCCGCCTGCGTAAAAGCCGAATGCTGCTGTCTGAGTTCATCCATCTCCCAGGTTAAATCGGGCATGGTTTTTGGTATTTGTCCCTGTGATTCCCTCGTCGGCATATATATGCATACTCCCAATCCAGGCGCTTTTAGATATAATCGCACGTAATAGGCAACCTGTGTCTCGTAGCTGGAAAGCTGTTTTTCGGTGTCAGTGCTCACACGGCAGTAGGGAGGAAACAGATCCAATTCCTTATAAAAACCCATAAAGCCTTGCTGCGCAAGGCTTTATGGGTTTTTCTTTTAAGCGATACTAAAATGTACCCTATAGATTAGACAGTAGCGGTTTTCAGAACCCCTCAGTTTCGGACAAGTATGTTTTCAAAATCCTTGTCTCTGGACAGAAGAGCTTTTGAAACCCTTAATTTCGGACACAAGAGTTTTGACTCCAATTCAGACAGGTACTAGAATTTATTATATGAATTGGAGGAGAAACATGGCTAACAAAAAATTTACCGAAGAGGAAATGAACCATCTGCGTTCAAGTTCGTATGTTTTGGGGGTATCTCCAAATATTGTGCATTTTTCAGCTGAATTTAAAAAGAAATTCTGGGAAGCTATTATTGCAGGAAAAACACCGCGAAATATTGTTATGAATCTAGGTATTGATCCAGATATCCTTGGAGAGACTCGTTTAAATGGACTTAAAGGGATGATTCGAAATGAAGTTAAGGCCGGTAATGGATTTCGTGATTTAGATACCTACAATAAATATCTGGATGGTTATATAACCCCAGAAGCTAGGATTAAATATCTTGAACAACAATTAGCATACAAGGACCAAGAGATAGAGTTTCTAAAAAAAATTGTATCTTTAAGCCGGGAGGATTCGGAATCATGAATGTTCCCGCATCTGCCAAGTATGCAATCATTCGTGAGATGACCCAGCGAGACAACAACTTGCTGAATATTAGCTGGCTGTGCGCTGCTGCCGGTGTTTCGCGGTCCGGATACTACCATTACCTTCAAACGGAAGGACTCAGACGACAACGTGAAGAACAAGATCAAAAGGATTTCCTAATAATTCTGGAAGCTTACCAGTTTCGTGGTTACAACAAAGGAGCCCGCGGTATTTACATGCGGCTTCTTCATATGGATCCTCCGGTGCACATGAACATTAAAAAGATCCGGCGCTTGATGAACAAATATGGACTTTTCTGTCCTATTCGCAAAGCAAATCCGTACCGGAGAATGGCCAAAGCACTAAAAACCGGCAATGTCGCCCCCAACCTGCTGAACCGGGAATTTGAAACACACGGCCCCCGTGCTGTTCTGCTGACAGATATTACCTACATCATTAATGGGAAGGCGCCACGATGCTATATGTCTACTATCATCGACGCCTGTACAAAAGAGTTGCTCGCTTGGGTCTTAAGCGAATCTCTCGAAATCGATTTTGTTCTGGAAACCGTGAACCAGCTCGTTGAGAATCATGGTATCTCTTTGACAACCGAGACCCTGATTAATTCGGATCAAGGGGCACACTATACAAGTATAAAGTTTATCCAGCTGATAAAGGACAGTGAACTGAGGCAATCCATGTCCCGAAAGGCAAACTGTTGGGATAACGCTCCGCAGGAATCCTTTTACGGTCACATGAAAGATGAAATTGACATTTCTCAGTGCACAACGTTTGAAGAAATTCACCAAGTAATCAGCGACTGGACTGATTATTACAACAACGAGCGATACCAATGGGATTTGGCAAGATTAGCTCCAAGGGAGTATTACAGGTATCTTGAAACAGGAGAATACCCTTTAACAATACCAAAGGCAAAAGGTAAAGATTGAAGGTGGGGCTCTGCCCCACACCCCGAGGTTTTTCGCTTTTGTTTCCAGGGAGGCAATGCTTGCCTGCAATAAAAAGAAGCGATGCTGATGCGCAACGCCTCCCTTGTAAACCCACACGGGCTCTCGGGACGCTCCTCAGCGTTGCCCTATCCTCCCTTGTGGTAAAGCACCGTTAGTATAACATAAATACCTATTTGATTGGAACGTCAAAAACCCAAATTGTCCTTGACATGGGGTACACAATATACCACGGCTTCCACGTGCGTTGTATAGGATTATTTATTTTCGTTGTTTGGGTTGTCAATGGTCATAGGAATAACCTCACTTTTCCTGATGGATTTCTTATATAGTCGTTTCGAAGATTTTTAAAGATATACCTTGCTCATCATCTTCTCTATACAATCATCATCCTCCAGAAAAAGCACATTCCTGCTTTCAAACTCAGGTCTTCTAACTCCAAAATGTGCGCTGGCGTCCACAGCAGGTGTGCCGGACATGATAAAAGAATTCAAAATAATCTGTTTTTCGGTACACGAAGGCTGTAACCGAACTTCCAGTTCTTTTATGGTTTTGTAAAATTGTATTTTGGGGTTATTGATATTCTTTTCCAGCATCATAATGCCCTTTGGGTCAATAAAGGTTATATACTGCTTGTCGTCTTCAGCGATCCACATAATATAATCCGGATAAAAATTGCCTGCTTCAAAAAAGCCCACACCTACTTTGCTCTTGTTGCGGAGCAAGTACAGCCTCTTTTCGATAAAAGCCGACGGATTATCATCGCAATATTTCTTCAGCCTGTCAATAAACAGCTTTTCATCGCTGTTTAGGCTGACAGGCGAAACCTCGATACGGATTCCTTTATCAATAGAGATAAGGGGAGTATAAAGGTGGTTGTAAAAATCAAAGTAGCGGAAATTCAAATGCTTATCCTCGTACTTACCCAAACGCCTGTTTTTTTCCAGAGCCTCCTTGATTCCCTCAAACAGCTGTGCAAACTCGTCAAATCTCTCTTTATTGAACAAGGTAATATTATACTCATCGATAAAATTCTTATCGCTTTGTTTTAAGTCTCCGTAAACCAGGTGCGGCGCTTCCCATTGGGCCTTATGATATTTAAAATATCTGTCCAGATAGTTTTTCAAAAGCATAACACATATATCATTGATTCTGCCAATTTTATCAAAACTGTCGATTTCCATCAGCGCCTTGGGGACAAATAAAGTGTACCAGCCTTTAGTTTTAAGTATTTCCGGCAAAAATGACTTTTCGATGCTGATATTGTAATAAGCCTTTTGGTTTTTATATTGCAGCAGTTCGGCATAAAGCTTATCCACGTCTAAAAATGCAATATGCCTAGACTCTAATACCGCCTCGTCCTTTTGATATTTTATATCTTCACTCTTGGTAGAAGTAAGGCTTTGTACGGTAGCATTATAATCAATCTTGATTTTATTTTTGACCAGGTTGTCCATAAACCCGTCCGAAGGAGTGGTAAGGATCGGCCGTTTCGATTGTTTTTTGAAATTGATACCGTCCTTGACTTTAATCACCTTCAGTTTATCCTTCACATCATGAAAACGGCTTACTACAGGGAGCCTGAATTCCCTGATGGAGTCATTCAGATCCATATCTTCCTTTTCAAGATATTCTTTGAATTGTGCCATATAATCGGCTTTTACGCCAAATATAGTTAGGGTCTCAATTTTGTTAATATACTTTGGCACTTCAACAGGGTAGTCTAGTTTGGAACTGCGCTTTAGGCAGTTTCCGTACCCCTTCAGCCTTACCCCCCTGCCAAAAAGCTGGATGGCCTGGGACCCTTCTCCTTTGGCAAAGTTAATCAGCCCCATGGTGGAAACCCGCCAGCTGTTCCACCCTTCCGTAAACTTTTTAGAACCGATAAGTATGTTAATTTTGGAATTTTTATCGTTTATTTTTTTAAACAGGGATTCGTTCTCAAACTGGTTTTCATCGGTAACAATCCCGGTCTTCCCTTTTTCAATATTCTTAATCAGCTCGCTGTCGCCGCCGGCGCCAACATTGATAACCCCGAAAAATTCATTGTCGCTGCCGATCCTTAAACCAATTTCTCCGCCCAGCTGTTTTAAATTTACCAAGTGCAACCTGCCTGTGGAAGTTGTCTCAAAAACGATTTTTAACACATCGTCATAAACAGAGCCGGCATCTCGCTGAAACAGATTTTGCAGATAGGAAAAATCGCCGTAAAACAGCTCCTGTCCTCTTTCATCAAGGAGCCCGGTATTGTCATCCAGCAGCATTTTGATTCGGCTTACGGCCTTTTCTCTATTGGCTGTAAAACCGTTAATAAAGGCCAAAACTTCCTGCACGTCGGTTAATTCGTCCTTGCTGACGGCTTTATTCACACTGTTGCCCACAAATACAAGCAATGGCTTTTCAATATTGAAGGGGACAAAGGCCCCTCTATCGCTCTGATAAATTTTCATTTGCTGATAAAAACTGAGTAAACAACCCGTTAAATACAGCTCCTGCTGTTCTCTGGAAAGACTCTCTTTCAGGTTATAAATACGGTATTCCTTGCCATAGCCGTCGTTATAGAAGTACTTATAGGAATAGTCAAATATAATGGCCTTGCCGTACTGATGAGCAAGAGCCTCAGCTTCTAACTTTGTTTTTTCCTCCTTGATAGCCTGCTTAAAAGTTGCTGAATACTCAAAGGAAAACCCGTTTTCCGACAACCGGCTGCGAAAATCGTACCACACATTTCCGGAGAGTCCTTTGTGCCCTTCATCAACCAGGACAAGGTTGTTCTGCTCGAAACTGTCCACAGAAACAGTCTTTACCTTCCCCTGCTCTTCCAGCTTGTTAATGTCGATAACCAGCACTTCGTCTTTTTCCTGCAGGGTATCCTTTTCAAAGAGGCGGCAGCGGATGCCGGAAAGCTTCATTTCCTCAATGTGCTGATGAGACAACCCTTCATTGGGCGTAAGGAGAATAATTTTATTTAGTGTCAAACTTTTGTTATATTCCTGTGCTCTCTTAAAATAATGCTGGTATTGTAGGATATTGGCATGCATGATCAGGGTCTTGCCGCTGCCCGTAGCGCACATAAAGGCTAGCTTGTTCAAGCTGTCCGGTGTATAATCCGAAATTGTTTCACCATCGCTTTCAGCATTGAATTCATGCAGGAAATTATTTAAGTCGGCAACAAAGTTTTCCCTATCCAGGAAATACCTGTCGAGATACATCTCGGTAAAAAGCAAAGCAAGATACTGGAAATATTTTAGGGTAAGCCCGCCCCGACCCTCGCCGATATGCTGGACATAACGGAAGATGTTTTCATCATACTCCTTCAGCTTGTCCTTATTTAAAAAGCCCAACTTAACATACTTGCGTACTGTAAATTCATGGAAATAGGAGGTGTTCTCTTCGTTATACCCTTCCAAATCGGCAGACCGCATGTCTTCCGCCAGCTCTCTGAAATCTCTTTTGCCAAAGAGGGAAAGGAAATATTTGTTGAGCACCAGACAGTCATTGAGATTGATGGACTTATTTGCTTTCTTGGTCTTTTTTGCCCCCATCATCACACCTCCTCGAACATCCTCTTCATAAATTCAAGCTCGATTAAATGAACCTTCCACTGTTCCTTTTCGCTCTTGAGGTTTTCCAAGTTGTTATCTCCATTGACATAAATATAGTTAAACTCTCCGCCCTTTATTTCCCCTCGATATTTTTCAAAGAATGCGTCAAGAGCAGCGTTGTCGGCTGTCAGATCTTCGGTAAGATTACGCCAAATAACAAGAGCTTTATCCCCATTAGGCATAATGCCTTCCACTGTTTTAAAGGTATATTTCCCTTCCTTGTCTTCTGTGAGCATTACTGCATTTTCATATTCACCCTTAGGATCAGGGACGGCATTAAAACGGGCAGCAGCTTTTTGTCTCGTAACAGTAAGGCCAAGGAGGTAATTAAAGGTTTCCACCAGGTCAATGGTTGTTTCTTTTGTCTCATTATTTTCAGCAATTTTCATTTTATAGGCAAAAGGCTCCTTAAAGCGGTCAAGGCTTAAGAGGCTGCCCCTGCTTTCAATGTCCAGCATATAGGATACAAGGTACTCGTTAAAGAATTTTGCATCCATCCTCAGCTGCTTTTCCTGCTCAGGCGTGCGGCTAAGCTCGATATTATTCAATGTATCCTCATAGCTTTCCAGACGAATGTATTTAAAAATCTGTGAAACACCGGTATTTCTGTTTTGTGGCTTGCCGTCTTTCCAATCTTTAGCGTAGATAACCTTTTTAATCCTCGGCTTGGTAACTGTGTTGAAATAATTGCCCATTTCCACAAGAATATACTTACGATTGCCTCCGTCTTCGCGGTTGAGGTTTATTACTGCATGACCTGTTGTGCCGGAGCCGGCAAAATAATCCAATACAATTGCGCTTTTATCCAAATGGGTAGCTATATATATACAATCTCTAACCGCATGAATCGATTTGGGATAAGAAAATGGATTTTTTCCGAACAGTTTATTTAATAAATTAGTGCCATGTTCTTTTGCGCTATATTTTGAATCATGCCATACAGTCTTAAAGTTAATTAATTTTTTAGTCCGGATAATTTCTAATTCATCTCTGTTTTTATTATACTTTACGCTTAGTTCGTTTTTTATTTCTTCAACAGTACCCCGTTCAAATAACCATTTTCTTTCTGTACCATCCGCATCAACCGGATACACTGCAATAGTCCCATCATCACAGAGTACATTTGCAGATCCCGGATGATAATCATGATCACAAACATCGCCAAAGCCAATAATTAAGTTGTCCTTAACGTAAATTGGGTAAAAACAGTTCTTGCCACTTTCACGAAGATAATTGCCACCTTCTCCTTTTGCCCCGTTCATAAAACCTCTAACATCCGCATGATCATCGTCCCGGAATTCCTTGGCGAGCATTCCGTCAGTGTCGGAGTAATAAAAATATACATATTCATGGGTTGTGGAAAAGTTTTTTCCTTGTTGTCCTGATGGATTTATTACAACCGAGACTACAGTTTTACCATCAAATGAGGAAAGAGTATCATCAAGAAGAAAACCGAGTTTTTCATTTTCGACTTCGTCAATAGCCGCTATATACACCGAATTTTTATTTATTAACGATTTGGACAGTGTGACTCTATTTTCGATTAAGCTCACCCAGGAAGAATGTTTATAATTATTTTTATAGAGAATTTCACTGGATTTGGCATTGTAGGGAGGATCTATGTAAATGCATTTAACCTGTTTCTGATACCGCTCGCGCAGCAAATTCAATGCCTGAAAATTCTCACTGTGTATTAACAGACCGTTTGTCTCCTCATCTAAATTGCCTATGCTTGCAATCAGCCGCTCCTTGAATTCCGCTGTAAAATGCTTTGTATCCAGCACAAGGTTTTTATTCTGTTTTAAAAAATCTACGGTCAGCGGATTAGAATAGGCCACTGTCATCAAGTCTCCGGCAATCTCATCAATGGCATACAGTTCCACCCATTCCTGCCGTTGGGCATCATTGGCAGCTATTTCAGGATAGAAACTCTCGTCAATTTTATCAAGGGTGATACACCAGTTTGTCTCAACCACAAACTTTTTCTTGAGCCACAGCTTTTTCTGAAAGTCCTCTATTTGCGCCAAAAAGTCAATAATGGTGCGACCTACTTTTTTAATGGCCTTCACCTTGGCAAGGTAGGTATTTACTTTCACTTCATTGTCGGTGTCCAGGTCGTCTAGGTGCATTATCTCGGCTTTTATGTAAAAATCCAATTCCCTGTTCAAGAAACCGCGCAAATCTTTGTGGATAAAATAATCGAAGGTGTTCTTGGCAACATAGGTTTCCAGGTGCTTTTCCAGAATTGTCCGGGTCTTATTTTTGTCTGTTGGAGCAGGCATGTTTATAGCCCAGACAAAGCGCTTTAAATCGGCATTTTCTGAAATGGCGCCTTTAATTTTATCAACGGCGGATTTATTTAATTTAGAATTATCTTTAACCTTGTTTACGCTATCCTGCTCACTTGCAGGAACACGATATTCAAATTTTATTGTGAGTTCATTACCCTCCGCTTCCAGATAGTTTTCATCAAGCAGAATAAATTCGCGCTTTTTGTCATCACTTTCTTTGTTGTTATTTTGCTCGGTATTGGCGTCAACCAGCTTAAAATGAATCGTATACTTTTCTCCCTGTACATCTACCTTAAAGGAATAATCCCTGAAGTTTTCGCTGGTTTTGATATAGTATTGGTCATGGTTGGCCCAATAAAGTTTTACTTCTTCCCCCTCATAGGGAATAGCATAAACCCCTTCTTTATAGCGGCGTTTGCTTATAAAATCTCCCTCATCATAGTAACGGCTGAAAAAGTTATACAAAGCTGAATAAACATCGCTTTCCAACTCGGCAACTGCTGTGCCGGAGGCAAGCAACGCCTTATATTCGGCATATTCTTCTCTCAGCTTGCTGTCCTCTACCTTAACCCCTACGCTTTCACACTGCTTCTCAATTTCTTCAATACGCTTTCTTACCTGGCTGTTGTCGGTAGCATATTTCGATAGTATGGAATTAACTTCACTGGCAAGAGTATTTTCAATGAAGTTATTGATCTCGTTTTTGCGGATATTCATGATGCGGTATATGCCAAAGTCAAGATCTGATTTCTCCAACTCAAACATGTCCCTTAAAAGTTTAGTAAAGCGTTGCAGTTTTTCGCTCATTGCCTAACCCCTCCTGTTCTGGTAGCTATCTTCTTTTGCATGAATCATGGTTTCTTCTCTATCTTCTCTTTTAAACCTTGCATCTGCTGGTTTTGGGGCATCTTTAGGAATTGCCCAGACCCAGCCAAGGCGCTTGGCTCCGTCAACTCTGCCCTGTTCACACAGAACCTGCACCCGCCGTTGGGATATGCCCCATTTTTCAGCTGCTTCTTTCGCAGTAATATAATCCATTTCTCATCCCTCATCGAAATGTAGTTTTCTAGGCTCCAGCAATTTCTTAATCCTCAATCCCATAAAATAATGGTTTATCTTTAATCAGCTCCCCCATCCTTTTAACCACACTATCTATTTCAGCACTTTCTTTAAAATTATTTGATTTCAATGCTTCCATATAAGATTCCAATATTTCAGCAGGTTCTATAAAACTTATATTTTCCGACTTATTGCTGAGCATGACTTGTGCGTCTATAAATGCACCCATACTGTTGATCACTATATTAAGTAATTTTCCCGCACGCTCACAGTTTCCTTGTCTCATCTCATTCCTTGCCTTCAAGGTTAAACTGCGGATATCTTCTCCCCATATGGCATAACGTGAATGTATAGCTTTAGCCTCTTTATCACAATCATTTAAGATGGCCCGCTCCAACCTGTCCATTATCCATTCCTCGCTATTGCCCTCTTTCATGCGCTGAAGAACTACTGGATTTTCTAAACTTTGGAGATTGTAAAAATCCAGTATGCATCTTATTAGAGAATTCATATGCTTCAAGTAAACACCCCCTCCTTCTTGCCATCCATTAATTATTCTGTTACTGCATTTAATGGTTGTGTCATTCTTTTAAGAAGAATCGTACTTCTTATTGTTTATTCAAAGCATCATCTTCAGCAGCACTGGTAGACTTGGTTTCAATAGTTTTCTCTGTTGTCCGTTTAGCAATATATCCCTTGTAGACAATTTTTTTATCTTCATCCTCAACTTTTAGAGGTACATATTCGACCTGGTACCAGTACCGTTCTTCACTAATAATCGTGACGATTTCATTTTTTGTAACGGTATATACAATTGGAGCTGTTTTAGAAGGTTCTTCTCTTATTGCTGCTTTATCTGAAACGACGGTAGCCTGATGCACAAAACCGGCTATCGTTACTATTGCACTTATTATGGTAATTAACGTAACAATTGCTTGTAAAACCCGCATAACTATAGGATTTTTTTCCTGCCATTTTATTATTGCTGCATTTAGCCGTTGCTGCCAGTTTGGAGAAGAATAAATCTCTGTAATATCATTTGCAAGCTCTTCCTCTTCGATAGAGGTTAAAGATACCTCGTCAATTTCACTATCAAAATTGTTGAATATCTGAGAATACTCGTCTTCAGGAAATAAGTTCCCTAACAAATTGTTATAAGCAGTGGTATTTATTATGTTTTGGAAAAGGTTTTGATAAGTATTTAATGAATCTATAATGGACGACAGCCAGCTGTTATTAAAATTAATCCTCTCAAGGATTGCTATAGAATTCTCAAACATACTGCCTAAACGCTTAGGCATAATACCTTCAATCCTATTTGCATAAAGAATTGCCTCTCTGATTGCAGGCGTATTGACAATATCTAAAGCTCTTTGTGCTTCAGGAAAAACTGCAGCATTAGGCAATACAAGCTTTTCTATGCACGGAAAGAGTTTGTCCATTTTCTCTGCATATGAAAATGCAGAAGCAAATTCTGTACCTTTAAAAAGATTGGTAATATAGTCTTGCTGTTGAAGCAACCTACTAATAGGCGTCTCAAACATGGTTGCTGTATTAATCCTTGATGCTATTCCTGTCATCCAACTGATTCTATCCATTTGTTCCATATATCTATTCATAGTCCTGAATGGCTTCTCCATCTTACCCTTTGACATTTCTACCGAAAGCCCCCCACCTAATCGCAAACCGTTCTGATTCAACTTACAGCTAGGCATTTGCATTCTGTTTTAACCGATATATCCCATTGACATATCTCTTAAAAGTTATAATCATACAAAATATATTATATTCGAAACTACGAATAATAGCAAGTATTCCCTTCAAATCGAAGAAAATTTTCAATTGGTGTTCTCCCCATCCAAGGAAATATCTCCAACTATCCCCATAAACTCATAAAGCCTTGCTGTGCAAGGCTTTATGAGCGCAAAGTAGAAGGGCTGTGACGGTGATTATTTTTTATTCCTTGAGTCTATTTTACTTCTGCTTTCCATAAACCATGAAGGTTGCAGTAAGCGTATACTTCCGCATTTTTCTTATCACAGAATACGGCTTTAGGCTCGTCCGTTGGAGACAGTGAAATCCTTTCAGTCCCATCGTCACTAACTACAGCAATCCATTCTATATAGTGCTCTTCTGTCATGGGATGGAGGACTGACCCGACCTGGACGGTTATCTTCCCATTATCCCTTGTTGCAACAGGAATATGCTTTTCAAAGGACGCTTCGGTAGTGTTTGCCTTCAGCTCTGTCATAGGTTTGCCACAACAAACAAGCTGGCCACCTCCACGCTTTATCAAACCTACGAGGTTTCCACATATCTCACATTTGTAAAAAGCTACAGGTGCTTTCATCTTGTTATCCCCTTTCATTTTATACTTGATTCTTTGATATTTTGATATTATTAATAGTTCTCTACAAACAACTCAAAAAATGCCTGTGGATGAACACATGCAGGACATTTCTCCGGCGCTTCTGTGCCTTCATGTACATAGCCGCAATTTCCGCATTTCCACAAAACTTTTTCATCCTTTTTGAAAACTTTGCCATTTTCTATGTTCGCTGCAAGCTTGTTAAACCTTGTCTCATGCCTTTTTTCAGCAGAGGCAATCATTTTGAAGGCTTCAGCAATTTCAGGGTAGCCTTCTTCCTCGGCTACCTTCGCAAATGCCGGATAAAGGTCTGCCCACTCCTCATTTTCGCCACTTGCTGCTGCTTTCAGATTATCAAGGGTGGTTCCCTGTGCCACCGGGTAAGCTGCATTTATTTCTATTGTTGCCGACAGTTCATCTTGGAACCCCTCAAGCAGGAATTTATAAAACCTTTTGGCGTGCTCCTTTTCATTATCGGCTGTTTCAATAAAAATATTTTTTATTTGCTTGTAGCCTTCCTTGTCAGCTACCGACGCATAATAGGTGTAGCGGTTGCGTGCCTGGGACTCCCCGGCAAACGCCTTTAAAAGATTTTCAGCAGTTTTAGTCCCTTTTAAGCCCTTCATAAATTACCATCCTTTCATTTTTACATTTTTCTTTATTATACCATAAAATTCTAATGTTTTCTTCCTCGTCCACGGGAACATGCCCATATCCTTCCAGACACTCTCCAACTCTTGCCGCAATCGTTTTCAAGTGATGGGCTTTCTTTTGATAGATACTGCACACCCCATCTCCGATCTAAAATAAGTGAGTGAATTGATAACTATCCCGGTTTTCTTCTACTGCCGTTTCGCCTAATGCGCAATCACTTCATAATTTACTTTAGAAAAAAGTCATCTATTCCCATGTTTTGAAAGCATCTATAAATCTTTTCTTCCGCATCAGCATCCAATCCAACCAGCAGAGACAATAAAGCTGCACTCTTTTTGTATTCCGCATTCCTTGATTTTTCTAAATTCATCCTATCTTCACCTTTCATGCTATTTATCAATAAAACTATTTTGTTTCTTTGTCTGATGTTGAATATTTCTTAGAGTGGGGAGTTCACTGCATAGCTCACGGTGAACCGTACCACAGTTCACCAAATAAACAGACTGCCCCCTTAGTGTAAAATAAGGTTTTTCAGAGTTACCCCATCCCTGATTTTAAAAAATATATGTTGCTGCTCTTGCCCCCATTCTCACGCCACCGCTGCTCCTTGCGAAGGTAACCGCTCTTTTCAAGGTCTGCGATGGCTCTTTTTACTGTGCTCCGTGACAGCTTCAGTTCTGCGGCGATGGTACCGATCGCCGGATAGCATTTGCCATCCTTGTCCGCCCTGTCACGAAGGTACATGTAGACGGCTACAGCTCTATGGGGAAGCTCCGATGCATAAAGTGATTCAAAATAGCCCATCAAACACCTCCTAATCTGTACGCAGCGGCGGCTCCATTAGCTGCTGTGCTTTTATCTTTGTTTGCAGCCTGGACTTCAATGCTTTCACCTGAATCTCTTCAGCAGGTGCAAGAGACATGCCGCCTTGAGCTGATGTGGAGTATGATTCCTGTTCTTCTATATCCTCATATGATATGTGCCTTTTGACGATTTCCTCTTCAAGTTCTTTTTTATCAGCATAGGCCACCTTGCGGACGGATTTTTCCTGCAGCTCATACACCTTTTCAAACCGGATACCCCATTCAATGAACAGCTTTAAACTGGTTTTCATAGGGCAGGCTCCGGTCTTTGCGACAATGAAGCTGCCTTTGGGCAGGGTCTTTAATTCATCAGGAGTCATCAGGGGACGCTGGATCATTTGCAGGGATTGGGACGGATCATGCTTCCCCCGGGTGACCGAACCTGATAAAACCGTCTTATTACCGAGGCTTCTGGAAAGTATCTCCGCTGACTCCGAGTTAGGAGCAAAACCCCCGAAGATGGTATCCTGGCAGTTGTCGATGATGATGGCAGCCCCTTCCTTGCCATAGTTCTTTTCAAGCTGCGCAAAGCTCTGTATGATGGCCACGATGGAAACACGGCGGGAACGGGAAGCGGAAAACATCATCTCCGCACATTCAATTTTAGGTATGGTGCCGATCTCGTCCAGGTACATCATGACACGGTTTTGAAGCCTTCCTCCCTGCTCATCGGCCACCGACAGTATCTCCCGGTAGAGCTGCTGGACAATGAGGGAGATTAGAAAATATTTTGTGTTGTCTTCTTCCGGCATGACGAGAAAGATGGCAGACTTTCTTTTGCAAAAACGCTCCGCATCAATGGCAGTGTCAAAGCACAGTATCTGTTCCAGTTCTGAGTCCAGGAATGCATTCAACCGGGAAAGGGCTGTCGACAGGACGCTTTGCATGGCCTGCTCCGCAGTGTTTAATGCCGCTCCCGCAAACCATCTTGCCTTATGCTCTGACGGGAGCTTTTCAATAAGCAGCTGGAACTGATTTTTGCCTTTTACGCCAGAGGGAGCCAGCAAGTCCTGTATGAGCTTAAAGACCGATATGATATGGCGTTTTTCGTTTGGACAGTATTCCGCCACCAATAAAATGACGGCGGTCAGCAAGCCTTCGGCTGCATCATAGAAAAATGCATTCTGGCCGTAGGAGCCTGCATCCAGTCCCCCGGAGTTGACGATGGTTTTGGCAATAATTTTTGCATATTTCTCCGCCCTGGCTTTTGCTGGGAGATTATCAGGATTGGCAAGGTATTCATCCATATATTTGTTCACAAGGTGCAGCATATTGTTGCCGTCGCTGCAGGTGGGGTTTCTCAGGTCAATGACGGACACATCATAGCCATAGTAATCCTTGGCGATGCATCCATAATTCCTGTAAAGGTCGCCTTTGGTGTCAGTGGTGATAAAACTCATCCCGGACGCACAGGCATATTCCAGATTGGGGTAGAGGAAATTGGCAGTTTTGCCGACCCCCGCCGCACCGATCATCAATGCATGCACATCCCCCTGGTCTACAAGAGCGGTGACCACCCCTGAAGCCGTTTTGCATCCCACAACCAGACCCTGCACCTTGGGCAGGTTGATGCCCTTGCGCCACCGTTCCGGCTCATAGGGTACATGAGCATAGGTCTTCTTTATTTCATTCTTCGTTGCAAACCTTGCCGTGCCATGCTGGCCGTCACCTACAGTCCTGGCCTTGATGCCATTCAAAGTATAGTAATGAGCCAAGAGAACGATAAAACCGATGACTCCAAACATAGTTGCAGCAGCTATGATTAAAGTAACCACCTGTGATGCTTGCATTGGTTTCCCCCTTCTTTCAAAATTAAGAAAGCCATGCACCAATGTTTTTTCATTTGCACATGGCTTTCTTCAAATATGCAGTTATAATATTGCTAAATACCAGGCTGCAAAAATTCTTCGCAAACAGCCTGCATATAATCGGATCTCTCTTCATTCTGCTTTTGCAGAGCTTCTATTCTCTGTTCCTGCTCTTCAAGACATATAAAAATTAAAGCCTTGACACAATTCAGTGCAAGACTCATATATGATGCGATCAATTTTTGCTTATCCTCAAGGGTACGGATTCCAAATGTGTTGAGCCGAGCATTAATGGCATTGACATCCTGCTGGATATCCTCTGCTTTGGTTTTCAGCTTTCCCCGGTCCTGGTGCGGATGATAGCTGCGACAGAGTTCATCGGTCAGTTGCTTAAAATTCATCGGTTTTTCAAGCTGCCGGTATTGCACAATCACTGCAAACAGCGCATATACCGTCATGCTTAGCAGTTGTTCCACCAAGAAAGCTTTTTGCCCATCGGTTGACCTGGATAACTGCATGAGGAGCACTGCTTTTTCATAGTGCTCCATCAGCATTTCATGGGGATTTTTCACGGATTTGATATGTCCGCACAAGTAACGAATCTCTCCGCACAGCTCTTTGCAGGCTTCAAGCTTCGGATGCGGTTTTGCCGGAATCGGTGTTATGCCATGCTGTGCTTTCAGGTCCTCATTCCAATCCTTGCATGCAGGCTGCAAACATGAAACGCTGGTATATCCTTTCTCATGCAATATGCCTGCAAGTCGCCCGGAAGCTTCTATACCGGCAGGATCATGATCAAGGCACAATACCACATTTTTAAGGTACATATTCTTTGACAACACATGAAGCATGGCATGTTCAGCCACACCGTCCAGCGCTACATAGCTGTGCTGCTGCCAGCCGTTTTTATGCAGGGTGATAAATGACAGCATGTCGATGGGAGCTTCAAACACATAAAGGGTATCACTTGTACCGATGTAATTGAAGCTGTATTTTGGATCGGAGCCTTCCACATTGCCACGGTAACCAGCAGCGTTGGAATAGGTTCCCCTTTTATGTGCATGCCGGGCAGTACCGTTTTCATCACAGCCTACAAAAACAGCATTGTGATATTCCTTATCCTCATATATTTTTTTCTCTCTGACAAAGTGGGTGAGGACATCCCGGTCAATATATCTCTGCTTCAAGAGGTAGGCATATACCCGGCGCATATTATCGGCGGCCTCCGGAAGTATGAATTCTTTTCGTTCTGTTTCCGGGACCTTTTTATCGCTTTGTCTAAACGCCGTACCCTGTTCGCCGCCCAGCAGCAGTGTCACCGCATCAGGGAATGAGAGCCCATAAAATTCCTGCACAAAGTCAATGGCCAGGCCGCCTTGCCCGGCGCTGTGGCGGAACCACCGGTTGCCCCGGATAGTCACGCTGTCATGACGCTTCCACCGCCACTCCCTGCCGGAGCGTATGATCTGCTCTCCCTGCCGTCTGAGAAAGTCCACAAGGTCAACGGAGTTTGCACGCTGTTTCTGCTCATCGGTAAAATGTACGTATTCTGCCATAGCGATTCTCCTTTGTCAGCGTTTCCGCTTGCCCGACCTGCGAAAATAAGCCACCCTTTTCACAGGTGGCTTCAGTCTTGAGAATATATAAGAGACGGGGGGCTTTTCTTTTTTCTTTAGGTAGTTCTTCTTCATGGGAATTCCTCCTAATAGCTTTGATGCGGCGCATGGTCGTTATATGCGTGACCTTGCGCCAGTTTTTTCTCCATGAGTTTTTTGCGGAGCTTTCGGTCAACCTGGATGAGAGGATTGCCAAAAGCTTTCTGATACTCCTCTCTAAAGATATTGCCCAAGTGATGCATCAAGCGTGTTGCTGCAAGGAGTATGGATGGGTCTTTGAAGGAATCCATGCGTTCCAGCAAATACTTTGCATAGATATTTCCCTGTGCTGCAGCTGCCGACAGCCAATGCAACGCTGTTTCCTTATCCTGCCTGACATCATGCCCCAAAAGATACAGTTTGCCGAGGGCATATTGCGCATACTGATTGCCTTGTTCTGCAGATTTGGTCAACAGTTCCACAGCCTTTACGGCATCTTTCTCTAGATGGTTTCCTGTAAGGTACAGCTTCCCCATTGCATACTGTGCGAGAGCATTCCCGTTGTCCGCAGCTTTCCCCAGCCACTGCAATGCCTTTTCTACATTTTCATGCTCGCTGTCCGATTCAAGATAAATCCTGCCGAGCATATACTGTGCGTTGACATTTCCGAGCTTTGCAGATTTCTCAAAATATGTGGTGGCAGCAGCAATATCACCATCATCTTCTATTGATATATTCTGTTCCTCGTCCGGCTCAAAAGTGAAATGGTGACTGCCGATATTTAACGCTTCGGCAATCACCATGTTTTTAATGCTCTTGAATTCTTTCTGCTGTGAAAGCGGAAGAGGCGGCGGCAGCTTGTCAACATAGGTGCTTAAAACTTCATTACGCATTTCGTACCAGCTGCTGTAAAGCTCTGTTACTCTTTCATCCTTTGCAAGCTCATCGACAATCTGATTAACGACTTCCTTGAGGGGAGCCTTCAGATAACCGTATTGCTTCTTGCCGGAAGTATGCTTGAGCTTTTCAGCAAGGCGGGCAATCAATTCCTCTATATTTTTATTTTCACATATCCCTGAACGAATCTGAGTAATGATGTCCTGCATGGCCTCACGACTCTGCCTATTCAGGGAATTGCGTCGTTCAGTCTGCTTCTCATAAATCTGCATCAAGTCCTGGCGGAAGATTTCCCGTGCGAGACTTCCCCGCATATTTTCTATCCCTTGCTTTGTGACATAGGCTTCTTTGGGATTGATGGAGTAAGCAATCAGGTGGATGTGCGGGTGATGGCTCTCATTGTGAAAAGCAGCATACCATCGCAAATTTTCCGGAGCGATCTTCATATTTTCCGCGATAACGTTCCGCTGTGCCCGGATCAAATCCTGCCACGACTTTGCATTGTCATATCCCAGCCTTGACGCATCTTCGCGCCGGAGGGATACAATATTTGTCCACACATTTCCTGTGTGATTGGACACTTCTTCTGCTACTTGTGAAAGCACAATAGGTACACCCTCATCTGTAAAGAGTCCATGATTACCGAGTTTTTCAACTCTCGGGCGATTGGCGATGTAGTCTACAAAATTTTTCTTTTTACCGATCAGGTCAAGACTGTTTTCAAGGGCAATGGAGATAAACTCCGATGCATTTTCCCTTGTCGGATTTTTCAGATAGTCCTCGTACTCGAATAGGTCAGCAGTATCCGGCAGCATTTTCAGGATTTCAGAAATCAACTTCTGCTGGTTTTTTGTCGCAGGAAGAATGTGAGAGCTGTCGGAGACTTTTTCAACACCCTCACGGGTAGCAACATATTCTACCAGATTGGCCAGATGCGCTTTGGGTGTATTTTTCAAGTACCGGCACTTGAATATGATCCTGGGCATAGCATATCACCTTACTTACCCTTTTGATATTTCACTGTTTCCTCAAAGGTAACGGAGCCGATGGTCTTTTTTACATCGTTAATACATTTTCCCCGGAGCTTTTGCAGCAGGGTCTCATCGATCTCAACGGTAGACGCAAGAACATTCATCATCATGGACATCTCCACCGCCAGCTTGAAAAGCAGCCGTGCAATACGGTTTTCGGAGCTTTCAACGATGCCGGAAAGGGTGGAAGTGATTGCACTGGGAAGATATTTGTTGTTTTCACCGGATGTGATATATCCGCTGTAAAAGTGAATGGCCTTTTCTATATACTCGCTCCGGCTTTTGCAGTTGTCCTTCGGGAAAAGCTCATCTACCTTTTTTATGGTTTCGGGATACAGCCACAGGGGAATTCTCTTTTTATTCTCCTCTGCCACTCTCAATCCACCTCCGTTCCTTGTCTGGATTCCATTTACATATTCGGCAACCACCTGTGAGGTGTACCTGTAAAAGCCTTTGCATACAGGAAAAACCCGGATTTTCGACCACCCGCGAGGTAACCGCAGCCCTATTCAGGTGCACCTGCTTTAAAGTCTTTCAGCCCGCATTGCGGGCTGATGTGATTCGAGGGGAGGTCGCCTGCGACCACCCCTCTTTAACCTGCAAGGTTTTCGACCCCATGGTTCACCCCCCAAAAGGGAGGGTAGCTTCCATGCCTGCGTCCGCTTTTTTGTTTTCCCGCTCACAAAGCCCCGATACGGGGCGTTATTCTGCCCGCAGGTGTTATGATGTCACCCCCGCCGCAAAAAGCGGACACAGGGGTACACAGGCGGCGACAGTGCGTCCAAACCGCATTTACGCATTCCCGCCCGCGCTGTTGTTTTTCGCCGGTGCCGATGGAGCGGGGCATGAGGGACGGTTAGGCCTTTCAGGTTCCGGGAACTTCCGGCTTTCAATGTATTCCCGGACGGGAGCGGGAACGTGTTCTTCGTAGAGCTTCTGGAGAAAATCCTCCAGCTCGGCCTGAAACTCCGTGTCCTCTTTGCCCATGTACTGGCGGATGGCGCGAAGCTTCTCGGCGTCGTATTGGATTTGGACGGTTGATTTTCTCATAGTAGGTTCACTCCTTTACAAAATTTCTGTATCGCAGGAAAAAGTGAGCCATGTTGGTGTACTTTCCTGACCCGCCGTCATAACGGCAGCAGGAAAATGAGCCAACATGGTTACAATTCCTCCAGCGCACGGATAAGGCTGCCGGGGAGATCGGACAGCCGAACACCATCATCCGTTTCCTCTGGCAGCGTGGTTTGCGGTGGCGGCGCAGCATTTCGCAGCTCGTCCCTGACCGCCTGCCGGACAACCTGCTCCAGGCTTTCCGTCTGATGTGCCGTCAGGATGCTGGTAACCACATACTCGGTGCGCTGCCTGCTGGCCTGCCGCGCAAACAGTGTCTCGGCTTCCCGATGTCTTGGGTTGTCCATATCGAAGGAGAGATAATATCGTTTTCGCCCGGACATAGGCTCACCCCATCAGGAGCTTGTAGCCGTCCGCATTGGCGAACCGGTTCAGCACAGCCACAGTATTGATGTCGCTCCTGCGCAGCATGAGTTCGAGCAGTTCCGCACCACCGCCCGCGAACACCGTGGGGAGCCGCAGGTCAAGTCCGCGCTCCCGGAGCGCATTGAGCAGCTCCTTGCAGTAAGCCACCACAGCCTGCTCCACCACAGCATGGATCAATTTGCTGTCGGCGTGCTGGATATCCCCGCGGATCGCGTCGGTGATAAGTTCGTCCGACAGGAGGATGTCATTGCGCTGGAGCGTATCCTGAATCCGGCTGTAGAGGGTAATGGTTCCCATGCGCAGGCTGGCGCAGCTCGATCTGTCCAGCCGGAAGTCATGGAGTGTGAGGATATCCACCGTATACCCGCCGATATCCACCAGCGTGATGCTTCGGTAATCCTTCAGCTGCGGATAATACCGGCACAGCGCCGCATGACCCTGCGCGAACACCTTGCACTCGGCGATGCGGCATCGGTAAGACGTTCCCTCGAACAAGAACGAAACATTGTCACGCAGAAAATATCGCCGAAATGCCTCCTTCTGCGTCCCGTAGCTGCCAATGGGCAGGCCCACGCCAAGGGCGATTTCCGCGCTTGTGGTTCCCGCGTGCTTCATCGCATCCGCGATTGCCGGCAGCGTAAGCATAAAGGTATCCGGCTCTCTGGTCTTGTCCTGCTGAAATCGCATGCGGCGCTCGCCGATGGCGTAATATCTGCCCTCGTAGAAGAGCTGCATATCCGGCGTGATGAATTCCTTGTCGCTTGCAGTGTATCCGGAGGCATAGAGCATCCCCTCCGAGGATTTGGTGTTGTAGTTTCCGTTGTCCACACCAAGCTTAATCATTAAAATTAACACCTCCTTTTTCCTTTCCGCTGTTTACATGCTCATGGTCATGCCCTGGGTTTCTTCCTCGGCAGGTCCCTCCGTCCCGGTCTGAGCTTGCGGAGAGGAAGGCGCCTCGGTTGCTGCCTGCTCACGCTGGCGGCGGGTCTGCCTTGGCTGGCGCTGCGGTTCCGTCTGCCGTTCCTGGGCTTCCGGTCCTGGCATCTGTTCCTGGGCAGGCTCCTGTCCGATCCTGCTTTCCACATACTCCCGGACATGGACGGGGACGATCCTCTCATAGGTTTTTTCAAGGTAATCCTTCATCTCCCGTTCGATGTCCAGCTCTTTTTTGCGCATAAAAAAACGGAGGGCCTCCAGCTTCTCCGTGGGGAACAGTATCGTAAGTTCCGTTTCTCTCATGTCTCATTTCCTCCTTTCTACGGCAGATAGCTTCTTGGATTTTGGATTTCTCCATTGATGCGCACCTCAAAATGCAGGTGCGGGCCGGTGCTTCTTCCGGTGCTGCCAACCTCCGCGATGATGTCGCCGGCCTTGACCGCCTGACCCTCGGTGACGAGGATTTTGGAGCAGTGGGCGTAGAAAGTGACAAAGCCGCCGCCGTGGTCGATGGCTAAATGATAGCCGTAGCCCGTGGTCTTATAGCGTGCAAACAGCACCGTGCCGTCCAGCGCAGCGCGGATTGGCGTCCCTTGGGGCGCGGCCAGGTCGATGCCGGAGTGTCCTTTGTGCCGACCAGTGAATGGGTCGGTCCTGTACCCGAATTCCGAGGTCACCATGCCGCGCCAGCCTTCCCCCAGGGGAGAACAGAAGCCGTCGGCTCCGACAAAGGGCGCGTCGGACAGAGGCAGTCCGTTTGACCAGGCGTTGAACGCCTCCCCATAGGTGGGGATGCCGCCGCCGTACAATATGCGGTGGTAAATCTCCGAGGCGTTGGCCCGGTCCTCATGGGTGATTGTCCTGCCCAGGGTGGTTTGGAGGTTGGCGTAGATCTCCGGCAGGGATTTAAGCGGCACGGCCACGGTGTAGGTTTTACCGGTTTTGTTGCCGTCCTCATCCTTTTCGGCGCGGGTTTCGTACCGCACGAAGCAGTCGGCGAAGGCCCGGTAATCCGAGGCGTCCATCCGCAAGTTTTCAGCGCCGAAGAACAGAGAATAAAAAACCGCCTTTATGCGGGTGGCGTCAAGCTGTCCATCCTCCACCTGCGAAGATATGTCGGCGATGGCGGCGTCAAGCTCCGAAAAGCCGTTGCGCATCTCCCGGATATGGGCGGCGTAATCGGCGGGGACCCGGGAAGAGATAGCGCCGCCGTTGAAGCACAATTCTATGGCGTTGCTGTTGTGATCCGCCGCAGCCGAGAGCAGGCTCACGATCATCACGACGATAAGGATAAAGGGCGTCAGGATGGCGGCGACAAGAACGCCGGCAGCCTTCCATGTCCTTTTGTCGGTTGCCGCGGCGACGGCCGCCCTGACCGCAAGGGTGATGGTTGCGGGATCAGCCATGCTCTCACCACCATTTCAGGCCAAACAGGTTCTCCTGTTCCGGCTGCTGTTCCTCGGCCAGCCGGATGGATTTTTCCACCGCCTGTTCCAGAACCTCGGTGTCAAAGCCCGCGCTTTCATAGCCTTCCAGGATGGTGTTCAGGTAGTGATCCGAGGGCGCGCCGAAGGGATGCCCGTCGTTCATGATATACGCCATGGCGGAAACGATCCCGCCTTTCAGCTCCACATTGAGGATTTTCTTGCGGTAAAAGTGGGGATATCCCTCGTAGCGATCGAGAGCCTGCAGGTCTTTTTCCTTCAGCGTCCATAAAAGAACAGGCACACAGCCGCCTTTGCAGGGTTCCACCGTTGCCACCGCGCTATGGCGGCTGCCTCTGAACAGCAGCTCATAATCCTTAAGCTCGCTTGTCCCGACTACTTTGGCGGTGGGGCAGCGGCAGGCCATCTGCGTCAGGTTGAGGTTGCTGCCGTAGGCGATGTATAGGGTTTTGCTTTTCATTTTCTCTCATTCCTCCTTGCTACATGGACATGGAAAGGCCGGGTCCTTCTTCAGTCCCGGCCTGTTCCATGTCTGTTTGATCTTGTTCCTGTGACGCCTGTACGGCCCCGGCGGCCCGCGCCAGTTCCTTTTCTTTTTTCTGCCTTAGCCTTTGTTTTTGCCGTTCCGCCTGGGCGGGGTCTTTCCACGCGATGCAGCCGTCCAGATGTTCCAGGAGATGAAGCCGGGCGGTCTTGAATTCGTCGCCGATAAGGCCTAGCCGCAGAAGCCAGGTGCGGAAGGTATATTTTTCATTGGTGCTTTGGGTTTTGATGCGGCTGGCGCACCTCTGTGTCAGTGCCTGATGGCTGATGGCAAGGCAGATCTGGATGTATGCCTTGATCTTTCCGGCATGGGTGGTGCCGTTGAACAGCCTGAATTCAATCGTGCCCTTCTGGAACACGCTGTGGAGGTTCAAACAGTGGTAGCGGCTGTTGTGGTAATGCTCATGCCTACCGTCGTTACCGTTGTACCAGATCCGGCTGACCTGCTCCAGGGTTTTCGGCTTCTTGCGGTTGAGTTCCTCCAAAAAGCTCTGCTCCACCTTTTTGCAGTAGCGGCGTTCCCGTGCCACGCTCACCTGCAGCGCCTTGTAGATCAAGTCCTCCTTGCTGGCCATGATGTTGGTGATGTTGCGCAGGGTGTTGGCGTTGTGGGGCGAGGCGTCCACGTGGACATGGATGCCGCAGCTTGCGTTGGCGATGGCTCCGGCTGTGCGGAGCTGGCGGACGATTTCCTGTATGGTTTCGATATCCTCATACCTGCAGATGGGGCTGACCAGTTCCACGCTGTAGGTGCTGTCGGCAGGAACAATCCGCCGCCCTTCTTTTTTCTCTGTAGTGATGCTGCCGTCGCTCATGACCTTCCACCGGCGGCTTTGGCCGTCCAGGACGGAATAGATGCCATAATAGCCCCCGTCATTGGAAACCGGCGTGCCGAAGTATTCCGCCAGGACCTGGGCGGCGCGCAGGCGGGACAGTCCTGTCAATTCGATTTCGATGCCGAAGCGCTGTTCTTTCATCTCCAAAATCCTTCACCCCCTCGCTACGGCATTCGCATCCCGCCCATGCTTTTTTTGATCTCTATATTTCTCATCATCTGCCGCCCGCCTTTCCAAAGAGCCTTGCCTTGTGTTCCGGCGCGGTCACCATGAGGTTGTACCGCTCGTTGCCGCATTTGTAGAGGCACACGCCGCGCTGCGGATAGCGGATCAGGTTGTACTCGCTCTGCTCCAATTGAAGGTTTTCGATATAGAATTTGGCGTCGATGTTGCCCGCGTTGAACAGGAACTGGTGCGTAGGTATGGAGAACAGGGGCTTGGTGTATTCGCGGATGCCTTCGATGTCGAAGTCCTCAAGATTCTGCGAGGCGAGAATGACGGCGCTGTCCTTCTTTCTCACACGCTTCATGAAATTCCGGATGTACTCTATCGCCGTCAGGTTTGTGAGGAATAAATACAGCTCGTCGATGGAGGCGGCCGTGTTTCCGGCAGTCAGCAGCTCGTTGCTCATAAAGGACAGCACGTTGAACAGCAGGGCGTTGCGGATGTTCTTCGACGCCTGCAGCAGCCCCTTGACGCCGAAGGTCACGAAGCTGCCGCCAGTGATATTGGTGTGCCCGTTGAAAAAATTGGACTCCGCGCCCTTGCACAGGGAGTGGAGTCCAAGGCAGATTTCCCGCAGCGTGTCGGCGGTGTAGAGCTGGCGGCGGCTCTCGTCGAAGGCTTTGTACTCGGCCTCCACCAGCTCGTACAGGTCGGACAGGATGGGGTAATCCGCGGGCTTCAGCCGGTCGAAATTGCTCCGGTCGGTGATGCCCCATTTGTCGTAGAGCTTGCCCAGCATGATCTCAATGGTGTCGATCTGCCGGTCGTCAAAGTCCTTGTAGCAGCGGAAAAAGTCTTTGAGAAAGCTGATGTGCTGGCTGAGTTTGGATGTCTGCCGGAACGCCTGGGGTGCACCGGTGTCCCCGGGGTCGCCGGATATATCCCATGTTTTCGGCTCCAGCACATTGATGATGTATTCGCCGGACATGAGGTCTATGAAGCAGCCGCCGAGGTTTACCGTCAGTTCCTCGTATTCCATCTCAGGGTCTAAAGCCAGCACATGCATGCCGGACTCCCGCAGATTGGTGAGGATAAGTTTCAATAGATAGCTTTTGCCCTGGCCGGAATTGCCCAGGATCAGGATGTTGGCGTTGGTCTTGTCATCGGCCCGCTTGTTGAAATCCACAAGGATGTTGCTGCCGAATTTGTCCCTGCCGAGGTAAAACCCGCGCTCGTCGGTTTTGCCGCTGTAGTTGAAGGGATAGAGGTTGGCCACTGACGACGCAGGCAGCACACGCTCAAACTGGTCGCCGAACACGTTCCAGCCGGAAGGCATTGCGCAAATAAATCCCTGCTTCTGGCGGAGCAGGAGCCGGTCCACATTGAGCTTGTTCCGTATGAGCTCTGTCAGCACCTCGGTCTGCAGCAGCTTGAGCTGGTCGGGGTCGTGGGCGGACAGTTCGATATATACGGCGGCGTGGAGCAGCGGCTCCTTGTTCCGGTGCATGGAAGCCACGATATTGGCCACGTCCTGCAGGTTGCTCTCGGCGGCGACGGTCTGCTGCAGGTCGTTGGTGCTGCTTCGCTTCATGCGGTTTTTATTGGCGGCGTTTGATATGATTTTTCTTTCCTCCACCGGTGTGACATGGCGGGTATAGATGCGCAGGGTGACGCCATCCTTCTCGCCCAGGTGCCGGAGGATGGCCTGTTCCTCCGTGGCGGTCGGATACTCCCGAAGCGCCCACACGCAGCGGTAGGTATTGCCGCAAATGAAGTGGTCGGTATAGAATTTGACGACCGACGGCGCGATCATGTCAAGGAATTCCTGCACGCGTATGTCATCCTGCCGCGCTGCGGCGGGAGAACGGACTTTTTTGGGCATATGGTATCATCTCCTTAATGAGCGGAAAATTTAATTTTTTCCGGATTTGAACAGAAAAAAAGCCGCTTGCTCTATTTCCACAACAAAGCAAACGGCTTATATATGATGATAATATAAAAGAGCATCAGCCGGTAAAGCTAATGCTCTCTATGCAATAATGACCCTATATTTTTTAGTCTTTATCCCATGAAAATTTGAGTGATGCTGTTCTCTGTCAGAGGCTTGGTTATCTTGATGAACAATTCATTCATTTTGGTATAATCGCATGAGAAGGATGCCACGCTTGCTTCAATCATTTGCTTGTCGGTCACCTCGGAAAAGTCTACGCTATAGCCTGCATTTTCGGCCAAATACTCGATAAAGAGCCTCTGCGCCCTGCCGTTTCCTTCTCTGAATGGATGAAGGACATTGATTTCACCAAGATAATACGCAAGACGGATGGGAATTTCATCTGCGGAGGCATCTTTCAAGTAATTTTCTTTTTTCAGCTTAGCGAAGAGCTGATCGGCGTTTTGTTCGATGAACTCATAGTTGCAAAACATATTTCCTTTTGCGATGTTCACCCATCTGATTTCGCCCGCCCATTCGTAGATATCGCCAAATATATACTTGTGAATCTGTCGTAAATGGAGCAGATCAAAATTGCCTTTTATAACATTTACTTTGGCATTGGCAATTCTCAAGGAAGTTATTTCTCTTTCGGCTATCTGGAGCTTTTCAGCATCCCTGATGCCCAGCTTGTTGATAAGAACATTGGAATGAGGGTAGCAATATCTTTGATCCCACTCATAACTGTATTCATAGTTGCTGCTCATGGCTATAGCTCCTGGCAGCCGTGTGCTTTTTAACGAGCTCAGCTATGGTTTTTTCAACCAGTTTATCATTCCCGGCACACCGTCTGATTCTATCTTTATCATCCTTCGTAAGCGGCATGCCTTCCATTGACATTGAGCCGTTTACCTCATCTATCAGTTTTTCCAGATCTCTCATATGAACACCACCTTACCTTTATATTATACAATATTTTCACTATTAATTCAAACAACACCGGGATATCCTGGACCTTGCTGCACTGCGGTTTATGCATGTTTTTTGTTCATCAGTCTCCGAAAATGATCCACCGCTCTCCGTCAAAATCTTCAAACCGCTCGGTGGTCACGTTTTGCTCGAAATAGACCGCCAGCAGCCGCTTGATATCCTCTTTGCCGGCCCGCTTGACAGAGAAGCCCTGCTCCCGCAGGGTTTTCTCAATGCGGTTTAAGTAGGGGAACACCTCGCTCTCTTTTTCATCGCGCAGCCGGATGATGATGAGAAATTCCCTCGCGGTCGCCATCTGCACCTGGATGCGGTCGAGGAAGGTCAGGTCCGCTTCCAGCAGCTTGCGGACGGCCGGATTGTCCTCCTGTTCCGCGCGGCTTTTCAGGAACCGCTTGTTGTCCTCAAAGTTCTCACGGGAATTCAGGCAGCACATCTCAATCTCCGCCATGCCTTTCAGCACGGTCATCAAGGCGTAGATCCGCGCCGAGACGCTGGCTTCGGACAATACGGAAATGTTGCTGGGCTTGATGATAAAATATACCAGCTCGCCGTGGCCGTAGGTCTGCAGGCTGTAGTCGGTGATGGCTCTGGTGTTGATGAGCTGCCGCGTGGCCTGCCTTTGCTTCTGCTCTTTTTTTTCTTTTCTGCTCATTTGCCCACCCGCTTTCCGTCCGGTTCCCAATGGTCGCCGGATTGCAGCCGCCATTCGTAGAACTGCTGCCCGGTCAGGAAAAAGGCGCAGGCATAGCGGATAAAGTCAAGGATGCTGGTGTCGTCAAATCGAATGGTCAAAAAGGCGTAGAGAGCCGTCGCCACGATGGGAAGCAAAAAACCAAGCTGCGCCAGTGCGAAAACAGAGATAAGGCAACCGATACCGATCACGCCGATGTCCCGGAGCTGCCACAGCCACAGCACCGCCTTGGATTTCAAATTGTCGGGGTAAATATACACTTTTCAGCCCTCCTTATAATTTCATACTCATGCTGGGAGCGGGCGCGTCCTCCGGCTCCTGTTCCATTGGCCTGGGATAATAGGAAACGTTGACCGTCCCGATATTCTTCATAAGCGCTTCGGCCTTGCCCGCCGCTTCCTCATAAGTGTCAAAAGTCATGGGCTTTCCGTCCGACTTGAGCCAGGCTTCCGCCGCGCCGCAGACGGAGGCCGCGCTTCTTTTCGCCCATATTCCGTATTTTTTCATATCCTTCACTCCCGTCATTTCAATTTCGCCGATGTGTTTAATCGGGACGCCGAGCCTTTCGGCCTCCGCGATCTCACGCCGCATGCCCTCGGATATCCGGCCGCCGAAGACCCACAGTTCGGAGCATAAGGCAAGGAGCTGCAGCCCCATTTTGATCCCCAGCTCCCGTTCTTCCGGATTCGCTTCGCAGAGAAATCTCGGCATCAGCAAATGGGGAGCCAGAGGGATAACGCCGTGTTCCGCGGCGTAGCGGCAGTATTTTATTGCCATCCGGGTGTTGTATTCGATATCTCCGGCATAGGGCGAGGCAATATAGACCAGCTTCTTATCCGTCATTTCGCCGCCACCGCCCTTACCACCGTCCTTGTCATGTTGAACGCTGTTTGGGCGGCGTACACGGTGCTCATCAGATTGCCCCTGGTGGAGGTGTCCAGCCCGAATTGCCCCGCGATCCTTGGCACCTCCGAGGCCGCCAGCATCAGGCCGAGGCCTAAAAGCATGCTGCTGTTGAACACCATGAGCCCCGCGATGAGAATGGTGGACTGCAAAAACGCGGTGAGGCACAAGCCCACCACCTGCTTGCACCAGCTTATGAAGCCGTCAATGTAGCCGCGGGGAACGCTGAACATGTACAGGCTCCCCACGGCGATCTGGATCAGCAGAATGCCGCCGCGTTTCAGATTGGCAAAGAACACCTTGATCACCGCGTAGCCCATGAGGATGACGCAGAATAGCCCCATGATGGGGTTGAATCCGAAGCCGCCGACATTGGCGAGGGCGGCAAGCGTCATGGCGCTGATCCCGCCGTTGGCAAGACCGGTGATGCCCGATGTAAAGCTGCCCTGCAGAGTTATCGCCAGCTTGTATAACTCCACCGGGACAACGGTAAACAGTCCGACCGCCATAAATCCCTTAAAGGCGTTAAGAGCTGCGTCTTTGACGCTGCCGCGTCCGGACTGGTATTCAATGGCGCACTCGAAGGCGGAGACCACCAGCCCCGTCACATAAAGCGCCCACGCGAGATAAGAGAAGAACAGCACGACAGCCTGCACCCAGCTCATCTCAAACAACTCGGCGCCCATGTTGCCCATCATGGAGAAAAACTCACCGAGAAATCCAACAATCTGCGCATATATCCAGTCCATGATCTGTCCCAGCACAAGGTCGGCGGCAAAATCCCATATAAACATTGGGCGTGTCACTCCTTTCCCGAAAAGCGGAGAGCCTGCTTTTACACAGGCTCCCGCGCATCATTTTACAGTTGTCACATGCCAAGGATGCTCCAGATGTATAAGGGGGCCGTTAACATAAACACAAGGGTTGCGAACAGGATCGCCGGCGCCGCCCATTCAAACTGCCCGTGTTTGCGGTAGTCGAAGTACGCCATCCCCAGTTTGGCGAAGAAAAACACGGCCAGGATCAGGTCGATGGCGGGGAACACCACCTTGTTGACCACGGTTTTGATCTGCGCGGACGCGTCTTTCCACGTCCCTTCAATCGCCCCTGCCACATCGCCGGTGGGATCGGCATAGGCGGTCACGCAGAATATGCCTGTCAGGACAAGGATAAGGCAAAAGACAAGCAGAAGCTTCTTGGTTTTTTTCATGGTTTTTCCACCTTTCATCCTTTATTGCTGAAAAAGAAAAAACCGCAAAGCTGTTTTTGCCCTGCGGTCCATTCTTTTTCTGATGGTATTTTTAAGGCTTGACCGGCGCAATGTTATCCGAGAACTCGGATAACCTTGCTAAACTGAGATAAATGTTTATCCGAGTAAAACGATGACAAACGGCTGAATAAAAGCTGCTGTCATAAAATTTTACTCGGATAATAATTAACTATCTACCTCTATGCTGTTTGCTTAAAAATGGCAGCATACCGACCGTTGGGTGGTCGGCATACTGATTCTGCAACTCTAAGTCATTCAAAGCCTGCCCCCTTTCCCTTAAATATTTGTTCGCCAGTTCTGGCGTAACATTGGCGTAGATTGTCGTAGTCATAATTGATGTGTGACCTAAAAAAGCCTTAATGACTACGAGCGATTCCCCACATTCAAGCATATGGACTGCGATGGAATGTCTAAAAGAATGTGGAGTATATGTCTTCCTCTTAAAAAGTTGAGGATACGCCTTCTTTGATTTGATGACATATTTTTTAACAATCTCCTCAACACAAGAGATAGACATTTTTTCGTTGGTTTGACTTGAAAAAATATGCTTTAATCTGTCTTTAGGGCTGGAAGAATCTAAATTTCTGCTTTCAAGGTAGTTTTTCAGCATTACGGCGCAGTTTTGTGGTATTGTTACCAAACGCGCCTTGTTACCTTTACCGACAAGCCGGATATTTGTTTCCTTCCCCAAGTAAATATCATTAAGCGTCAAATCGCATAATTCTTGCGCGCGCGCACCGCTAGCATAAAGCAAACTAAGTAGCATTACGTCCCTTTTTCCAATAGCGCGTCCAGTATCCGGCATATTTAGAATAATGGCAATTTCTTCTTTGGTAAAATATTTTATGTCCGTGTTCTTATGCGTGTTTTTCGGCGGTATTTCGGCGACGCTTGAATGGAATTGCAGCGCTTCGCCTAAGTTTTTCTTCAGTGCGAATTTAGAGAACGATGAAATAGCTGTACGCCTTAGATTGCGCGTTGCGGGAGAACAGCCGCGGTTGACTTCAAGCCATGTCAAATATTTTGAAATTATTTCAGAGGAAAGGCTCTTAAATGTTATTTTTTCGGGAGGCAGTCCTTTTTCCTCAAGCAAAAAATCATATAACAGTTGAAAGGCATACTGATATGAAGTGATTGTATTTTGACTGTACCCTTTAACATCCGGTAAATACGACATGAAATAATCGGTTAGTACCGTTAGAAGCGTATTAGTTTTCATCAAAGCTCACCTCCGGGAACAAATTTCCTATTGCAGCGTTTACCCTTTGGTGTGACTGCTCATAAACCGTATGGTTGGAACGCAAATACGCTTCGGTTTCTTTTGCGCTGTCATGTCCAAGATAGGCCGCTAAAAATGGGGCAGTATCCTCGAACCGCCTTCCCTCGTTATCTGATTTCAAGAATGACTTTAGTGTAAAACAGTGCCTTAAACAATGAGGACAAGGCCCGCGTTTTCGGTTATTTAGCTTTGCGTAATTAACGTCTGCGACTTTAAGCACCCTTGTGAACCATTCGTAAAATGTATTATTTTTAAAGGGCTTACCCGGATGAAGGTCGCTTTCAAAAAGATATTCGCGGCAAATACCGTCGCTATGCGTCATCTTTTTGTAATCTTTCAGAAAATTAGTCAGGGAATCGTCCATAGGAACAAATCTTTGCTTTAAGTTTTTGGCTTCTCTGATTGTAAGAACACCGTTTTCGAGGTCAGCATCTGTCCAGCACAATGAGCGTCCCTCTCCCAAACGCAGTCCGCAGCCGTATAGTATGCGAAGAAGAACCGGAAATACCAACACCGAGCGCGTCAATGAGTTCCGTGCCTCAAAGTTATCAGCGGCCGATACTATACGTTTAATCTCTGCATCAGAAAACACATACGGGACGTATTCCTGCTGCATTTTTGGCAACTCAGGGCAGCTTGCTTCGATTTTTAATGAAGCAAGATATTTGACAAAGCCTTTGACATGGGACAGATTCTTGATTTTAGTTTTCATGCTGACATCCCGTGTTTTTAGCCATGCGGATATGGTGTTTGCGTCCAAAACCTTGCTTGTGAACCCATTCGTCACCAAGTATTTATCCAAATCAGTCAAGGAACTCTGGATTTGAAAGATATACTTCCCTGCACTATGAAGCAACGTTAAATGTTGGACCATCTCGGAGGAAAACGCGCTCTTAAATATATATATCATTGGATTTTCCTCCTAACCGCGTTTCCATATATGCGGCATGTTTCCCTGTTGCCGGAGGGATTTCAATCGCACATGAACGCAAAGACTCAATATCAAATTTCACATAGTGCTTGATAGAAACAGGATCATCGTGTCCAAGTATTTTTCTGACCACATCATATGGTACTTTTTCAGCAACTAATTCGCTTGCCAGCGTCATCCGCAATGAATGGGCACCGCTTTTACGCTCACCTATGATAATTCCCGCACTTTCAATGTGGGTGTGTATGTGCGCCCATATTAAACTTGGAGTTAAGGGTCTATAAGGAGCGAGGAGCGACAAGAAAATATTAGGCGAATCACAGTCAGGTCTTGCAGTTGAAAGGTATGATAATAGTGATTTCTCGATTTCAGGCAAAAGTACTAAACGCTGAGGCAGCTGCGTTTTTTCTTGGATAAAGCAGATTTCTTTGTTCGTAAAATTTACATCCGAAATTTTCAGGTTTACAATGTCTCCAGTTCGTAACCCAAGTCGCAATGCCAACATAACGATAGCGTAATTGCGTTTGCCCGTTTTAGTGCTTGTGTCAATAGCTTTCAATAGCTGCGTAATTTCGGATTTCGTATAAATTGATGGTACAGGGCTGGAGTACCTGACTGAAGGGACAAGAACAGAATAATCGTCATGGAGAACTCTATTCTTAAAAAGAAAACGGAGAAATTGCCGTAATGTTGAATAAAAGCTGTTTTTGCGATGAATTCCATTAAATATATTGTATATGTTCGCAGGTACGATATGGGCAATGTTTTTTACTCCGCTCGCATCAAATTCCTTTAACACTTTCAAAATATTAAGTCGATGATCTTCAACTGTTCTTTCCCGATAACTGCGCAATCTCAAGTCTTCCAAGTATTCTGCGAATACTCCCTCAAATTGTATAGGACATTTCCTAACTACACGCGGACTTCGCAAAGCTAAATCTCTGCCGCTCATAAAAGCATCAAAGCGATACAACATCCCCTTTAGCGTTCTAACTGTATTTTCAGTATATCTCCTTGATTCTGACACAGTTGATAAGAACTGATCCGCAATTTCATTTGAATAATTCCTGTAATGATTTTCAAGCAGAAACCGTTCAAATTGGTTTACGATCCATCTATAGTTTTGAACGGTATTTTCGCTATATCCCAACCCGAGGAGGTGATTTAAGAATGATTCCAGTTCCTCATTAAGATAGCTTTCTTTTACGAGCATTGTTTTGGCATGCATACAAATCCTCCATTTTCCATTTTAACTTTTTCAATAAGTTAATTGTTGCCACTCTTGGATTTGTATAATCTTATCCGAGTAGAACTATATGATACTGGCTCTGTTTAGCCATTTATCGTTATTCTACTCGGATAAACATTTATCTAAGTTTAGCGATATGCCAGTCGCTCCAGAGGTTCCCGCTGATGGTCACCGAGTCGGCGAGGTTCATGCTGAGCATCCCCTGGGGCGTCCAGCAGTCCATCAGGTAGGTGTAGGGGGTATAGCTTCCGTCCGGCATCCAGATGGGCGTGAAGTGGGTGCGCCGGTTATAGGTTGAATATCTGTTCCTGGCAAACTCAAACTGGGTGCCGAGGCCGCCACCGGTCCTCTCCAGCAGGCGCCAGTAGGACTGATACCGGAATTCGGGGAAATAGGTGACGGCGGTCTGCGCGGCCGTCACCGCCGAGGATTGGTTGGTGCTGACATTTGCAGTGACGGTCTGGTTGATCCCATACCCGCTTTTCATGGTTTTGCCCGAAGCAGTAGGATTTTTTGCATCCGGAACGACGCTCATGGAGGCCGAAAGGCTTGCGGTGTAAGTGTTCCAGTCGAACTCCCACCAGCCGTGATCACACCAGTACCCCGAATCCTCGTCGGTGGAGTGCCACACCCAATACGCGTGCCACCAGGGACGCCAGACGCCCCATGTGGCGGAGGTTTTCTGCGGGTTGTTCGGAACGGCCGGTTGGGTATAGGAGTCGTTGCGGTCGTTGGCGACGGGGTTTGGCGGCTCATGTCCCGACAGGTCCACAATATTGGCGGTGATGGTACCCTGGCTCGCCCTGCCCCTGCCTGTGACGGACACATGGATGGTCATGGTCTGCGGCGTGGAGGGTGTCGTCCAGCGCACCCACACAAGCTGGCTGTCGCCTTCGGGATAATATATATTATTCACCGTGTAGGTTTGGCCGCCGATGGTAAAGCGCGCCGTCACAGGATGGTCGGGATCGGCCTGGCCTCCGCTGACCGTAACCGAGGTGATGACCTGTGTGTTGACACGGTAGGTGTAGTCATAACCGCTCACCTGGGGAGGCTCCGCCTCGCTGAACCGTATGATGCCAAGGCCAAGGGAGGACTTTATATCCGCATTGGAAGCTTTTGATGTGGTGCTTCCCGACCACGCAGGATAGCCAAGATCAGGCGTTTCCAGAAACATGGCAAGTGGTAGATTTTGGTGTGAAAGAGAAGCCATTTTGCTTCTTAAACCGCCGCCGAGCTGCTCGTCATAAAGGGCAGCTTCTGTTGCAGTCACAGCAATCCTTACGCCTTGAAAGGTCATATATGCAACTGGCTCTAACAGTATTTTGTAGTCACCGTTGATAAGGGTGTCGTAATTGAAACCGGTAACATCGGCAATCCGCATCAGTGTATATTCCGAACAGAAATATCTTTTTATATCATCAATGTTGGCATTACCGCTGCCGGAGCTGATAATTCTCGGAACCGCTTGCGCCGGATTGACATAGGTATACTGCTGCATGCTGGGCGTCAGGGAAAAACCATTTGTGTAGGATATTTTGCTCACCTTTCCGAAGTGCGCCTGTATGTTGTCGGGATGCTTGTTGGTAAAATCAACGGGAATGGTAACCACCGCGTGATCACTGGCTCTGACCACCGTGATCCGCACTCCCTCGTCGCCGGGATTCCAGAAGTTTTCGCTGGTGCCGCTGCCCATGCTGCCGCTTCCATTGTCTATGTTTCCTTCGCCCTCGGCATAGGCGGTTAGGGGAAGCAGGGCGGTCAGCAGCAGGACCAGCACAATAAAAATGCTGAGTGTACGTTTCATAGAGACCTCCTTGAACATCAAAAAACGCGGCATTTCTGCCGCGTTCCCTGGAATGTTTTATTCTATTGTCGGGGGCTAATCCATCGTTCCAACCTGTTTGTTGATATCACCGTCACCGTCTACTTTTGTGCCTGAGCCGCCTGTTTCAGTTACCCAGCCGAAGCCGGGGAGATAAACCTTGCCGTCTTTTCTCTCGCCGCCCTTTGGTTCACCGGTTTGCGTGGCATCCGGTTTCTGCACATTGTTGTGGTCCGTAGCTTGCACATTGTCAACCTTTTCCCCGCTCGGTTTTCGGGTCGGGTCGGTCTTCTGGCTTTCCGTCGGCTCCGGCGGTTTGGTGACTTCCGGCTGCAGGTTTTGCACCGGCTGGTCGGTCTGAGGCGCCGTGTTATCGGCTGGCGCCGCAGTCGGCTCGCTGGCCGGGACGACCACTTCTTTTTCTCCCGCCTTGCCGCCTATATCCGCGCTTGGGTTGACCTCGACCGTGGCGATGGACGCCGGAGCGTTCCCGCCGTCCGGCGGCGTTTCCGTTTTAAATTGAGAGGATATCGCTATAACCAGCGCCACGCATACAATGCCAAGCCCGGCGATGGTCAGACGTTTCTTTGTCTTGTCCTGTATATTCCTCATAAGAATTGCCTCCTTGTCGGTTTTTCGATAGCTCTTTATAGTCCACACCCTACCACAGAAGTTTCGGGAAGTCTATCGTATTTGCGAAAAAGTCAAAATACAGACATATATTTTGCCCGCACCCGGAGATTGATCCCCATGGGCGGCAGTATCTTGCCTCCGAAGGATACCGGAACCTCCAGCCGGATCGCCGCGTCGGCCAGGAAGCCCTGCACGCCGGCGGGATCGGAGGGAGCCAGCGGCGCGTTCCGGATGTCCACCGACAGGCCGGAGAGCTTGTATTCCACACTCTCGCCCGCATACTTCACATGGTACCCGCCGCTTTTTTGCAGGCCCAGAGTTTTGTCAAGATACGCGTAAATATCGCCGTAGTCGACGCTGTCCTCCCAGGAGGCGCCCACTAGCTGGTAGCCCCCGGCGTAGCCCTCCCGCACGCCGTGATAGATGTCGTCATAGTTGTCGTTCACTGTCGAAACAACAGCGGACTGCACCGCGTCCCGAACACCCTGCGCAATCATCATCAGCCGCATGTATTCGGATACGCCGCACAAAATCATCGCCAGAACCAGGGCCACGGCGACAATCAGGGGGAATGACGATCCCTTTTTATTCCTTATTATACCATATATTTCCCTTATTTTCACTTCCAGTACACCTCGCTTTTCCCCGTGGCTTTTGCCGTCAGCGTAATGGGAAAGGAGCCGAAACCGCCAAAGAGGCCGATATCTCTCCGCAGGGTAACGGTCACCGTGAATTCCTGGTTGAGCTGGATTTTGCCTGTCTTTGACCAGGTGACGACGGGATCAAGTCCTGTTTTTTCCCGCAGCACCTGCTCCCGCAGGCTGGTTTCACTGCCCACCCGGCCTGCGATCTCCGCCTCCCGGCACAGCTCCGCGGCAAAGGTGTCCAGCTGGCTTTTGGCAATGTAGACAGGAAGCACCTTGACGGCCAGGGCAACGACCAGCATGGTGCAGAGCACCAGCACAGCCACATCGATGTATCCTTCCCCGCGGCTATCGCGCAGCTTTGTTAACACATCCGCACCCCCTGCTCCTGTCCGGGTTCGAGTTTTTCCCGAAACAGCTCCTTTATTTTCTCAATCCTTTTCATTGCGTTCTCCTTTCCTGGTATAGATTTAAAGCCCACCTTCAGAACATGGCGTTCAGAGACTTTACGATCTCATAGGCGATGACCGCCAGATAGGTGAACAGAAAGCACATCAGCATGATGAAAGAGAACACCCGGATTTTGGACGGTATCTTCTGCGCCTGGCCCTTGAGCCGCTGCAGCTCCAGGGCCTTGAAGTCATGGGCCAGCATTTGGAAATAGACGGCGCTGTCGTCCCCCCGCAGGACGCCGATCAGTCCCCTGACTACGTCCGAGAGCATGGGGGAATTGAGCCTTGCCTCGAACCGGGTGAGGGCCGCCTCGTAGGAGGAGGAGCGCATGTCCGCCGTCACAATGTCCAGCTCGCGGGCGAAGGCCTCCCCTGCGTTTTTCTTGTAGTTCTCCATCATCGCCAGCACGTCGCGGCTGCTTTTCAGCGTCTGTTCGACGGTGGCCACAAACCTCGGCAGTTCCCTTTCGATCCGCTCCCGCTTTTCCCGCAGCTGCTCGTCCGCTTTTCGGGTTTCCTTGAAGTAGACCAGCACCGCCAGGAACACCAGCGCCGGCGAGAGCGGCGGAAGCAGGAGCAGGCAGGGAATGGCGCTAAGAAGGATCATCCCCGCCTTGACCATGGCGTATGCGGCGTAGACCTCCGGCGTTACGCCGATGCCCGCCGCCTTGAGAATGTTATTCATGCGGTTCTTTTTGTACTCATCCATGGGGATGTGTTTCGAGAGCCTGACCGCAAGGGACATGAGCCACGTTTCCATGGTTTTTGCGGCCTTTTTGTCCCGCCTGCCGGTGCTGAGCATGGCCCTGGCCGCGCCGAGGGTGGGCAGCTTCAGCGCGTCGGCCAGGATCAAAAACAGCCCCGCCGCGAGCAGGGCTGCGAATAAAAACAGTAATGTCGGCATATTTCGCTACCTCCTGTACTCAATGGGCTTGGTCAGCCGGATGACGATGGCCGCGCTGATGAAAACGGCCGCCGCACAGACCGCCAGGACGAGCTGCCCCACGGCGGTGTGCATCAGCGTGTCATACCAGCCTTTATTGAGGAAATACATCACGGGGACGTTGCCCATCACCAGGATCACCATGATGATGAATTCCTTGCGCGGTTCAAACACCAGGTATTCCAGCTCGGCGTTGACAATCCGCATGTCCGACAGCTTGCCGACGATGGGCGTCAGGGTGGTCTTGAGGCTCCGGTCGTACTGGCAGGCGGCGATGGCGTCGCACCATTCGTGGAACACCTCGTTTTCGATCCGGGGCTTCATTGCTTTGAGCGCCGCGTTCACATCGGGGTTGATGAGCTTGATTTGAGTGAGGAATTGGGCGAACACGCCGCGCACCGGCGGGTTCAGGTAGTGAATGTTTTCCTCCACCGCCGTCAGGATGTCCTCATTGCGCAGATAGGCCGTGGTGATGATGCTCAAAGCCGTTTCCAGCTCCGCCGCGATGTTTTTCCTGTAGTGGGCCGCCGTCAGCCTGACATACCAGAAGGGTAAAAACATCAGGCCCAGCGCCAGGACGGGGATGAGGAACACGTTTTGCAGAAGGATGGCGATACTTGCGCCGGCGGCGAACAACAAAAGCGAAGACGCACAGATCAGCGGGAAGCGGCCGCTTCGTCCGGTGAGGGCGAGGATATCCTGGGCCTCCAGGATTTCCCGGCGCAGGAAGGACGGTTTTTTACGCTTAACGGCCTCATTGATCTCATCCCGGATACCCCTGGAGCGCCTGGTTAGAAAGGCGAACAGGCCGCCGGTGAATTCGGCGGGCGACAGCCCAAGCAGAATAAAGGCGCCAGCAATCAGGCCGACGCAGGCCATGAGTTGAAGCGTGATCATCCGGCCAGACCTCCTTTCGTGATTTGCGCCAGCACCTCCTGGGGCATGCCGTTTTCCAGGAAGCGCTTTTGCAGGCTTGTGGAAATGCCCATAACCTGCCGGTGCTGTCCCTTAATGATGAATTTGCCGTCCTCCACGCGGTTTTCCGCAATCTGGAACTGGAACAGGGTACGGAAGTTCCGCTGTCCGTCGGGCAGGATTTCGCATTCCATGATCTCCATCATCCGGCGCTTTTTATCCTCAAGCTGCTTGGTAAACACCACGATGGGAAACGCCTCGGTGACAAGGGACATGAGGGTGTCGTCCGCCATGTCGTATTTGCGCTTGCAGAGGGTGACCATCCTGCGCCAGGTGGCTTCGCAGCTGTTGGAGTGGATGGTGGTCAGCACGGTGTGGCCGGTTCTGGCCGCCTCCTGGGCGGCGTAGGCTTCCGACGAGCGCATCTCGCCCACGCAGATGACTTCGGGATTAAAGCGCAGCGCCATGTCCAGCAGCATGTCCTGGTCGATGTTCTGCTTCTCGTTTTCGCTGCTGCGGGTCAGGGTATGGATGACGCTGTTTACTATCTTGCCGTCTCTTTTCCGTACCAGCGCCAGCTCGCGGGAGCCGTTTTCTATGGTAAAGATGCGCTTGCTGTCCGGTATGGTGGTCAAAAGCCAGCCTGCCACGGTGGTCTTTCCAGAGGAAGTAGCGCCGGCCACGCACACCGAAATGCCATAGCGCAGGCACTCTGCGAGGAAGTCCAGCATCTCGGCCGTCGCTGTGCCGCCGTTGATAAAATCCTCTTTTTTGAGACTTTGCGGATTGACAATCCGGATGGAAGCGCAAACACCCACGTCCTCGTCCACCAGGGGCGTTTTCAGCACGGCGATGCGAATGTTCTTGGAAAGATGCCCCAAGATGGCGGGGCTAGCGTTGTCCAGCACCATGCCCGACACGTGGAGCATTCTCCGGATCACGTTGACGGCGTGTTCGGGGGACTCAAAGTGTTCGTCCAATTTGACCGTGGAGCCGTTGCCGTACTGGACCTCGATGTCGTTCCAGGCGTTGATGTCGATTTCCTCGATGCCCGTGCCGAAGATGTATTTGGTGAGGAAGGAAAACTCGGCCATCTCGGTATAGAGGGCGTCCACAAGCTGCTCCTCGGTCATGCCGCTTACGGCGATGCGCCCATCCTGGATGTATTTGGCGATGTACCGCTTGACATTGGTTTTGACTTCGTCCCCGCCGCCGTCAATAATGAGGGTGGAATACTTCGAAGAGATGTACTCCTGCACCTCGCGCAAAACACTTCCAAAATCCCTGGAGCTGTCGTCGGGCGCAAAGAACAAATTGCGGCTGCCGGCCAAGTTCACGGGCCGGACAATTTGCGGCGCTTCCGCCAGGGGAGCGCCCGGATTCTTTATTTGCGGGTTTTCACGGCCTTTTTGCCGGTGCTTTTTGCTCATACGCCGAACACCTCCCTGCTGATTTTTTCAATCTCTTTGCGGAAACCGCGGCTTTCCTTGAGCGTCAGGTCCCGGAACAGATCCCCGGCCAGGGCCTGGCTCTCCAGCTCGCCGGAGTGGGGTATTTTGAACGCCACGTTGCCCAGCACCTGCTCGATGTGTTCGCTGGCCTCATGGGGCTTTACGTTGCTGGCCACCCTGTACTGCTTGTCGGCGTCCCATTTGTTGTCCCGCAAAAGGGGAAGCTGGCTCGACAGGTAGCTGACGGATTTCAGGTCGCAGTTCACCAGCCGCAGCACCGAGTCTGCTTCCATCAAGGCAACGGCGGAGAGGATATCTGTTGCGATGGCGCTGCCGCAGTCAATGATGACATAGGGCGCGATATTCCGCAGATGGTCGATCAGCTCTGTTGCCAATTCGGCACTATAGGGAGGATAGGTGAACACATTCTCCCCCTTGAGCATGCCGATCAGGAGCAGATGGCGATACCGTTTGTGGGTGACGCAGTTCTGTTTGACGAGGGTGTCCGTCACATGGGCAGCCGCCAGGATGCTGCCCAGGGACTTCTCGCATTCCAGGTCGGAGGGCGGGCAGACGCAGGGCAGCATGGGGGCGGTCATATCGCACAGGAGCAGCGCCACATTGCGCTTTTTGTCCGCCAGGTGCTTGGCCAGCTTGACGCTGACGGTTGTTTTCCCCGATCCGGGGCTGCCCCACACGGCCAGCACCTGCGTATCCTTTTCCACCGCCGGACCCTCCGGCTGGTTGCCGGTGTCTCTGGAAAAAAGACTTCCTTTCATAAAGTTGAGCATGGTTATTCGCCCTCGCTTTCCGTTGAGGATTTATCTGTCGGCGGAGCGGCCCCGGTGTTTTCTTTCGTTGCGTCCCCCGCCGGAGCGGGATACAGGGTTTTAAGCGCCTTGTCCTGGGCTTCGATAAACTTCGCGGCATTTTCCTTGCTCCCCCGGTACACCAGGGACAGGTGCAGCTTTCCGTCCGCCTCCAGCCCGGCGAGGATGGTGGACTGCTCCGGAGACACCAGCAGGGTGACGGTGGCCGGAAGCTGCTTTTCGTCCTCTTTTTTCAACCCATGGCTGGTGTCGGTGTCGTAGCCGCTGCTGGCGGTGACGCCGATGACCTCCACATATTTCAGCTCCGGGGGAATGACGGTGGCTCCCATCTTCCTGTAATCCGGCGCGATGACCGAGACGATGTCGCCGGAGATCAGCTTGCCGGACAGGCCGTTGCTGAAGCTCTTGATGGTGACCGACATGGCTTGCTTTTCCCCGGTGAGATTGTACAGGTAGGCGTTTTCCGCCGCGGGCGAGTCGGTCAGCTTGGTGTTTAAGATATAGTCGCCCGGCGCCATGTCCGCCGCCGCATATTTGCCCAGGGCGGCGTCAAGGCTTCTGACCACGTTGTCGGGCAGGTTGTAGCTGCCGACCTCCACGGTTTTCACCATGTCCCTGGTGATTTGCTCCCCGGCTTTGATGTCCCTGGCGACGCGGACGATGTCCGTCTTTTTTGAAATGCCGGAATTGAAAAGCGGAGTGACCGCAAAGCAGATGAAAAGCGACAGCGCGATGCAGATCACGCCGAGAACGGTCCTGTTTCTTAAAAAGCTCATAGTGTGATTCCTCCTTGGAATATGAAATACGCGGCTATACAGCCGGCGGACAGAAAGGGCGCGAGGGGGAACGCCCTGGGGCAGTCCCTCTTGCGCAGCCTTTGCACCATAAAGCAACCGGCATAAAAAAGAAGCATGGCGGCAAGTCCCATGACCATGGCCGCCATACCTCCCCTGAAGCCGAGGACAAAGCCCGCCGCCGCCATCAGCTTGATGTCGCCGCCGCCCATGCCGCCCCAAACAAGGGCGGCAATCAGGAGCGGCAGGGCGGAAAGGCAGCCCAGCAGCTTCACCGGCGTAAAACAGATAAAGCCCGTCAGGGCGATTGCCAGGCAGATGGCGTCGGGGATGATCCTCTTTCTGACATCAATGAGGGACGCGGTCAAAAGCAGGACGATAAAAATGCCGCCCTTGAGCAGAAATAGCGGATTACCCAGACCGCTGAAATCAGCCCCCATAGTTGAACATCTCCTGAATGCGCTGTTTGAGGGTGGGCAGCACCGTGTCGCCGAACAAGGTATACAGTCCGGCCAACAAAAGAGCGCCGATAACCACGGCGATTAATATGCGGATGGCCGAATCGACAAAATTCTCACCGCGTTCAGACCGCAGCAAAGCCTTTGCCAACAATGCTTTGCCGGTGATTTGATCCTTTACCTTGGTTGCAATTTTTCTCATGGCAATTTACCTCCAAAATTCATATTTTCGTTGAGATTTCCGCGCTATGGCGGGGATTTGCATCGTGTGAATCCGTATCGTGCACATCTTCCACAGGAAAAACGGGCAGGTTCTACATGCCGCCCATCCGCATGCCGAAATCCTGTTCCGGCGCTTCTTCCAAAACAGACGGCCCGTCCGCAATTTTTTGCTCAGGGGGCTTTTGTTCGGCCGGTTTTTCTTTCTGCTTTCTTCGCGGCAGTTTATAGGTAAAGGCGGGCGGAATGCCTTCAAGGTCTTTGCGCCTCTTTACCTTGTACCTGTCGTTGTCCTCTTTATACAGGTAGTACCAGTCTTCATCAAAGCTGTACACTCCCACCATGCCCGTGGCGTTTCCGGCCTTGTAAATCAGTTGATACTTGAAAAGAGGATTGGAATCGCGGACAACCCTGATCAGGTCAAGTTCCAATTCTTCCGTAATTACCACCTCCCCGCGCAGGCAATAAAAAAACACCGGTGATTCATTCCGGTGTCTGGATGCGACCTGTGAAATTTTTATCCGGTTCTGTATTCCTCCGTTTCGTCCACATGGAGAAAGCCCCGTGCCGCGGCCTCAACAATTCCGGAAGTTACAAGGGACACAAGCGTGCCGCCCTTGATTAAAAATCCGTCGCGCATCGTATAGTTTTCCGGGAGTTTTGCGTCGGAAGGCCGCGGGTAAGAGGTTTGACCGGTGTTGGCGTCTTTGGATAACAGGCTTTTTTCTTCGCTCATGGGCATCATCTCCGTAAATCTATAATTGGGGCATGATCTTGCTTTGCTTACCCCATCCGCATTCCGGGGGTCTGCTCCGGAGAAGCGAAAGAGGGGTCGCCCTGGGTCTGGTTCCGGCTCATGCTCAGTGCCTGCTGATAGGCAAGGATGACCGCGTCGTTGAGCTGCTGCCTGAATTCCTTGGTCACGGGAAAACAGATGTCCTTGTATTCCCCGTTCTCCGCCTTGTAGCTGGGCATGGCCACGAACAGGCCCTTGCCGCCGTCCATGATTTTAACGTTGCGGATGGCAAAGCAGTCGTTCAGGTTGACCGAGGCTATGGCGCGGATGGCGCCCTCCGGACGGATGGAGCCGATCTTCACATCCACTTTCATGGGCAGGGGCTGCTCCGCGCTTTCCAAAGGGGCGACCTGGGTGTTTTCCGTTTTCTTCATAATATTTTCCCTCCTGTCTGTTTGGTTTTTGGACGCAAAGAGACAGCCGCGCGGCTGTCTCTTTGCTATAGGGCCATGGTCTGGCCATATTGCTGCTCCTGTTCGGGAGACTGGAACGCAATCTCCTTAAAGCCGAAGCGGTCGACGTAGTGGAAGGAGCTGCCGTTTTGGTCGTACAGCTCGATGACGTCCGACATGGAAAGGCTATGGCCCTGATAGCCGGGCGGATGGTCAAGGTTGAATTTTTCATAGATGGCGTCGAGGTCATTGGTTTCAATCTGACCGTCGTAAACTACACGGTAGTTGTCCGGATTCGGCTCGCCGAAGCGCTCCAGCAGCTCATCGTAGCCGATGAATTTCATCATGACATCCACTTCCGGCTTGAGCTGGTGGATGCGGCAGTTTTTCAGGACCGGAGCGTTGCCGTCCGGATCAAGCCCGCCGCCGGCCAGCCGGTCGTACACGCCGTTTGTCCACTCAATTTCCAGGCCCTGCTTCATTGTGAGATAATCCTTTAATTCCTCGCAGTGAAACATGGGGTCGACGATTGCCCTGCCGTTTTCGATGTATCCCGCGGTGTTGCCGTAGAAGAGGACGCGGTGGTTTTTGATGCTGACGCCGTTCATTGGAGATCCCTCCTTTCATCAACGCGCTGTTCACACTATTCAAAGTAATACTTAACCGAATAGGTGATGTTGGACTTGTTGTACATGCAGGTATGGTTGGTATAGTAGTAGAACTCCAACTGGGTATAGACACCTGGAGCCAGCGTCCGACTGAAGGTGATGCCGTTGGTGGTCGTCTGGTAGTCCAGTTGATCCCATTGGCGGGTATTCTTGTTGTAGCCGCGCACCCGGCCATAATCGCTTCCGCTGTGGCCGCTGACCGGGGGAACTGTGAAGGTGTACTCGATGATGGTCGCGCCCTCAATGCCTTCCTCCAGGATGACGGATTCGGGACCCGTCAGGGTCATGCCGCCGCCATTGGTGGAATCGGCCACAAAGAATACGATGGCCGTCCAGGGGGATTCCGCCCCGACGGCGTCCACCGCTTTCACACGGACAGTATTTTTACCCAGCGGATATGTGGATGTTTGAGCCGGTCTGCCCTCCCACACGTAGGTGATGGCGTCTCCATCCGGGTCCGTGGAAGACGCGGTGATGGTGACGGGCGTGCCGGGCGGTACGCTGTTTCCATCCGGCGTCCTTGTGATGACCGGCGTGTTTGGCTCCGAGTTGGCAACGGTAAAGCTGATTGTCGTCCAGTCGGAATACAGGCCATAGGTGTCCTTTGCCCTGACCTTGACGGTGTAAGAGCCAACCGCGTAGTAGCCGTCCGCGCTCTGGCCGGAGTATTCATAGGTCACCGCGTCCCCGTCGGGGTCGGTGGCGGATACGGCAAAGTTGACAAGCAGCTTCCCGTCTTTGGCTGTTCTAGTCACCGTTGCGCTGGCGGTCGGCTTGTTCGGGGCGGTGTTGGTGACGGTGATGTTTTCGGAGTGCGTGAACGTCCTACCCACATCATTGGTGACGCTGGCCATCAGGGTGTAGGTTCCGGTGGCGCCGATGGATATGCCGCCCCCGCCGTTGGTGAGGGTTCCGGTATAGCTTGCCGCACCGCCGTTCTTGGTCAGCGACCATGTGATGCTCTTGCCCTCCAGGCCGGAAACGTTCCCCATCGCAACAGTGAAGCTTGTGCCGACATGAACGGAGGATGGAATACTAAATGGGATTTGCGCAATAGGTTTTATAGCCGCGGTGTTGGAAGCAAACGTAAAGCTGCGGCCGTTTTCATCATTGGTGACAGCCGTAAACTTTACCGTGATGGTCTTGTCCGTGCTGATCCGCACCTCTCCACCGCTATTGCCGAGGGTTCCGGCGGCGTACTGGGTGTAAGGCGCCAACGCGCCTCCGTCTATCGAGATGCGCCAGACCATGTTAAGTCCGGCCAGTTCATTGCCCGAAACTGTGACCGGAAGGGCTTCTCCGCTGTATGTCAGCTGCGGCAGGCTGATTTGCATGTCGGGTATGGGATAAACGGCAACGGCTTTGCTCTGGGAGAAGGTTCTGCCCAGGGCGTCGGTCAGGGTAACAGTCAGCACATAGCCGCCTTTTGCTTTAAAGGCAATATTGCCGCCCACGTTGGAAAGGCTGCCGCCGGCGTACTCGGCGTACGGTTTGCTGTCGCCGCCGTCTTTGGAAATAGACCATGAGGCGGTAAGGTTGTCAAGCTCGCTTCCGCTTACCGACACGGAGGCCGCTTCTCCCACATAGCCAACCTGCGGGAGATTTAACTGGATTTCCGGTATGGGATAGATGGTGATTGCCTCGCTTCTTGCAAAGCTCCTTCCCAGGGTGTCGGTCATGGTGACAGTGAGGAGATAACTGCCTTTGGCTTTAAAGGTAATGCTGCCGCCCTCGTTGGTCAGGCTGCCGCCAGCGTAATCGGTGTAAGCTTTAGCCTCACCGCCGTCTTTTGAGATTGTCCATGAAGCATTTAGGTTTTCAAGATCATTTCCGCTCACGGACACCGAAGTGGTTTCTCCCGCGTAGCCAACCTGCGGCAGCGTTAGCTGTATTTCCGGTATGGGGTAGACGGTAATGGCTTTGCTTTGGGAGAAGGCTCTGCCAAGTTCGTCCGTCATAGTGACGGTCAGCACATAGTCGCCCTTCGTTTTAAAGGTAACGCTTCCGCCCAGATTGGACAGATCTCCGCTGGCATAGTCCGTGTAAGGCTTGCTGTCGCCGCCGCTTGCCGATATGGTCCAGGCGGCGGCGAGGTTTTTCAAGTCGCTTCCGCTGACGGCCGCCGCGGCGGCTTCTCCCACATACGCGGTCTGCGGCAATGCCAACTGGATTTCAGGTATGGGATAGACCGCGACAGAATCCGTATAGGAGAAGGTTCTGCCAAGGGCGTCGGTCATTGAAGCGGTCAGGGTATATTGACCCGCTTGGGTAAAACGGATTTTTCCTCCCTGCGCGTTGAGGGCGCCTTCCACACAGGCGTCAAAGGGTACGGCTATTCCATCCTTGGATACGCTCCATTCTACCGGCAGGACGCCTATATTGCCGCTGGTCCTTAAGTCGATTGTCCGGTCGGGATAGGTTGCCTCCGGCAAGCTGAACCGGATGTTCAGCACAGGATGCACCTCGGTCTTGCTCCCGTTTTCAAAGAGGAACACCCGCCCGGCGGCGTCTGTCGTTCTGGCTACCAGCTCGTAAACACCGGCGTGCTTGAAGCGGATTGTGCCCCCATCATTGTCTAATTTGCCGTCCACATAGGTGGCCCAATCCTGGAAGCCGTAGGTGTTGTCCACCAGCCACTCTACCGTCAGTCCATCCAGCTCGGCGGATGTGGTATCTACCTTGATATCACTGTCGGTGTGCGCTGTGGCCGGAAGCTGAAACGAAAGGCTTGGAACGGGATAAACGGTGACCGGCAAGGAGTAGCCGTAGGTTCTGCCTGCCGGATCGGTAAAGGCGGCGGCCAGGATATATTCGCCCTTATCCTTGAATCGGATGCTGCCGCCGTTGCTGGTCAATGTTCCCTCAACGTAGTCGCCAAGGGTGACCGGTGCGCCGTTCCTGGTCAGCGTCCAGACCGCTGTGGCGGCGTCGATGTTTTCAAAGCTGGCTTTTACAGTCACAACCTTGTCCGTGTGGGTTATTTCCGGCAGATAGAAACCGGCTACCCCAACAGGATACACCGTGGTTTCCGACGTGGCTGCATACTCTCTGCCGGTGGCATCGGTAACCGTTGCGGTTAAAGCGTACACACCTTTTTCTTTGAACCGGATTGCGCCGCCGGCGTTCGTCAATTCTCCCTCAAGGTAATCGCCGATGGCTACTACCTCGCCGTTTCGGGTGAGACCCCAATTGATAGAGAGGCCGTCCATTTCAGACAGGGTTGTGATGAGGTCAATGGTTGTATCGGTGTGCGCTTTTTCGGGGAGTTCGAAGTCTACGCTTGCCACGGGATAGACCGTGATGGAGGAGGAATGGCTAAAGCTGCGCCCCGTATCGTCGGTGACGGTGGCTGTGATGCCATAGCCGCCTTTTTCCTTGAAGGTGATTGTACCGCCTTCGTTGGAGAGGTCGCCGTCGATAGCCGTGTCCCATGCCACAGCCTCGCCGTCTTTGGTGGCTGACCACACGATGTCGAGATTTCCAAGCCCGGTGGTGGCCACCTCGATAGAAACTGTTTTATCCGTGTGGGTGTGCTGCGGCAGCTCAAAGGCTATGCCCACCACCGGATAGACCGTGATATGCTGTGAGCAGCTTGTCGTTTTGCCATCGTAATTGGTGGCGGAGGCGGTCAATGTATAGCTGCCGCTTTCCTTGAATACAATGGTGCCGCCCTCTTTATCCAGGGAACCGGACACGGCTTCCGCAAGGTCAAGGGGCTGCGCGCTGCCGTCCGCGGCTTCTTTTGCGAGCGACCAAGCGAGCGTCTTGGCGTATTTAAGGACAGGCGTTACGGTGATGCTTGTATCGGTGTGCGCCGCGGCAGGCAGTTCAAATGCAACCTGTGCCCTGGGATAACTGGCGGAGCCTCCGCCCGAACTGCCGGAGGGCGGTTTCTTTTCGCCCTCCTTTTCTGCCTTTTTTCTGATTTTTTCCAGTACTTCATCCTGCCGCACAAGCAATGTAAAGGCTTCGGCTCTTGTGGTTTTGCCCTCCGGACGGATGGTGTTGTCGGGATAGCCTTTGACCAGATCGTACCGGATTGCGATGTTGACATAGCCTTTGTCGGAGCTTTTGATGGACTTGTCGTCCGCAAAGCCGGTGTTGTCCGTGGTCTGTTTTGCTTCTTCCCCTTTGCCGATTGCCCGCACCAGCATTCGGATGATTTCAATGCGGGTAATCGGTTCATCGGGTTTTAAGCCGCCGCCATAATCCGCCGGGTCGAGGATGCCCCGGTCTACAAGGGCCTCGATGTTTTTCTCCGACCAGTGGCCGGCAATGTCGTCAAAGGTGGGCGGCTCTCTCCCTGCTGCTGCCGTGTCCACCTTGTGATTCCTGGCCAGCAGGGCGATAAATTCACCTCTGGTGATGGTGGCGTCCGGCCTGACCGTTCCGTCAGGGTAGCCCTTGATCACGCCTTTTTCCGCAAGCTCGATGATGGTCTGTTCCGCCCAATGTCCCTTGATGTCGGGGAACAGGACCGCCGCGGCGTATGCGCTGCCGCAGAGCAGCAAGGACAGAACAAGGGCAAGGACGCAGATTCTCCTGCCTTTCTGTTTCATGTGGTTTTCAATCCTTTCTGTTCGTTTTTTTATGGATTCAAAAAGCCGTGGTCTCGCTTCGGGTCCCCCGGCTCCGTTCCATGCTTGCAACACTCCATCGTCTTTACAGGTTCATGCTCATGCCGCCCCGCGCTTGCTCTTTGCGGAATGCCTCGATGGTTTCCGGTAATGGATAGATGACCTCGCCCCGCACCATCTCGAACACACAGAAGCCGTCGCGGTCGCAGATCATTACCCGGTGCTGGTACTCCTTTTGCATCTCGATGTAGTCCTTGACCTCCTTTTCGCTGCAGAGCCACACGCCCGAGGCGTATCTGCCGTCCGGCAGAAAGCTGTACCCGCTGTACCTCGGCTCATGCTCCCGCGGGTCGAGAACGCCTCTTGGCCGGATTTGCGAAAGGTGCAGCCTGGCGGAGTCGGGCAAAAGCTCCGGCTTCAGGATGCCAAGGACGTCGCCGCGGTTCCACCGCGCACGCTCGCCGTCGGCCAGGGAAACCGTGAAGATGGAACGGTCAATGGGGTTGGGGTTGCTGCCGTTGCCACCTTCGCAAAAGTACAGTTGATGCGCGCCGTCCCAGCGCTCCGGCGGCAGGGAGGACGGCTTCAATACGACGACCTTGCCCGCGATGTACATGGCATACCCGGTTTCGATGCAGTCCTCCTGGGTGAATGCGTTTTTAACCGTCATGTGAAAGCCTCCTTACTCTTTGCTGTTTTCTTCAAGGAGGGAAATGAGCCGCGCCGCGAGGGAGAGGAGGGTTTGCTTTTCCATGGTCTTGACGGCGGAGAACACATACGCCTCCACCGCCTGCGGGGACTGGTCGCCCACCTCGATGAGGTCAACCTTTTGGGCGGTGACGACCCCTTTTTGCACCGCCAGCTTTATAATGTCGCCGTGCTGCATCCCTGCGGCGGCGCGGAGCTGCCTGGGGATCAGGACGCGGCCTTTGTCGTCCAGCACCTTGTAAATACCTTTACCGGCCATCCGAAACACCTCCGCTTCTCATGACTTCCCGGACGGTGTCGGGATGGATGCCGAGATCATCGAACAGCTCCCGCAGCTCATCGGGCAGGCTATCCAGCAGATCGGCCTGCAAAATAACGACCGTGCCCCTGGCGCAGACGATCTCCAGGTCGCTGTCCAAGGGAATCTCCGCCGCCTCCAGCAGTTCATGGGGCAAGGTGAGTTCCGCGTCCTCATCGTCCTTGAGAGCGGCGACGCCGTGCGGTGTCAAGACAAATTCTTTATAGGTGTTGTGGATGGAATCTGTGGAACTGTTGATGTAAGCGAGCTTCACCGTGTCGCCGGGGACCAGTCCCATGTCCTTCAGGAACTGGGCGGGGACAGTGAGCTGGCCCTGTCCGTCCACAATGCTTTGCATTTCAATCATTTTCATAAACTGTTTCCTCCTTGGCGCCCCATCACTGGGGCGTATTCAATTTTTTTCGCATGGTCTTTTTCAGACCGCTATTCCGTGTCGTATAAGTCGTCCATCAGATCAAACAATCCTATCTGCGTGGGGATGTCCCGCATGCGCTCCGAGGTGTCGTAGTTGGAGATGAGGACTTCGGGGAATTCACAGCCGTTATCATATCTTTGGGCCAGGTTGTTGATGCGGCTGACGGCTTCGATTTGATAGTCCTTGTACAGTTCCCGGATGTATTCGCAGTCGTTGTAGGACACCAGCCATTTGCCCTGGCAGCCGGCCAGCGTGTCCCGCAGCCGCGCGTGATCCTCCCTGCGGAATTCCACTGCGTAGTGACCTTCTGTTTCGAAGTACGGCGGGTCACAATAAAAAAAGGCGTTGTCCCTGTCGTACTGACGGATCAACGCCTCGAAGTCCTTGTTCTCGATCACCGTGTCTTTGAGCCTGCGGCTCCCCGACCAGATGAGGTGGAAGGTTTTGCGGATGTCGAAGGGCTGGCAGCCATAGGAAGTGCAGCCGCTGCCGTAGCTGTAGCGGATGAGCTTGAAGAAAGCTGCGGCCCGCTTGACGTCATTCATGACGGCGTTCTCCATGAGGATGGCCTTGATTTCCTCGAACTGCGGCCCGCTCAAGTTTTGCTGGGCCAGCTCCAGTTCCTCCCGCAGGTATTCGCTGGTGAATTCCTCCTTTTCAAGATATTTTTTCAGGACGTTGAATTCGTCCCTGCCGTTTAAGGGCAGGAAGTTCAACTCCTTGAGCAGGGCGAAAGGGCGCTCCTTGACGCAGCGGAACAGGTTGGCAAGGTCGGCGTTGAAGTCGTTGTAGACCTCCATGTCGGCACCGGGCGGCTTTCCGAACAGCACCCAGCCACCGCCGCCGAAGACCTCAACGTACCGTCCAAACTCCTTGGGCATCCGCTGGTAGATAAGGGATCGCAAGGCCTTTTTCCCGCCGACCCAACTGATGATGCTGTTCAATCATCCATCACCTCCCCGGCCTGCCGGCCCGGTCCATCTCGGTGCGCAGGCAGGTTCCGTCCGTGTCCCAGCAGATAAAACCGACGCCGGGATAAGGACAGCCTTTGCACCGGTTTAAGTCTTTGGGAAGGGGGACGGTATAGATTTTTCTTGGCGGCCCGTGGTCGCTGTTTTCTTTTTTCTGTTGTGGTTTTACATCTGTGTCCAAGGTTTTAGTCTCCTTTCCGGCAACAAAATAAGACGCCGCCTTTTCAGGTAGCGCCTTATGCTCATTTGCCTTATCGATATATGTATAGACGGCATGTCTTTCTACACACCGCCCATCTTAGGAATTTCATCCGGCTCATCTTCCACATATTCATATTCGCCGGTGCTTTCATTGTAGATATATCCTGCTTCGGCAAGGTCTATATCGAGTATGCTTGCCGCCAGTTCAAGGGCTTCGGCAGAACCGCCCGCCGGGATATAACAGCTTAAGGTTTTGCCGCTTTTATACTCTGCCTTGCCGGTGTTATGCCCAAAGTCCTCGTCCGCCCATTTGTAGTCGAAACGGATATCCGGAAACATAGAGGACAGCTTTTTCATCAGATCGCTAACGCTGCTCCATGCGGTTAAGAATTTTACTGTGCAGCCGTCAAAATTGTCTGCGGTATGTTCGTCATAGCCATAGCTATTCCATTTCGTTCCCCAGTTTTTTATGCTCCAGTCATACCAGCAGTTTTCAGCACCGTACTTTTCAATCTCCTCCCTGCCCAGGTTCCCCCTGTAGATATGTTCCGGCATCGGTACAATTTTATTGAAATCAATGCTGCCGGCTCCAATCTCATCGTTCTTAATGGCTTCAAACATTGCCCTGACCTTTTCCTTATCACCATATGCGGTAAGTATGTTTGTGATATGATTGGGCATGTTACATTCCTCCCATCGTCTGTTCGCTGAAGTTTTGTTCGTTTTCCTGTTTCAGTTCCCGCTCCGGTTTGATGAAGAAATGATCACTGTTCCAGAAGCTGACGAAGATTTCACCGTCATCCGTTTTGATGGGACGCTGCTCGAACCCCTCGCCCCAGCCGTCAGACATTTGACCAACGGCAAAATCGAGCAGTTTGTCTGTTTCCGCTTCGGTCAGCTCACCATAAACCTCTGCCACCATTACGCCCCACAGCTTGCCGTTCCATTCTTCAACTGTCGGGTGGAGGCTATAGATTTTTTCAGATAGTGCCTGGTCATCGTAGAAGTAAACCATCAGACCACGGTCACCTTCGCTGGGCAGCTTTTCTTTTTCGATAGCGGAAAGGATTTCATCCATGTAATACACCGCCTCTGATGGAGATAATTCTTCAGGCAGATCACCTGCGCCGCACTCGCCGTATTCATGAGAAGGGTATGTTGTAATCGACAGTGGACTGAAAAACTTGACGGTTTGCTTGATGTTTGACATTTGATTTCCTCCAATCGTTTAAATTTTTTATCTAAAAAAGGGCACAAAAAAAGCGGATGCATTTTCATTTGAAAACACATCCGCTCATTTTATTGAAAATCCTTATTCAGCTGTATACGAGGGTTCAATTCTCTCCAGATTGCCAAAAAAGCCCAATGTCATCTCTGATTTTGAAGTGTAAAAAATGGGAGTCTTTACCTCCATAAAAGCCTTATGCCATGCGGGTTTAGCCGCATGGCATCTTTATTTACCTAAAAAGATGGTGGAGGCGAGGGGAGTCGAACCCCTGTCCGAAAGAACGGCTACAAAGGTTTCTCCGAGCGCAGCCGGTGTTTTCCTTTCGCCCTCAGAACGCCCGCCGGCAGGCTTTCTTCGGGCTAGCCCCGTGAGGTTTCCCGCCGCTCCCCCGGGGCCCGGGACCCGGCGGGTGAGCCTGCTGGGTGACGCCCATCACCGGCCCGCAGGCGAGGCCGGGTGGACGGGCCGCTTAATTAAGCAGCCAGAGCGTATTCGTTGTTGGCAGTTATTTTTCTTCCACCGTTTTACGGGCGGGTGGAACCCCGGCTCGCTACCTTTGCTCCTAATTCCCCCGTCGAAACCAGTACGCCCCCAATCGACATCTTCTTCCTCCGTACCTGCCGGTACGGGATTCTGCCACCTTTATTATAACACACCCCCTGATTTTTACAAGATGCCTGCTCTTTTGCGGAGCAGGCCGACAGCAGGAACTGTTCACCGGTAGCGTTGGCGGTCGCTCAATGCCCTGGCAATCTCTCTCTGAGCATCCCGCCTGGCGATATCCTCCCTCTTATCATAAAGCTTCTTGCCCCGCCCCAAGGCAAGCTCCACCTTCACCCAGCCGTTTTTAAAATAAAGGCGTAAGGGGATCAGGGTGTAGCCCTTCTGCATGGTTCGACCCAGCAGCCGCTTGATTTCCCGCTTGTGCAGCAGAAGCTTGCGCGGCCGTTTGGGGTCGTGGTTAAAGCGGTTACCCTTCTCGTAGGGGCTGATGTGCATCTGTTGGAGAAAAACCTCCCCGTTCAGCACCTCGGCATAACTGTCCCGCAGGCTCACCTTGCCGGCACGGATCGATTTCACCTCCGTACCCACCAGGACGATCCCCGCCTCATAGGTTTCCTCTATAAAATAGTCATGGCGGGCTTTCCTGTTTTCGGCCACGACTTTCACCCGTTCCTTCACCATCATCAACCTCGCTGCCAATGCTTTTCCTGAGAAAACCGACGCTCATCGCAGCGGCTGCCGCCCCAAATCATACCCAACCGTCCGAACCGTTCGGGCAGGGCAAGAGAGACATGGAAACGAACACCCCGTCGCCGAAGAAGCCGCCGCACCTTCGATTATATCATTAACTTGCCCCTACCTCTTCTAGAGCAACGCTCAACTGCCCTGTCCCGGCGGCTGCGGCACCAGCTCAAAATCGATCTCCCGGCTTTCAACGCTGGCGCGAACCAGCTGTACCTTAACCCGGTCACCGATCCGGAAGGTCTTCCCGGAGTGCTCACCGGTCAGGGTATAGTTCTTTTCATTGAAAAGGTAATAGTCATCGGTCATCGTGGACACATGCACCAGGCCTTCAATCCCGTTGGGAAGGGCAACGAACATCCCGAAGCTGGTAATGCTTACCACAATACCATCGAAGACCTCCCCCAGGAACTGACTGATATACTCAACCTGCTTCAGTTCGACCGTTTCCCGCTCCGCTTCCTCAGCTATCAGCTCCCTCTCCGATGTCTGCTCGGCATAAACAGGCATCATCTGCTCCAGTTTCTCCCTGCGCTTGGCGGGAATTTTCCCGTGCGCCAGCACCTCCCGGAGCACTCTGTGCACGATCAGGTCCGGATAGCGCCGGATCGGGGAAGTAAAATGGGTGTAATACCGCACCGCCAGCCCGAAGTGCCCTAAAGGTTTGGGATCGTAGCGGGCGTGCTGCAGCGAGCGCAGCATCACCGTCTGCACCACCAGCCGCTCCGGCCGGTCCTCCACCTTATGCAGGATCTCCTGGAAAAAGCGGGGATGCACCCCGTTGGCAGAGGGGATATGAAAACCGAACCCGTGCAGGAACTCGTTAAGGGCGTTTAGTTTCTCCGCTTTCGGCTCCTCGTGGACACGGTAGAGGAGCGGCACCTCCATTTTTGTAAGATGGCGGGCCACCGTTTCGTTGGCGATCAGCATAAACTCCTCGATGATCTGATTGGCGATTGACTGCTCCATGAGCAGGACGTCAACCGGACGGCCCTCTTCGTCCAAGGTCACCTTGCTCTCGGGAAAATCGAAGTCCAGGGCTCCTCTCAGCCTCCGCCTTCGCCGGAGAATGAGGCACAGCTCCTTCATCTCTTGAAATGTCTTGACGAAAGAGGAATAGCGCTGATAAAGCTCCGGAACATCCTCCTCCAGGATTCGGCGCACATTGGTATAAGTCATCCTTTCGTCCACCCGAATGACCGAAGGGCCGATCTCGTAGCGGACCACATTCCCCTCTGCATTGATCTCCATGAACACTGAAATGGCCAGCCTGTCCTCACCGGCATTCAGGCTGCAAATACCGTTTGAAAGCCTGGCCGGAAGCATGGGGATCACCCGGTCCACCAGGTAGACGCTGGTGCCCCGCCGGAAAGCTTCCTTATCCAGTTCGCTGTTTTCTTTCACATAATAGGAAACGTCGGCGATATGCACACCCAAACGGTAGTTGTTGTCCGGCAGCCTCTCCAGCGAAACGGCGTCATCAAGGTCCTTGGCATCTTCACCGTCGATGGTAACCATCGGAAGCTCCCGCAGATCCCAGCGCCCCTCCCGGTCTTCAGGTGTCACTTCCAGGGGGATCGCTTCGGCCTCTTTCATCACGCGGCGCGGGAACTCCTCTGAAAGGCCGTACTTCTTCACAATCGAGAGGATGTCGATACCGGGCTCCCCGACGGCGCCCAGGCGCTCGACAATCCTTCCCTCCGGGTTCCGGCGCGGCCCTGGCCAGGAGGTAATCTCCACAACAACCTTATCCCCCGTTTTAACCCCCTTAGCCCTGGCCCGGGGAACGAATATATCCCACCCGAGCCTCTTCTCATCCGGCACCACAAAACCAAAGTGCCTGTTGGCCTCTTCGTAAACCCCAACGACCCTGGTGTTAGCGCGCTCAATAACCCTGATCACTTCGCCCTCGAGGTGCTTTCCCTGCAGGCTCAAACCCAGAGGGCGCACAATTACCCTGTCGTTGTGCATGGCCCCGCCCAGGTTCTCTCTGGAAATAAAGATATCTTCCATCCTCCCGTCATCGGGGATCAAAAAGGCATACCCGCGCGGGTGCCCCTGAATAGTGCCGACGAAGAGATTCATTTTCTCCGGAATTCCGTAGCGGTTCTTACGCGTCCGGATTACCTGCCCCCGCTCTTCCATCTCCTGGAGCACAAAAGGCAGCTCCCCCGGATCACATCCCAACTGCTCGACAATTTCACTTAAAGACAAAGGCCTGCTGGCTGACCGCAGACAGGAGAGAATAGCCTCCGGCTCCAGTGTGCCCTTTTTTCTGGCGAGCTTCTTGCGCTCTTTCTTCTTTCTCCTCATGCTCTTTACCTCACCCTGATATATACGATAATTGTAATCTTCCCCGGCGTCAAAAACAACTGCCAGCTGCCGTCAGATCCGGTGCGACCAGCTCCACGATTAAAGCAGGCAAACGCACCTTCCCATAAGAGGCGCTCCCCTTCGGAGTTCCTCTTCGGAAATCACTCGCCCTTCTCGTCCCGGTCTAAATCCGAACGTCTGAACTTCCTGGAAACGAAGTACACCCAACGGAGAGGTAGAGAAAGACAGGGTTGAGAGGAAACCCCCCTCAACCCCGACAGCCTCTTGTCAATCTCTCGCACCCTTTTCAGGCATCTAATATCAGTTTTTCCAGCATCAGTGGTTCAATGTATTTACCGTCCTTGTAAGCCCGCATGTTCCCTCCGGAGATCTCGTCGATCAAAGCGATCTTCCTATCTTCGCCAACCCTGCCGAACTCGAACTTGATATCATAAAGCTCGATGCCCTTCTTGGCCAGCTCTTCTTTGATTATAGCGCCGATTTTCCTGGCAAGGTTTTTGACTTCCCGGTATTCCTCCGAAGACATGATCCCCAGCACAACGAGGGCATCCTCGGTTATGGGCGGGTCCTGCCGGGAATCGTCTTTGAGGGGGAACTCCACAAAAGCATCCAGGGGCTGCCCTTCTTTGTCATACATCCCGTAACGGCGCAGAAAACTGCCCACAGCTCTGTAGCGACAGATGACTTCCAGCCCGTTGCCGAAAACCTCCGCCGGCTTAACCGTCATCGTCGCCTCTTCCACATTTGCATCAATGTAGTGAGTGGGTATCCCTTTCTCTTCTAATATTTCTAAAAAGTGCTTCGTCAGCCTCAATCCTGCCCTTCCCGCCCCCTCGATCGTCAAACCGACCGTATTTGCACCGGGGTCGAACACACCATTCTCACCAGTAACGTCATCCTTAAACTTTAAGAGATAATTTCCATCATCTAAGGCACAGACATCCTTTGTCTTTCCAGTATAAATGCGCCTCATCCCGACTGCTTCTCCAAGTAAATTTTTGATCGAATGCTATTTTACCACATTTAATCAGGTACTATCGGATCAACCGAAACCTGGAAGTTTAAACTTGAGCACTGTGGCTCAACATAGCCGCCACCGCCAGGGAGCTGGGAATATGCCGGGCAACGCTGTACAACAAAATTAGAAAACACAACATCGTTATCAAGAGGACTTGCGAAAAATCGGCTCTCTAAGAGCCAAACAGCGCAAATCGCTCACCAGTACACACCCTATGTCAAGCATCAATGAAAATGTCAGGTAAAACTCGTCTGTGAATCTGTCAGGGTAGGAGTGGTATAATTAGGCCTGAGGGGTTTCCATGGTTTACGCCATGGATGATCTTGAGCGGGCCTGCGAACTGAAGAAGCGCCCGCCTTTTTATTAATATTGGCAGAAACACGAGGCTCAACCTTATACTTTGTTTCAGTAGAAGAGGTAACATCCAACGGCACTAACGAGTATATATTACCCTTCCATCCTACATACAAGCGGCCATCAAGGAGCTTATGCACCTCGACCGCGGAGGGATAACAGGCGCACCTTTAGGATTTAACACCTTATAAGCCTTACACTCGAAGCGGATGGTATAGCCGGGGTTCAACATCCTGTGTTCCTTCCAGCAGAAGACATGCTCCAGGCGCAAGTGGGAGGGGATGGGGCGGAAAGCGGAAACCGGATCAGCGGGTTGCACGGCGAACTTTTTGTTATAGCGCACGACAAAGTTTTTAAGGACGGCATTAGCCTGATCGAGGGTAGCAGCACCTGCCAGGCGCAACTCAAGAACGAGCCTTTCCTGGAGGGTCTGGAAGGAACGTTCGATGCGGCCTTTAGCCTGAGGGGAACGGGCGGGGATATGTTGAATCCCTAACTCGTTCAAGATGCGGCCGATTTGAGTTAAAGGACGCTGTTGGCCGAGGAGCTGCTGTTCGACAGTAGTGCCCTTTTCGCCTTTAGGTGAAAAGAAGAGCACTTTGTGCAAAAAGCAGCTTTGAACAGGCTGTGAACGCTGTAACTGAGGCCCTCCTTTACGGGGTACAGGATATAGACAGCCTCATAGCCATCCACAGCAGGATAACAGGCATAATCCCACAACTAGAACCGGTAAAACTTCCCGAAGGGATTCCGGAATTGACAGCATTTCGCTTCAATGCAGAGGAATACGACGAAGCCTTTCTAAAAGGCGGTGTCGATGTATGCTGAAAGACGAAATCGCCGCCTGCTGCAAAGCGCTGAAGCTCAGCCACAATCTATGGACCTGACCCCTGCAGAATGGCGCCAGAAAGAAGCTGAAACCTTAGATCTTCTATGTCAGAACGGAGAGCCTCGTGTTTACCGAAAAGAACTGTTGCATAAAAACCGCTCGCGGATACCTGTAGAAGTTGTCGCTCATGCGATAACCGGTCATGATGGTAAAGTTCACAAGTTCTTGGCTTTTATCAATATTTTGCCAAGGCATAAACATTCCCGAAAATCGTGGAGAAAACAGCGAGCATATTTCACCCTCCTCGGTTATGCGCCCAGCATCTATTATCGTTGCAAAAACGACAGAAAATGGACAATGAAATGGATCGAAGGCGATTGCTACAAACTAACGGGCTACCATGCAGAGGATTTGATCGATAATAAAACCGTGGCCTGGGGGGACTTGATTCCTCCTGATGACCTGGAGCGCACTTGGGATGTTGCCCAGATGGGCCTTCGGGATTCCAGACCCTTCCAGCAAGAATACCGCATCATTACTGCAAATGGCACGGAAAAATGGGTTCTGGAGCAGTGCCTGGGCATCGTCAACAGCAAAGGAGAAGAGTTTTTCGAGGGTTTCATTACCGATATAACCGAGCGCAAGCACTCCGAAGAGCAGCTCAGAGCCTTGCTCAACGATTACGAGAACATGGCCAGTGAAATTAACAACTTAACATCCAAGGTAATCTCCCACCTTTATATGATCCGGGACACCATTGATCACAAGGCCGAGGCCTTGATGATGATTCAAAAAAGTATCGAAGACTTGCTCTGCATCCAGTCACGGCTTAATCTCGTAAAAGAAAGCGTTAAAATCGATTTTCACGCATACGCCCGCCTCGCCGAAGAAGTGGAGTTCATCTACGATGGGAAGGATTATTTCTTTCTGAAATAGTAGTTTCGTTGTTATTCTTTTTCTCCAACCCTTCAATTAAAATGTCCAAAACCTTTTCCAGCGTTTCCGGAGAGAGCCCTTTTTCTTTGGCTTTCCGGGTCAGCTTCAAATAGGGCATGCTGTCTGCGGAAACGATAAGTTCAATGATGTCGGGCGGTAAGTCAGGGAGAACATCCATAGGGAGAGCTGCATCATCGATTTTAAAATAATTGGGGTTGACGCGCAAAGCTCTGGCAAGTTTATCTAAGATTTTATTGGATACCTCCGTGCGCTTGCCGGTTTCGATTAACAATATATATGATCGGGAGACTCCCGATAGCTTGGAAAGCTCGTCTGCCGTTAGGTTTCGGATTTTACGGAGCTGACGCAGCTTATGACCCAGCTTACTCTCAGCCACAGTTCCCCCACCCCTTCTAAAACAAACTAAAACAAACTAAAAACAATTTTTTTGGTTACCTACAGTAACCTTAACATGAGTATATCACGAAATTGTGAATTATAAAACAATTACAATTATATCTCTCGCAATAACCGTTTTCCAGCATCACTGTCAACTCGTATTTACTTATTCAACAATTAGGAGGGATATCCTCCTTTTTCCATATTATTACCTTGTTTCATTGTGGAATACCCCATCTAGCTCCTCCGCAGCTACATCGTAAACCTGGCTGTGAGGTGGTAAAGGCTCATAACGCATGAACTCCGGCGTTCGGTCATCCGCCTTAGTAAATCCTGCAGCTTCATTAAAAGAGCGCTCGATTCTAAGGATTTCCGCACCCATTAACATTACATCATCTGCTGTCCACTCAGTCCCCAGGACTCCGTTACAGGTTTCTACCACGCCTCTGAATCCATCATCAATATCCAATACAGCAAAAAGAATAAACAGGCAAAAACCTGCGGCGTCCAGGAAGGCAGTGATACTCTGAAAATATCTTGATAACTCCGTTTTGCCTGTAGACGCTAAGGGATTAACCCTGCCGCCGATGCCGAATATTTCTGCAGCTGCTGTATAACCGGCAGTATGATCTGACCCCATAGGCGAGGTCATATAGGTTATGCCTAAACCCTTAACTATTCGGGGATCATAACCCGGCATCCCCTGTCCCTTAACTACCGGTACCCTCCGGACACCCAAAAGCCTTCCTGCAGTAGCAGCACCGCTACCTAGAAAGCGGCCTGAAAGTTTTCCCTGGGCACACTCCATCACTAATCTTTTTGCTTCTCGATGACCTCCAAACGGCAAAAGACCTGCTTCCATGGCCACACCTAAAGTAACTCCAACCTCAATAGTATCTAAACCATAATTGTTACAGATCCAAATAAGTTCAGCTATCGCATCGATATCGTCTATCCCGCAATTAGCACCCAATGCCCAAACTGATTCATATTTCAAATCAACATGCTCAACTCCATCAGGGCAAGGCCAAATATGACCGCATTGAATTATACACCCTGGGTGGCATGGGTAACCAATTGTGCCTTCCCCTTTTCTCTGTTTTATCATCTCTACGATAACCTCGCCTGATAATTTGTGAGCCCCCTCAAAACTACCAGCCCTAAAATTACGAGTAGGTAAGGCCCCAATCCGATTTAATACATCCATCAAAAAGCTCATACCATAAGTATTGAGCAAACCACCAGGTTTAGTCATTCTATGTCCTCTCAAAGCTTCTATCAATTTCCGCCGTCCATCTTTAAAATTACCTTGCTTAACGACGGTTACTGACGAATTATTGCAATCATCTTCAATGACAATCGCTTTAAGCCCTTTAGCTCCCATAACAGCCCCCAATCCACCGCGGGCTGCGTACCGATAAGGACGCCCATCTTTATCATTAAAACATACCCCGGCGGCAGGCATGCACTTTTCACCTGCAGGCCCAATAACAGCAAAATCGACCTTGCCGTACTTCTTTTTTACTCGTTCGGCGAATTCATAGATTCCCATTCCAATAAACTCCTCCGCCGGTTCGAGGCTTCCACTACCACCTTTTATCCTCAAAATCCAATAACCATTCTGTACTTTTGGCTGTCCTTGGATAACTATAGCCTTTATTCCCATCTTGGCCAGAGCTTGAGCTGCCGGTGTACCGGCATTAGCCTCTTTTATTCCCCCGGTTAAAGGGGATTTACTCCCTACAGAGATTCGACCAGAACACGGCGCCGTCGTTCCGGTAACAATACCTGGTGCAAATATTAACTTATTAAAAGGTCCCAGCGGATGACAGATTGGAGGCACCTCATCATAAACAAATTGGGAAGTCAGCCAGCGTCCGCCCATCTTTCGATACTTTTCAGGAACCTCTTCAAAGCGAATCTTGAGTTCGCTCATGTCCACATTAACAAAATACTTCATACTATAACCTCCAATTACAAGATTTGTACGACAATACTTGCGATATTTTTAATTGGGTTTACAGTTTGCCTCGGCTCGATACATTTTTCTCTATGAACATTTTTGGGGTTGCTTGCTTCTTCCAGTCGGCTGGGTTTCATTATTACAAAATAATGGAGCGAACATGAAGCCGGACCAATTAATGCCCGGCTCCATCAATCCCCAAATTCTTTAAGGTTCATGAAAGATTCAAGTATTCATTTTTCTTTATAATACCGGCAGCACGATCTTCCTGCTCCAACTCGAGGGCTCGGGGCACAGAAAGCCATGTCGCTAAAGCAATACCAAGGAGTCCTCCAGTTATTTTCCCAAGCATTACACAAGCAATCATGGTCGGCTGAAAATTAGCAGTAAAAGCCATATGATCACCAAATAAAAACGCGCAACAAACAGCAAAGCTTATACACCGAACTTTATCTTTAGGCGGCATGTCTTTGATTATACGATACATCGCCAGAATATTCGCTGATGCTGCCAATATTCCTGCACTTCCAACCGATGTAAATCCACATTTACGCCCTATTCTTTCTAATGGTTTGGCCAAATACTTCTTAATGAGATACACCATTGGAAATGCTCCTGCCAACATAACTCCTATGTAACCAGCTATCTCCAGAGCCCGAAATTGATTTTCACTATCGGCAATAATGGGGTCGAACCCCCAATACCCAAAGATTGTCGAAAAAACCCCCGTAAAATACTCGACTATTGAAAAAACCAAAACTAATTTGATTCCCGTATCCATAATTTTGCCAAACCACAAAAACGCTTTAATCATAAAATTGGGATAATAACGTAGACCAAGGGCAATTAGCACACAAATAATGAACAAAGGCAAAAGATTAGCAAAAATCAAACCAAGATTATAATCAAGGTAATAATTGGGAAGAGCATCAGTTGAAATAATATCTCTTACAGGAGTATTCGTCAAAGCAAGTAAACATGTACTGGCAAGTACCCCTATAGGGACAGTTAAAATGCCGGACATAACTCCCAACGCTAAATACTTATGATCACGTTTATCCAGCATTACCAATCCGACAGGAACACTAAAAACAATTGTCGCTCCGGCCATATAACCAGTGATCATCGCCATAATCCAACTTTCTTTTGTTGCAGCTATAGCCTCAGCCAATTGGTAACCACCCATATCCACAGCGATTATAGTTGTAGCTGCAATCGCAGGATCTGCCCCCACTAGACTAAATAATGGCCCAAATAAGTATACAATTGCTTTTGATAAATAGGGTATCGACGCCATTATGCCTGCTACCGGTATAAAAATCGGACCGATTTGATATATTCCTTGCAAAAATTCATATCCCAAACCTCTCTCACTATCACGAATTGCTGCAAAAGCACCTAAAATAGCACACGCCATAATAACGTAAAGGACATACGTTCCTATCTGAGACATTCACCGATCCCTCCGATAAAAATTTATTTTTTAAAAAAGTAAATCTAAAAGATTATCAAAAAAGAGTTGCCGTCCTATAAATAAATCACCAGTAAAGCTGCTAGTTTTTAATACAAAAATAGTCCTTCCCCATGCACACCTTTGTGCACGAGAAGGACTTCATTGGCCTTCCCTAACCAACAACCATCAGTAGTTTCAAAAGTAAGGCTTGTTTCAGGTTGTCAATTCTTTCAAGAGGAAGCCCCTGATTGTTTCTCTTCCAATTCTTCGATGGAAGGAAGAATCATTTCTACGTCAGGGTGCGGACGAGGAATAACGTGGACAGCAATTAATTGACCTACTCGCTGAGCAGCGGCTGCGCCGGCGTCCACCGCTGCCTTGACTGCTCCAACGTCCCCCCGCACCAGAACCGTAACCAGACCTCCTCCAATAATCACCTTACCGATCAAATGAACATCAGCAGCTTTAACCATAGCGTCAGCTGCTTCGATAGCAGGAACCTCTCCCCGAGTTTCGATCATTCCCAATGCAATTCTCTCTCGATTCAAGCTTACTCCCTCCCAATCAGTGTTTTCTCAGAATTTTATTGGATACAGAAAAACGTGGAATCGTCCAATGCCTGAACCTGACAGCCTTCAGCGGCCTGGTATCCATCACCGGCACCTAAAAGCTGACTATCAGGTAAAACCTTCAGCTTGCCGGTAGACACAAGGAAAAGAGATTTGTGCGGCAACCGCCAAACCTCCCCGCGCGCCAGAGAAACTAAGCCCAAAGTGCACTGACCGCCAGAAGGTAGAGTTACATCTACTCCTTTCCCGCCTGATGACGTTGCCAGCAAATTAGCACGGCTGTAACGCTGCTGGCACTTCATTAAAGAAGATACAACCTTCGTAATCACTTCCTCGGCTATGGGACCATCTCCGAGCTTCTGCCTGGTTATCTCTGTAACTTTAGCAATAAGTTCATCGTATTGTTGTTCTCTAGAATCTTTTTTCTCAGAATCATCTTGCTGTACTTCCAGCAAACCATTCTCTTCTTCTCTTTCTAACCGCTCTTCTGGTTTTTTATCGTAGACCAGCGTTATGCCTGCTTCCCGAGCAAAATCACGGGCAGCAGGAGTAACAATCGTTCCTTTTTCTATAAACACCTCCTTTGAACCCTTTGAGAGAAGGTCTCGCAATCTTATTTCTGTAAGGACTCCCAAAACTTCAAACCCTCCTTACTCCAATAGTAAAGCTAGAAGGCCCCTTTCTTAATTTCTGAAGCAGGTCCGGGGATAACCACCTCTTTCACCAATAGTCCCCTTTGAGCCGCCACATCTGCACCCGCTCTCACTGCGGATTCAACCGCTGCTACATCTCCCGTTATCACCACATAAGACTTTCCACCTACTCCCACAGCCAGTCTAATCTCTAAGGGCCTGACATCAGCAGTCTTCACTGCAGCATCCGCCGCCTCAATCAACGAAGCCACACTGAACGTCTCGATGATACCTAAGGCATCCACCCTCTCGAACTCAACCTGACCGTAAAGCCCTTTTAAAACAAGGGAATGGATGTTGGGAATTACGAAAGTGTCCACTATCATTTCTTCACCACAAGCGATTCCGGCATCCACCGCTGCTCTTACTGCAGCCACATCACCTTCAACTAAAGCAATATATTTTCCCGGGCAGATAGGTCTGGCCAGGACTAATTCAACTCGCCCAGCTTTAACCATTGCATCGGCTCCTTCAATCCCTTTGGCAATACTCTGAAACTCCACAAGTCCAATCGCAGTGATCACTCTTATGCACCCCTCGTAAAAAAATACCTCTTTACGGCTACCTCTCTGCCCTAAGCACAATCACTTCCGAAGTAACATTTTTCACCATACCGTCGATAGATGCATGAAGCAAGGCCCCGATACCATCGACCACTTCAGCAATTAAATCACCTTTCTTTACATAATCCCCTGGGCGAACTCTAGGAACTGCCGGTTTACCTGCATGTTGTTTTAGCAGTAAGCGCACTTCCCGCACCTTTGAATTATCAAATTTCTTATAACCCGCATATTTATCAAAATGGCTGATTCCCAGCCGGCGGAGGACGTTCTTCGAGGGAATTAACCTCATATTTCTGACAGAACGGGGGCTTAATCTATCGTTTCTCCCCTCGTAACGCAATCCTCTCTCTGAAAGCTCTTTCTTCAACCACTGATTAACGTGCATAGGCGAAATATTCATCGGGCAAGCAATTACAGAACAAACTCCACACTCACAGCAAAGATGAGCCAGTCGAAAAACTTCGAGAGTAAGATCATCGCTGTAAGCAAATGCCCTCATGATCCGATGAGGTTCTAAGGGATGACCCAGCAAATAGCGGGGGCACATCTCCGTACAAAACGAACACTGAACACAAAATTTTTTCGAAAGGCGCAGGATGTTTGAAATCTCCGCGCTGCTGCGAATACTAACCGGTAGCCTGGGCGGCAAAACCAGGATGCCTTTCGTCGTCTTCGTCACCGGAGCTTCGGGATCAATGACCTTGCCCATCATGGGACCACCACTGATAACCAGATAATCGTTCTCTGTCGCTCCACCTGCTGCCTCAATAAGCAACCTGACAGGGGTACCTATAGGGACAATAAAAGTGGCCGGTTTTGGAACAGCTCCCGTTATCGTAACCCATTTTTCTGTTACCGGTTGCCCCTTCAGTGCATTGTGAACATTGAGCATTGTCTCGACATTGTTAACGATGATTTTTCTCTGCGCCGGTATGACCCCTGGTGGTAGGGGTTCCCCCGTAACCTCGTAGACCAGAACATGTTCATCACCTGCAGGATAATAATCATCAATGAGCTCAAGGGCCGCTTGGGATCTAGAACAAAACTTTTTGACGATACCGGCGATATCTTCGTACTTCCTCTTCATAACAATTACTCCCCGTTTGGCCCCCAAAGCTTCCATTACCGAACGAAGAGCAGCGAGGACCTGAATAACCCTCAAACGCAGGATTTCCTTGTCAACCCAGAGAAGAGGTTCACATTCAACACCGTTGACGATCACTAAATCTGCCTGTCCCTGGTATTTTATGTGGGTAGGGAAACCCGCTCCCCCAGCCCCCACAACACCAGCGAGCCGGACTTTTTCCACAAGAGGAATCGTTTCGCTCATGACTTGTCTGTGCCCTCCCGGAGCAATCCGGAACGCTCTACCTCAATACTATCGACTATCCCCACAACTGAAGCATCTACAGGAATTTCCTTTCCTGGTATTGCCTTACGGGCAGAACTTCCCTGGGTGACGATGACATCCTCCCCAATTCCGGCGCCAATTTGATCGGCAACAATCATCGTATTTCCAAAGGGGCGTCCCTGGTGATCGATAAGTTGGACCATCAAAAGTTTTAATCCCACTAGGTCCTCATTTTTTTTGGTCGACCAAATATTCCCGACCACTCTCGCTAAAAACATTACTCAGATCCCTCTCCTTTCCTGAAAACCACTTCCATTCCCCGTGCACGAAGTTGATCCCAGGCAAGCGGTGTGATCAAGATTCCCTCTTCCAACACCAACCGCTTCACACTCTGCGGCAAACTAGTAACGTCCTCGGCGGCCAGTAACTTCTTAGAAAAAATCCTGTCTTCAGAATTTTCTGAGTTGCTTTGATGGCCTAACGCTTCTCCACTACCGCCTAAAACTCGTGCCACTTCATTCAGCGGGGAAACAATGCACCCAATGAGGCGCGCCTTTTGAAGATAATCTTCAATAAAACAGCGCAATCCCTGAGTCAATCCTGGTTTAGACAACAATCCATCAGGGCAAAGAATAATCTTTTTCCCTTCATACAGGGCCTTAAATACCGCTTCCGTAGCAAAACGATCTAAGAGCCCCAGTGCTATCCGCGCTAAAGTGTCTTGATCCAGAGCAGGAACGATTACAGCTTCCACTGCATCAAAAATGCCTTCCCAAGAGTCATGTTCCGGCCTCTCAAGAACATCCACTTCAAAATCTCTCAAAACGTTTTTAATTCTCACATCAATATCCTCATCAGGAAGCAGTACACTGAGTTGATAAAGCAGCCGGAGTTCCTTCAAGGACTTAACAAATAAAGCAGGCTCAAGACTTTTTGACCCCTCACGGGTTATTATCAGGAGCAAATGCCGGCGATTTGCCAGTTTTTCCAGGACCCTCTTGACTATATCTTCAATCAGTTCCTTCGTGACCATTTAAGATTGCCTCCCTACAGGCCAAGGCGATCCCTACAGGTGTCACCAACCAGGGATAAGCGGCTTTTACAACCGGAAGACCTGTTCGGCCAGCAATAATTTTTTCTATTCCCTTAAAGGCACTGGTGCCGCCACAGAGATAGATTTCTTTCACTGAATATCCGGATCTACGGCTTTCTCTTTCAATAATAATAGATATTTTTTCCATCACCGGTTTCACCACAGGAAACAACTCCATTTGTAAAGAAGGGTCCTTTTTCCTTTCTTCAGCCTCGTAAAATGGAATCTTATAAGCGCCTGCAATTACCAAGGAAAAGTGTGTCCCTCCTGTAGGCTCGTCAGCAGTGTAAACCACTTCCCCGTCTTTGAGAACGGCTATTCCGGTCGTTCCCCCACCGATATCGACGATCGCTCCATCCTTAACTTGAAGAACTAAGTTCGCTGCAACAGGTTCCTCCAGGGATCGCACACACTCAAAACCTGCGCCTTCGGCAACATATCTAAACGCGTCCACATTCCTCCCCTCACAACCGGGAGGATAAGCTACGGCAGCCACCTCCAATTCAGACCCCAGCGCTTCTTCGACTTCTTTCTTCAATTCTCTTACAATTTTTACAGCACCGACATAATCAACCACAAGTCCATCCCTCACCACTTCAGCACAGCGAAGAGCTCCGCCTGCGGGCCTGCCTTCTTCATCGACAACCGCTACCACCATATAGGTCGTCCCAAGATCAACGCCGGCAAAGTATTGCTTCGCTCCTCTCAGCGCTGTATTGCCTTCAATGTATCCGGCAATCTGACCGACATATTGATTAACGCGGTCGATATCGATCATTTCGGATCACCGCTTTCTAATAATATCCCATCTTCCTCGCACAACCTCTTTTCAACAGTTTTACAGATTTGTTTCCTTCTAGCATCTAATCCTCACCTTTGGCACGGCTATAATACTGGCCGGCCACAACTTTGCATTCCATCACATAGACTGCGCTGCTTAAGCGGTTTAAAGCCTTGATGATATCTGCTCTCTCTGGCGTTCCGTCTTGGTGGAGGTAAGCATCACAAGCGGATACTTCCACCTGACGCACAACGGCACGCAGGTAGTTGAGTTCGGCAATTACCTGTCCCATGTGGTAGCTGGGAGTTAGATGGTTGACTCCGATCTTACTGAAGGGATGATGTGAATATTCACGAATATCCTCCTCAGAGAGCCCAAACAGTCTCAACTCAGGAACCCCATCCCCGGTAACCTCAGCTCGCAATAACTGGCGTGCATAAGCAAGCATCTGCTCTAGGTCACCTACTAATTGCGGCATCCCTTCTTGTTGAGCGGCCACCTGAGTCTTAATAATAACCGCCTGAAGGAGGTCAAGCATCCCCCTCAACTTAATCCGGGGATGAGTTTTGGGAACAAGGTTTTTTCGATCAAGATGAGTATAGTGCTCTGGTTTTTTTTGCCCCTTAAGCTGTTCCTTAGAAATTCCTTTTTCTCGGTCTGTAAAAACGATCTTAATGCCTTGCTCCCGAGCATACTGGGCGGCAGCCGGAGTGATTAGGGTTTCCGGTTCAACACTAATAGTGTCCAAAGGCCCCTCCCGCCTCACCCGGTCCCGAAGTTCTATTTCCGTAAGCACACCCAATATTGCTCAACTCCTTTTACTTTTTCGTCTTGTCTTGGGAACCGGGACGCGGGAGAATGTATTCCACCTCATTATGGGGACGAGGGATTACATGAACAGCTACCAACTCTCCTACCTTCTGAGCAGCAGCAGCACCGGCATCTACCGCCGCTTTGACGGCACCAACATCTCCACGCACCATTACAGCCACCAGGCCACCGCTAGAAAGGTCACGACCAATAAGTCTGACGTCCGCAGCTTTACACATGGCGTCCGCAGCCTCAATCGCAGCCACAAGCCCCCTTGTTTCGATCATCCCTAAAGCAATTAAACTAACCACTTTTCATACTCCCTCCTTGAATTTTGCTTAACGATCGATTTTTGAGATCGGTGAGTTTGCTACCGAACAGCGCCACTCCACTTTTTTGTCGCATCATTTAACAGAACTTTCCTGTAACCGTTTCCACGTCTCCCAAACGATAGACTCAACTTCTTGCAGGCACTTATCCGGACTACGGCGCAGCACCTCCCGAACAATAGCCTCTAAATCTTGCCTCTGCAATGTGCCTGTTGCGCTCCCGAAATTAAGCTCTTCAGGATCCTTAATCCCGGCGCAAAGTCTTTTAATATTGAGAAGATGGTACGGAGTTACATTATCCGCGGTACTGCTTCCTCCCATTGCTCCGCAGCTTAGCGTCAGCGCCGGCGCCAGCCCTGTGGTGAGACCTACCGCTCCGTGGGTTGACGGAGAATTCCAAACTATCCGGGAAATCGGCTTCTTTAAAGCAAACTCCATGACAACAGCTTCATTTTGTGAATGAATTGCCAGAGTGTGGCCTATTCCCATATACTGAAGCAAAGATATGCACAACTCACATGCCTCCACCCAGTTGTCGACAGTGTAGAACCCAAGAACCGGACAAAGCTTCTCGCCGGAAAGAGGCTCATGAGGCCCTACCTGCGAGAGGTTTGCAATAAGAACTTTTGTTCCGACAGGAACCTTGATACCCGCCATTTCAGCAATCTTCGTCGCCGCCTGACCAACGACTTTTGGATTAACGCCTCCGTTGCGGACAACCACCTCCTCAACCTTTTTCTTTTCTGAACTGTCCAGAAAATAGGCGCCGTTTTCTTTTAAAGCCTCTACAACCACATCCTCGATCACCCGCTCGGTCACAACATGCTGCTCAGAAGCACAAACCGTTCCGTTGTCAAAGGTTTTACTCAAAATAATGTAGCGCACGGCTTTTTCCACATCAGCAGTTCGTTCAATGTAGACAGGCACATTCCCGGGGCCCACCCCAATCGCCGGCTTTCCAGAACTGTAAGCAGCATGTACCAGACTCGTGCCTCCGGTAGCCAGAATGAAGCTGACATCCGGATAGGTCATTAATTCTCGAGTTCCCTCCATGGTAGGTGTGTCCATACAACCGATGATCCCTTCAGGCGCTCCTGCTTTTACAGCTGCCTCGTAAACAGTTCTGGCAGCCTCACAGCTGCACCGCACCGCTCTGGGGTGGGGTGAAAAGACAATCGCGTTCCTCGACTTTAAAGCGATAATCGCTTTGTAAAGAACGGTTGAAGTTGGGTTAGTCGTTGGAGTGATGCCGGCAATCGTGCCAACAGGTTCTGCAATTTCCACGATTTTTTTCTCTTGATCCTCATTGACAACTCCAACGGTTCTCATATCTCTGATGTAATCACCAAGAATCTTCGTCGCCAGGAGGTTTTTTACTACTTTATCCTGAACTGTACCCATGCAGGTCTCTTCTACAGCCATTTCCGCGAGCTTCTGAGCAGCATCAGCCCCCGCCTTAACTGCAGCTTCCACAACGCGATCCACCTCTTCCTGAGATGCTTGAGCCCAAATCTTCTGCGCAGCAGAGGCTTTTTTAGCTAAGTCTCGCGCCTGCTGTCTGGAAATTAAATCCTTATCAATACCCACCTGCCTTACCTCCTAGAATTTCAAGGGATTTCGAGCAACATAGAGAACACCTTCCTGAAAAGCGCGGGCTGCAGCACGACACGCGCTTTGAGTTCCCGTCAACAATCCACCGGCAAAGTTGGTTTCGGTAGGCGGTCCATAAAACACGCAAAGTTTAACTTCAGCAGCTTTTAAAGCTAAATCAAGAGCATACATGGCTTCAATTGGAGGGGCAATCAAGTAAGCTATCGGCGTGCCCTCCGGAATTCCACAAACCTTCGAAAGATAACTCCCAGTCCGGGAAATCACATGGGGATAAAAAGCAATTTTCCCATCCGGATCGGCGGCGTAAAACCAGGCCTCCTCTTCCAGACACTGAATGGCTGCATTAAGACCGCTTTGAACTTCCGCAGGGTTAGGGCCGGCAAGAATTCCGATAAATTCTCCGGACAACGGGCCGGAGGCATGAGCTGCCCCGGCATAAAAGGACTTTGCATAAACAACTTCTACGTCAGCCTTTTTTGTTGCCTCATCAATTGCAGTGTAGCCGGCATCATCAATATCACAGGTAATCATGCCAATGCTTCTGTGGTGAGGCTTGAATCCCAATTCTTTACCGAGTTCTGGATAAACGTTGGGAATAATTTTCACGCTGAGTACCCTAGGTTTAATCGCCTGTAAATTATTCACGCTGCTCACCCCCTAAAAGCAGGTACACTTAACTGAGGTTTGCGCCTACGCCACTCTGCCTGGCACGCAGGATCTTCTGAATGAGTTCAAGAATTTCGGCCCCAGCCTCAGCCGGAGACAATCCGCGCTCGTGGATATTGGAGATGACTATTCTGTCAGCATCGGTTTTCCCGAGCCGGGGCTCATATTCCAGATAGGCGCTCATACTCTCCGCAGTCGCCAACCCCGGTCTTTCACCTATCAGCAATATCGCAGATTCTGCCCTGACGATTTCTCCGATGTGGTCAATTACGCCGACCCTTCCGAACTCCACGAATACGGGTTTCCCTATCTTCACTCCTTCCTTCTCCAAGCCCTTCTGAAGGAAAGGTAGAAGTTCCGGAACATTCTTCTCTACAGCCGTCGAACTCAACCCGTCTGCTACAATCAACTGAACCTGAGGCTCAGTTACACCTTCAGCTCGTAAGATTTTCTCTGATTCTTCATCAAGCCGCCTTCCAAGGTCGGGCCGTGTTAAATGTTCATTAATATCGGTTACACGTGTTTTTAAATGTATCAAACCTAAGCGTTTAATGAATTCACTATCAACTCTAATGAAAATAGCATCCTGAGCAGCTGCATGGTCCTCCAGGAAGGATAGCAGCACATCCGTCAGGGGCCGAGGGCCGCATCGTCCTACTCCCAGGCGCGCCGAAGTCGAAGTTTTGATTACTTCTTTCAGGTTGCCGTAATCATAAACACCTTTGACTAAGCCTCGCCCCCCTCTGGCTGCTTCTTTACCCTGAGAAACGTTCTCTTGGGGGGAGTTAACACGTCTTGCTCCACTTTTTCCTTCAAGTTCACTAATTATCTCCTCAACCAAAGCTGCAATTTGTCTCTCATCCATTACCGGCAAAACCTCCTTTTGTAAAGACCCTTGGGTCACCGGCTCGATCGGTAAGTATTCCTTCTCTTATCAACCCCATTTTTTCCATCCAACATTCGAACTCCGGCGCCGGCCTGAGGCCTAGCAACTGACGCAGGGTAGCTATATCGTGATAACTTGTACACTGATAATTAAGCATCACATCATCCCCCATAGGAACCCCCATAAAATAATTGCAATTAGCTGCAGTAAGGAGAACCGCCAGGTTTTCAATGTCCTTCTGGTCGGCCTTCATGTGGTTGGTGTAGCAAGCATCACACCCCATTGGAACCCCCGTAAGCTTTCCCATAAAGTGATCCTCAAGACCTGCCCTAATTACCTGCCGCGAATCATAGAGATACTCAGGTCCTATGAAGCCGACGACCGTATTCACGAGCAAAGGATTATAGCGCTTTGCCAACCCATAGCATCGGGCTTCTAAAGTCAGCTGATCGACACCTTCATGAGCATCGCTAGACAGCTCCGAGCCTTGTCCTGTTTCAAAATACATCAGATTCGGCCCTGCCGCCGTACTATATCTTTTAATCACTTCATAGGCCTCATCAAGAAGGGAGACACTTATGCCAAAAGCCTTATTTCCTTTTTCAGTTCCGGCAATGCTTTGAAAGAAAACGCTAACCGGTGCTCCATTGCGAACAGCCTCCATTTGAGTAGTGATATGAGCCAAAACGCAATTTTGGGTAGGAATACCGAATTCAGTAATCATTTCATGTGTCGCTTCCATAAGACGAGAAACGCTGGCAACACTATCGTTTACAGGATTAATCCCAATTACAGCATCTCCCACTCCGTAGGCTAAACCTTCGCGCATCGACCAAAGAATACCCTCAACATCATCGGTAGGATGGTTTGGCTGAAGCCTAGCGTTTAAAGTCCCTTTGATACCAAGGGTGTTGTTACAGTGTGAAGTAACGACTATTTTAGAGGCTGCATAAATGAGATCGAGATTGCTCATAATTTTGCATACTGCTGCAATCATCTCACTGGTGAGTCCTTGTCTAAGGTACGCAATATCCTCATTTGTGGTAGTGTCTGCCAGAAGAAACTCCCGCAGCTCGGCAACCGTCCAGTTTTTAATCTGATTGTAAATCGGCATTCGGACACTTTCCAAAATCACCCTACTGACTTCATCCTCATCCGGTGAAATTAAAGGATTGTTATAAATTTCCTCCAAGGTAGTCTCGGAAAGGACTCTCTTGGCAGCGATCCTTTCCGCAGCAGAAGAAGCAGCAACACCGGCAAGCAGGTCTCCCGACTTTTCTTCATTGGATTTCGCAAAAACTTCTTTAAGAGAAGAGAATCCAAAAGTTTCACCCCTAACCCTAGCAGAGTATCGTTTCGCCACAAAAGACAACCCCCTTTTTCAGTTGGAAAACACCAGTGTTTTAACGATCACCGGAACAACAGCCCCTATATTTAAAGGCTTGCCGATATCGATAAAATCACCTCCACCAAGCTTTATCTCATCGAGGCAAATCAGGTCTTCCCCATCTTCAAGTCGATTTTCGAGAAGGTACCCAAGCACCTTCCCATAGTTTCCCTCTGTGATCACGACCAGCGGTGATCCTATTCCGTCCTCTTTAACGGTTGCTATTGCATGCGCCAACTGCTCAATCCGGTTAAGTTTCGGGTGCCTCCAGCCGGTAATGGCAATTGCAACAACAGGGTACTTTTCTTGAAATGGGGCTATTGCGGTTTCTAACTTCCTCTTAATGTTTTCCAAATTTTCTTGTTCTTTCAGATGAACAAGAGAAACAGGAATGTTACGAAGAGGAAGAAAATCTTTTTTCTTAAGAAATATCGTGCTCCCACTCAACTTCATGCTATAGACTCCAGCCCCGATCACGGTTGCCCGTAAAGTATGATCAGGTTGAATGATGTGATACCTTTTGAGCATAACGGATTTTTCTTTAATCATTTGTGCAAAATAAGGACCGTAATCTCCGTAGTCAAAAAAATCCTTGATTTCGTTTTCATATACGAAGTGCCCTACTCCTCCGGAGAAAATCAGAGCATCAATTTGATAATCCCTTCTCAAAGGACCTCTCAACAAACCGATTTTCGAAAGGGCACTGATATTTCTCCGCTCTATCACTTCATCAAGAATATCTACCAAGCCCTGGCAAAAAACTTCCACATCATCCGGATTAAGCGGTCGCCCCTTCTCTATCGAAACACCGAGGTAGTCAGCGTACTGACGTCCCACCTTAGTTACCGAATTCACCACAAGAGAATAAGGATTAAAAGTAAACAGTCTTCCACCGACTTGAACGGTAGCTGTGTCACAAAGATCCCCACAACGAAAAACAGCAATGTTGGTAGTACCGCCGCCTATATCAAGATTAGCCACAGTAATCCCTTCTCGCCGGGAGATACGTTGCGCTCCCGAACCTTGGCCTGCAAGAATCGCTTCGAGATCCGGTCCTGCCAACGCAACCACAAAGTCTCCTGCTAAACCCTCGAGAATTTTCGCAACTTCATCGGCATTCTCTTTCAGAGCAGCTTCACCCGTTATAATGACCGCCCCTGACTTCACTTCACCAGGTTCAATCCCCGCTGTTGCATACTCAGTGGCAATAATCTCCTTTAGCCTACTGAGATCGATTTTGTTCTCATCAATTAAAGGGGTAAAATAAATCCGCGACTCATAGATAATTTCTCTGGAAATAATCTCAAAGTTAGCTACGGAGCTGCCTCCTGCCAGATTGACGACATAGAGTCTACTAAAAGCAAGGTGGGTCGTTGTAGTTCCGATGTCGATGCCTACACTAAGAAGTGCATAACCTTCTCCCGATGTTACCATTTGCCCAAGCCCACCCCATCTATTAGAAATAAAAAATCTCTCCTTAGCTCAGCCACGAGCTATGGAGAGACGCCGTTGACTCTCCGAGATATGTTTGAGATCACTTATCACAATTATCAAAGAAAATCAGTGAATATTATCGCTTCAGCAATTTCTTTCATCGGCTTTCTCTGGTCCATACTCAAACGCCGTAATTTTTTGTAAGCAAACTCTTCACTCCAACCATACTTCTGCATTAAAATACCTTTTGCCCTTTCGATTATCTTGCGTGCTTCGAGATCGCCCTTGAATTTCTCTTTTTCTTTTTCTAAAGTCTGCATTCTTAAAAAGCATGAAAATCCTATCTCTACAGCCGGTAATATTTCCTCTTCACTTACCGGTTTAACTATATACCCGACGACTTTTGGAATCTGTTTCGCCTCTTCAATTAGCGTGATGTCGCTGTAGGCCGTTAGGAAAATGATAGCACCCTCAATCTTTTGAGATATTTCTGCAGCTGCCTCAATACCATTTAAATGAGGCATCCTGATGTCCATCAAAACGATATCCGGGCAATAGATTTCGGCAAGCTTCACTGCCGCCAGGCCATCTCCTGCTTCGATTACGACATTGTAACCGTTTTCTTGAAGTATTTCCTTAATGTCCATGCGGGTTATGGGTTCGTCATCAGCAATCAACACTTTTAATCGCGATTTTCGAGCGCTTTTTTCCACTTATCCTTTCATTGCCTCCCTCCCGCACTTAAGTGTTCTTTTAATGTAAACTCACACACCGGCCCTGTCAACATCGAAGGTAATACTGCACCGCACACCTCCCTCAGGATTATTACCTATCTGAAAAGTTCCTTTTAAGGTTTCCCTAACTAACACATCCACCAGTTGGATTCCAAGCCGTGAATCTTTATTTTCTTTAAAATTTGCCGGCAGTCCCACACCATTATCGACAACCTGAAGTTCATAGAAACTGCCCATTTGTTTAGTGTAGATAACGATCTTACCCTTGCTGTTTATGCTTCCCCTGAAACCGTGCCTCATCGCGTTCTGTACCAGTTCACAGATCACCAGAGCTATAGTCGAAGCGTGAAAAGCCGGAATGTTAATGGTATCCCCGTACAGGCAGATTTCAACCTCACAATCGCACAACTCATTCTCAACTTGAACAATTCTCTCTACAGTCATCCGGAGTATTTGATGCAAGTCTATCGTCTCAAGACCACTCTGTGAAAGAAGCTCATGTACCGAAGCAATTGAAAGAATGCGGTTGATGCAAACCCCTAGTGCTTCCCTAACGGTTTTGTTATGCTCTCGGCGCATCTGCAACCGCAGGATACTGGCAATGTTTTGGAGGTTATTTTTAACCCGGTGATGTATTTCTCTAATTACGGCGCTTTTGACCATAAGCTCCTTTTCTTTTTTACGCACATCGGTAATATCTCTTATTAAAACAATACCTCCAACAAACTCCTTGCGAAAGAGAGGCACCCATGAAACGTTGACGATACGATCACCAACCGAGTATTCGCAACAGCGGTATTCTTGGCTGACGCGCATCCTTCCATCCTGTTCTTTCTCTAAAACTATGTCACAGAGTTCCGTTTCGGCAATGTAATTGCCCTCAGACTGCAAAGTCTTTTCAGAGGAAATGATCACATCAGCCAGACGTAAGGCAGATGGATTAACATAAACTATAATCCCATCCTTATTGACGACCAGCAGCCCGTCATGCAGCGCACCCGGTAAAGTGCCGCTTTCTATCGCCACACGAAGCAAATTTTCAGTCAACAATTCAGTGGTTTCTTCCAGGAGCTGCACTTGCTTTTCCTTTTTCATTGCTTCGCTGATATCTCGTTCTCTGATTAATACTCCGATCACCTTTCTCTTCGCATTAAAGATCGGTACAGCGTTTTGGCTGATAAAAACTCCCTCCTGGGAAACCGCTCTGGTACCAACAGTAGGCTCACCCTTTTCTAATGCCTCAAACACCCCTGGTTCGTTAAATCTTATCGCCCTCTGTCCGGAAACTTTCCCCTTGTACAAGCTCTTGCCTGTACGCGGTTTGGCTTCAGCCACAACAATTGCAACATCTCGATCGTTCGTCGGACAATCGATAAACACATCACACTGAGAAACATCTGCAATAAGCTGGAGGTTGGCAGCGATCCCCTCTAATATTTCCCAGTCATCTTCTTCCAATTGAATTTGATAGTAACCGTCGGGATCAGCTTTTACTAACATGACAATCGAATTGCTCTGTCACCGTCCTGTTGCGATTCTCTTGTCTGACGAACAATTCATCTTTGAGTCTTTTTAAACCGAACCCCGTCACAGCACTGACCACATAAATATTCCGAGCTCCTGCCTGCCGAAGCCATCTCTCCGCTCTTCGGTAATCATCCCGGCAACCCAAATCAGCCTTAGTAACAATTCCTATTACCGGTACCAAGAACCCATGCGCAAAGTCAGGTGGAAAAGCGCTCATCCGTTTTGTGCAGTCCTGAATAAAAAGGACCTTACTACAACCCTGTGCTAATGACAGCAAATTCCGCCGATAATGAGGATTCTGAAAATACTCGCCAGGTGTATCCACAAAACAATCCCAATATACCGGTGCCTGAGTCTTGGGAACCGACTCAACCCCTTTCAAAACCGTCTGGATAAGGGTTGTTTTTCCTGCTCCGACCTCGCCCACCACGAGAATTCTTCTCTGCTTCTTGTGCTTCTCCAACTAATTTCCCCCTAGGACTTAGTGAGAAAGGCAGGGGCAAAGCCCAATACTCGGGCCAGGTAATCGTTAGCAGCACTGAGGGAAGCCTCTACTTCGGCGACATCTCCGATAAAAATCAGTCTATTTAGCCCCCTAACGAGATTGGACAGCTAGACCACAATCTGTTACAGTTAAGTAAGGGGGCATGATTTAGTTGAACAGAAAACAATATTCACCAGAGATGAAAATGCAGATCGTGAAAGAAACCCTGGAAACGGGCAATGCCTCGATCGTGGCCAGAAGACATGATATTGCACCCAGTCTAGTCGCCCGCTGGGCAAGGTGCTATAAAAGATACGGCACATTTTACCCGCAAAAGGAGGTACCAGGAACAAACGGCTCCTGTATTTCTCCTGATTACAAGAAGATAACAAAGGAGAATGAACAACTAAAGAAACTGCTGGGCGAAAAAGACCTGGAAATCGCCATTCTTCGTGATTTGTTAAAAAAAACGAACCTACCCTTGCCGATAAAATAGCCGTGGCGCAAAAATGGATCTCTTTGGGATATAAAGTCTCCCTGGTTTTGCGGATTATCGGGATCAGCCGTTCCACGTATTACGCTAATTTAAAGCGCCAACCCAAACCCAGGATCTTTGCCGGCGGCCGGCCTAAATCCCATTATACCTTTACCAGCGATAACAAGGTTGTGAGCAACGAACAGGTCAAAGAATGGTTGTGCGAATTAATTACCGCCGAAGGGTTTGTCTATGGATACTTAAAATTAACCCACTGCCTGCGCCGGAAGTTTCACCTGATCATTAACAAGAAAAAGGTGTACCGGCTTTGCAAGGAACTGGATATCTTAAGGCCGCAGCGGAAAATAAAGCGCAAACACCCCCGCCGGCTGGCCAGGAACCGGGTCATTACGGCTTCCAACCAGCTCTGGGAAGCCGATCTTAAATACGGCTACATTGCCGGGGAAGACAGATTCTTTTTCATCATGCCGATTATTGACGTTTTTGACCGTTGCATTGTAGCTTACCATATCGGTTTGTCCTGTGAAGCGAAGGATGCTGTAATCACCTTTAAAAACGCTCTTTTTAAACGGCAATTATACACAGCTGAACAAAAACCAATCTTCAGATCCGATAACGGGCCGCAGTTTATCAGCAACCTTTTCGAGGAAACGTGCCTGGAACTTGGCATCGAGCACGAAAGGATTCCCTTTAAAACACCCAATTTAAACGCTCATATCGAGTCATTTAACGCTATCTTGGAGGAGGAATGCCTATCGCGTCATGAGTTTGCCAGCTATGCCGAAGCGTATGCAACGGTTGTCGACTTTATCCGCTTTTACAACGAAACCCGGATTCATTCAGCAACTAAATACTTACCACCGCTGGAATGCTATCAACTGCTGAAAAACAACCAGGTAGAGTTAAAACCAGTAAAAGTTTAACATGTTCTTTGGTGGGCCCTGGAGGTCTTTGGGCGGCGCCGTCAGGGAAGCCTTGACGGCCGGGGACCCCGGAGATGGTAAAATGTGTTTTCCGACGGGGCGTGCACACCTTGCCTACATGTTCCCCGGAGCCACCCCGTCGGTAGTTCCTGGCCTACCACCTGCGGGGTGGCAGTCAAGGCCGCCGCCTTCCGACTAAACAATTCAATGATACTTTATGAAATAGTTAGCAATAAAGACTAATTGTCCAATTTTAGGGGGTCAAGCCGCAGTGACCCACTAAACCTGTCGACATAGACCAGTTCGACGTTTGCGGCTTTCACCGTAATGTCAGCTGCAATAATAGCTCCCTCTCCCGGGGTAATGGTCATAATTCCAATCGCGCCCCTGCTGCTAATACCGAGTTTTTCGCACATCTCCGGAACCGGTGCAGCAATAACATGAGCTAAAGTTACCTGCTTTCCGGGCACATACTCCTGAATAATCCGTTCTTTTGTCCCTTCACTCATTTTGATAACTCCTGCCTCGGAAAGCTCAGCCATTCCCGATTTTTCGCCATTTCCCATAACTATAGCATAATGGCATTCCTTACGACAAGAAGCAAGTTTGTAAGGTCAAGGTGGTTCCATGCCTCTTGTTATTTAGCTGGAATTGTAGGGAATGGCCGAAAGGCCATTCCCTCTAAAATATATTACTTCCACCCCTGAGGCAAATAAGACAATTTAGATTTTCCATAGTCAGAAATCTTATACCACAATATCAAATTGTCATTATCATCTAAGTCTACCTTATCTACCTCTACAATCCCTACGGCACGAAGTGACATAAGATGATTTTCTATCGTGGATGGTTTGAATTGTCCTTCATCTCCATATTCACTCTTTAATGAATCTACTAACTGATCGCAGGTAACACCACCGTCACTTTTCGATAGATAATGAATTATACGAAATCTCAGTGGCAATTTCACCGCCATTACCCCCTCTTTGCTGAGATTACGAAACCTTTCGTAAATCCAAAAGTTCTTTGACGTTAGTAACCGACACAAGCGTTCCTATGAAAATCAAGCAAGCCCCGATTGCAAGCGGTAAAGTAACCGGAGTCTTGGTAATAAGCCAGCCGAATACTATTGCCCACAAGCAGTAGGTTATATTGAGAGCCATACCTCGTCCTACGCCGGCCATATTTAGGGCACGATACCATGCCAGGTAAGAAAGAGCCCCTGAAAAAGCAGCGATAATTAAATACATTAGAGCTTGTGGTGCTCCAAAAGCATCCCCAAAGATAACTAAGCCACCGACAAAAGGTAAAACAGCAACCAAGTACACCACACAGGATGCCGCCTCTCTGATTCCAATGGCAATGTCCGGATCAACCATGTCCATGCCGAAAGTAGAAATAACGCCTTCAGCCGCCCAGCCCAGGCATGCCAATAATGACAGAAAAATCCCTTAATGAAAATTCGGGGAACTGCCTTCCGGTGGAGTGTAACCAACGATAACTGCGCCGGCAATACACAAAAACAATCCAATCCAAACCCTTAAAGTGACCTTCTCTTTAAGAAAGATCATGGCTAAAAATGCTCCCACAACAGGATACATTGCTGTAATCGGAAGGGCATATGTTGGTCCCGCCATACTGATCCCTAATAGATAACCAGACATGGCAAGAGGTCCACCGAAAAGAGCAGCTAGGCATACCATCAAGCCCGGTTTAGTAGCTAATGTTCGCAGATACTCCCGCCACTTGCCGGTGAAGATGTTGTATATCAGCAGCCAGAGCCCCGCAAAACCATCATGTAGTGCGGCACCCGCGAGCGGTGCTGCAAAAAGACTGACACCGTTAGTAAAGGGAGCTAAAGATAAGGCAATCCCTAAAATAACTCCATCTAATCCCCAAGTGGCGCCGGATAGGATTCCCCACAAAATCCCAGTTTTAGAGTGTGAGATTTGTCGATCTTCCAGCATTCTTTTCGCCCTAGCTGCTCGCTCCGCACTGCTCTCCATTATCGTACCCATCAGTGACCCTCCTTTAAAAGCTCAACTTATGCAGAAAGAACACTTAAGCTCGACAAAACATTATCTTCCAGCAAAATGGGTTCTGCCCACCGCTCTCGAACTGCTTGGAGACACTTCTCAAAATTAGGGGCTTCTATTAATTTGATGGCTTTCTTAACCTTTGATAAACCAAATTCCCAATACTCATCAAATGGCTTATCATTAGCTATTTGAACGAGCGACCATAGCTCCCAAAGAGCATTACACATGAGCTTTTCGATGACTACCCTCCCATAATCTTCCCACGTAAGGTTACCTTCGAAGTATTCTTCAAGAAAAGCCTTTTCAGCCTCAGGAGTTAGCTCCACCTCTGAAATAAAGTCCCCCAAGTCAAACATCGGGTCATTCATTCCTGCATATTCCCAGTCAATCAACCACAAACCTCTCTCATCTAACATCCAGTTCTCAGCAAGGGGGTCATTATGGCATGGAGTGCACTTGGGGGGATTAATTTTAAAGATTTCTTCAATTTCATCAACTTTATTCCATATACGATCGTGCTCCTCATATATCGGCACATTCTTTGCCTCAATGATTTCGAGGTACTCTTTCTTTACTTTAAAGGGATTGAATTCCGCGATTAATTCTTTTCCGCAGGTATGATACTTACGGAACAGTCGTGCCGCCATTTTAACGATCTCGAGATCTTGGAAATCAGGAATATGAAGAGTCTTGCCGTCGATATATTCACAAACCTGATTGCCGGTTTTGTCATCATAATAGAAAACCTTCGGGCTCACTCCAATATCAGCCATCAATGAAGCAGTATGCTTTTCAGCAACCCGATCTATGTACTCCCAGCTCCCCGGGGCAGCCAATCTAAGCGCATACTCTTCCCCGTTGATAGTTACACGGAAATTGAAATTGGTAAGCCCATATGGCAATACCCCGATTCTCTTGACACGAACCTTTCTTTCAGCAAAGTAGGGGATCTCCCCAATAAGCTGGATTACCTGCCCAAGATGAGACAAATTTATTGATGATTCGACAAAAATTATTTCTTCTCTTTTCTCCATTCGAGTAGCTACCTCCACTTACGGTTTGTGATATCTTATTTAGATAATCGCTTAGTTAGCCCCTACGAGCTTTTTGCAAAGCTCTGCCGCCGACCCGGCATCCGGCGCATATCCGTCTGCTCCAATCTGCCTGGCATACTCCTCCGTTACCGGAGCCCCTCCCACGATTATCTTTACCGTCTCCCGTAAACCCGCTTCTTTAATCGCCTCAATCGTTTCCTTCATGAAGGGCAGAGTGGTCGTCAACAATGCCGACATCCCTAAAATATCCGGCTTATGTTCCTGAATAGCCTTCACGAATGCCTCAGGAGATACGTCCGTCCCCAGGTTAATTACCGCAAAACCAGCACTTTCTACCATCATCGCCACCAAGTTCTTACCGATGTCGTGTAAATCGCTCTTCACCGTTCCGATTAAAAGCGTCCCATGGGTTTTTACATCCTTCCCTTCAAGGTGAGGTCTGATTAGCGACATCCCTTCAGCCATTGTTTTTGCACACATTAATACCTCGGGAACAAACATCTCCCCCGCCTTGAAGCGAACTCCTACTTCATCCATTCCCGCAATTAGCCCCTGGTCAATGATCTCTAACGGATCTTTCCCGCTATCAAGCAAATCTTTGATTAGCCCTTTAACCCGTTCTATATCACCTCCTATCACTGCATTCGCCACATCCTGAAATATCGCCATTTAAGCCTCAGCCTCCCTTTATTGTTGTTAAAAGAAGAAAGAGAAAGAATAGAGGGGGGGAGGGGAGAAGAAGGGAAGAATATGCTCTTCCACTTCTCCCCTAATCCTAATTTCACTACTTCGCCTTGCTTCTTCTCTCGCGTTCTTTAATCTCCCGCGTTTCCTCTTCTGCCTCGGCCAATATACGCTTCAGTTCCCTCTGCACATCTTCAGGAAGCGGTTTTGGTTTGAACGAGTTTAGAATTTCTAAAGCTTTTTCATAAGATCTCTCTACTAAATCCTTACCTCCATCGGCTGACCACGCCTCCCGGCTGCGCCGGTCAAGCAATTCTGCGTGAGATAGCTCTTTAAAATGCTTAAATGTGTGCGGATGACTGATATACTCTCCTCCGGGCCCTACCTCGGAGAGCACTTCAAAGGCAATCTTCTCGTCATTTACAGGAATCCCCCGCACACAGTGCATGATCATTCTCGCCATCTCGTTCTCCATCACTACCATGGCATAATCCCAGGTCAGCCCTCCCTCGAGCAGCCCCATGCCATAAATCATGTTAGCACCTGCTAACGCTGGTAAAGTGGCAGTGAGAGCAAACTCGAATGCTGCCTGAGCATCCGGAACCTTGCTATCAGTCTATCCGCCGCCAACCCAACTCGGTAGGTTGTAAAACTGTGCCATTTTAGCCGTAGCAGCTGCATATAAAGCAAGCTCCGGTGCTCCCATAGCTGCTAATCCTGTCTTCATATCCATAGCCGACGTCGATGAACCGTAAACCATCGGATATCCTTTCTTAACCAACTGACCGAGAACAAACATGCTTAGTTTTTCGGCATTCTCGGTCACCAGCGTTCCCGCCAAATTAACACAGGTGGTACCACCCGGCATTCCTAAGGGATTGATCTTGGCGGGAACTCCACACTTTATTGCCTCGAGTAAGGTATCAACCGCACCCTTCGGAAAAACCAGTGGGCTTACCGGGTCAGTGCTCTGAGAAAATAATGGACGCTGCCGGAACTTATCCTCACCGCCAGCCACCACATAACCCATTTTTGCTGCGGCCCTCATGTTTTCCGGTCGGTTCATTCCAATGTAAGCATGTTTCGTGCAATTGCGGTAAAAGGATTCGGCAACATATACCTGCCCGACATCTTGGTCAACTTCGGACGGTGCCAGCGGCCTCTCAAAAACCACAATCTGATCGAGATACTCACAAATTCTAACTACATCATCAAGGTCTTTCTGGGTCGGCTTTCTTAGCTCCCTCGTTTCAGGATCTATTAACTGAACAGCTTCTCCGAAATTAACGAATCCTGTTCTGTTACCGTCACATATCCAGTCATTTTCCGGATCTCTACCGCAGGCCCGAAAGGTCTTCGGCGCCGTAACTAATGCTTCTTCGACTAAATGCGGGGGAATCTTTACAATTTGAGTCTCTTCATCAACAAGACAGCCGTTGTCGGCATAAATCTGACGAGCTTGTTCGCTCTCGATCTTGACACCCACATTCCAAAGAAGGTCAAGTGTTGCGTAGTGAATATCCCATAGCTCGTCTTCAGTGAACATCCTTAAACCTATACCTTCCATGCGATGTGAACCCGCATGGATCCCACGTCTCACCAACCTCGCCAAAAAATATACCCCCTCTCATCAGGCTATAGTTTTAGATTAGTCCACTCGAAGACCGACAACCCCTCCACCCGTTATGGAATTGATCTGATTCAAGTCTTTCAGTTTTTATGTCGTGCCTTATCCACCGTCCTGTCTGCCTTCGACTATTATTGACACCTATCTCCCTCCCTCCTTAACCTGATCACAAACCACTTCCCTCCTCTTCTTCACTGCTTTCCCCATCAAAGGCACCACTTTTTAAAAGTCGCGCCCCTTCTAACGATCTCTCGATTACAAATACCTCTTTCAGTGACGGGCATTACTTTCCGGCATTATTTCCTTTTATCTTCTCAATGTCAGCCTATCCGTATCTTTTTTCATCTTTTCTCCAGCAAAAAGCTTTTACATTTAGAGTGAAACTTGGAATAACGACAGCAGCAGCAAGAAATTTTGGCATGTGACTCCTGGCGGTGGAAAAGCGTCAGCAAAATAAAGCGGATATGCGTCGCGTTCTAAGCAATCCAAACATCTCTAATGCTCTCCAGGTATATCTGATTGAATACTCTCTATCTTTAAGCAACTGTTGCTGTGATTAAAAGATAAAGGAAATAAGCCAGGCAGGTTTTTTATAAAACTACAGATATACTACATGCGCTAAAAGAAGTCTTGGGTGAGTGTGAGTCGTACAACGAGAATACACGCTGTAGCTATTATCTGGCTTGAGTGGATATAATATTTCCTGTAGTAATATTACAAGTTAAAAAAATATGAAATATCAACTATCTCCGCTACTATATATTATAGTTACTTCTTGTAATAAATCAATACCCTAATTAAAGATATTATTACTCATAGAATTATAATAGATTAAAGACCAATTTCAGGCAGGATTACTATTCTCTAAGACAATTCACAGCCTGGATTCAAAGGCTCGTCGCATCTGCAGGTCCTGCCGCCGCGTTCACTTTCTGCACTGCCGGAAGGCCTTCCCTTAGCCAACATCACCTGTCAGCTTCACCGTTCAAGACCTTTCCCAACAACAAAGATCCGTGCAGAGCGTAAATAAAAAACCCCGAACAGGTAACGTCCGGGGTTTATCCTGCAGGGTCTTTTACTCAATTACGGTTATCAGCATGGTGATGATGAGAAAGGCTGCGGCAAGAACCATGGAAACCTTTCCGAGAAACTCATCAAGCCCCTTCTTCTTGCCCAGCAGGGCCTGGGCGCCTCCGGCGATAGCCCCCGAAAGGCCGGAGGCCCTTCCGGACTGCATCAAGATCGTCGTTATCAGGCCGATGCTCACCAGCACTTCCAGTATCATCAAAATGGTCTTCAGCAAGCCTGGTTCCTCCCTTTCCCGGTGACGCCAGGTGACGGCACCGTTAAATTGCGCCGCTCCCTCCGAAAATCACATTCATTTTAGCATTACCGGAAGCGCTTGTAAAGCAGCCGTTGTGAGCGATGTGGGCGCTTCTGTAAAGTTACGGCAGGGTTAAACCGTTCGTCTTCAAGTATTGCCGCTTACAACAGCCCGGCGTAAAGGGCCGCCTCACCCAGGTCCTCTTCGATCCTGATCAACTGGTTGTACTTGGCCACGCGGTCGGTTCGGGAGGGCGCACCCGTCTTGATCTGCCCGGTGCAGGTAGCCACCGCCAGATCGGCAATGGTGGTGTCCTCGGTTTCCCCGGAACGGTGGGAGATCACCGCCGTATAACCGGCCCTCGCCGCCATCTCTACTGCCTCCAGGGTTTCGGTCAGGGTACCGATCTGGTTCACCTTGATCAGGATGGAGTTGGCAACCCCCTCTTTGATGCCGCGCTCCAGGCGCTTCTTGTTGGTGACGAAGATATCGTCCCCCACCAGCTGGATCTTCCCCCCCAGCCGCTCTGTCAACTCTTTCCATCCCTCCCAGTCGTCCTCGGCGAGCCCGTCCTCTATGGAGACGATCGGGTAGCTGCCGACCAGCTTCTCGTAAAAGTCAATCGTCTCTGAAGCGGTCAGGGAATCACCGGTGCTGCGGAAGTGGTATCTGCCGTCTTTATAGAGTTCGCTGGCGGCCACATCCAAAGCCAGGAATATTTCTTCACCGGGTTTGTAGCCGGCCCGCTGGATGGCGTCCACGATCACCTCCAGGGCCTCTTCATTGGATTTCAAATTCGGGGCGAATCCTCCCTCATCCCCAACGGCCGTATTGTAGCCCTTCCCCTTCAGCACCTTTTTTAAATTGTGGAATACCTCCGCACCCATTCTGATGGCATCCCGGATGCTGCCGGCGCCCCGCGGGACGATCATGAACTCCTGGATATCCACATTGTTGTCGGCGTGCTTCCCGCCGTTGAGAATATTCATCATGGGAACCGGCAGCAGCCTGGCTCCGACACCGCCGAGGTAACGGTAGAGAGGCAGCCCGACGCTGTCGGCGGCGGCTTTCGCAACCGCCAGAGAAACGCCGAGAATGGCGTTGGCTCCGAGCCTCTCCTTGTTAGGAGTGCCATCAAGCTCAATCATGGTCTGGTCGATCAGAACCTGGTCGGTGGCCTCCATCCCCGCCACCTCGGTGGCAATGACGTCGTTCACATTTGCAACCGCCTTCAAAACGCCCTTTCCCAGATAGCGGGCCCCGTCGCCATCCCGCAGTTCCAGGGCCTCATGCACCCCGGTCGAGGCCCCGGAGGGAACGGCCGCACTGCCGAAGCTCCCATCCTCCAGGTAAACATCAACCTCAACCGTTGGATTCCCCCGGGAATCCAGGATCTCCCTTGCAACGACATTGCTGATTTGCGGCATTATTTCCGAACCTCCGTTTCTTTTCGGCAAACAAACTGCCATGAAAATACATCAAGTTCACCCGCCGTCTGCCGCTCGACTCCCGATTCCAGGCCGGACAGGACGACGGCTCGCTTCGGGACAGCTCTGGGATGCTGCGTAACAAGTTGCGAACTGCTTCTGTCAAACGCAGCGTTTGGCCTCGCTGCAAATCCATTCCATCGCAGGTCAAGGGGTGTCTCTACTCGCATCCCGACCTGTCATCCTCGCTTCGCCTGTCCTGTTACCCGGCCTTCCATAGGTCGCTCGCCGGCAGACCGTCGGGTATTTCCATGCTCTGTTGGTGCAGCCCAAGGCGGCGTGAGGGTCGCTTGAGGATCTACCCTGCCAGCAGCGAACGCCCGGTCATCGCCGGCGGCCGGGGAATCCCCAGGATCTCCAGCATGGTCGGAGCGATATCCTCCAGGGCCCCGCCTTCTCGAAGCCGCCTCTGCCGGTACTCATCTCCCACCAGGATGAAGGGCACGGGATTTGTGGTGTGGGCGGTATGCGGCTCCTCAGACTCCTCTTCGAGCATTTGCTCGGCATTCCCGTGGTCGGCGGTCACGAGGGCAATTCCTCCTTTATCGAGAATCCCCTGTACCACCCTTCCCAGACACTCATCCACCACTGCGATCGCCCGGACGGCCGCCTCCAGAACGCCCGTGTGCCCCACCATATCCGGGTTGGCGTAATTCAGGATGATCACGTCGTAAGCGCCCCCATTAATCTCCTTCAGGACCCTCTCCGTGACCTCGGGCGCGCTCATCTCCGGCTTCAGGTCATAGGTGGCGACCTTCGGCGAGGGGATCAGAACGCGCTCCTCTCCCGGGTTGGGCGCCTCTACACCCCCGTTAAAGAAAAAGGTGACATGGGCATACTTTTCCGTTTCGGCGATCCTGAGCTGCCTGAGTCCGTTCCCGGACAGGATTTCCCCCAGGGTGTTCTGCAGGGTTTGAGGGGGGAAGGCAACAGGGGCCGGGATGGTTACATCGTATTGGGTCATACAAACGAAGTGTACATCCGGATACCCTCCCTTCCGGACAAACCCCTCGAAGCGACGATCGGTGAAGGCGCGGGTGAGCTCCCGCGCCCTGTCGGCCCGGAAGTTATAAAAAATAACGGTATCCCCCCGCTGCACCGTTCCTTTGGGACGCCCGCTACCGTCGACAACCACTTTGGGAACGACGAACTCATCGGTAACTTCCTTTTCATAGGAGTCGCGGACGGCAGCGGCGGGCGAGGTCACGGGCTCCCCTTCACCGTAAACAACGGCGTTGAAGGCCTTCTCCACCCGCTCCCACCTCTTATCCCGGTCCATGGCGTAGTACCTGCCGCTGACGGTGGCGATTTCGCCGCAACCGATCTCCCGGCACTTCCTCTCCGCCTCTTCGATATAACCGGCACCGCTGGTGGGCAAGACATCCCGCCCGTCCAGGAAGGCGTGGATGTAAACCCGGGGCAGGCGGAAGCGCTTTGCCATCTCCAGAAGGGCATAGAGGTGAGCTAAGTGGCTGTGGACACCCCCGTCGGAAAGCAGTCCGCACAGGTGGAGTGAAGAGCCTTCTTCCTTCACCTTCTGCATGGCCTCAATGAGTACCGGATTGGAGAAGAACTCTCCCGTCCGGATCGCCTTGCTGATCCTGGTAATATCTTGATAAACCACTCTCCCGGCACCGATGTTGAGGTGCCCGACCTCCGAGTTGCCCATCTGGCCCTCGGGCAACCCCACCCGTTCACCGGAGGCTGCCAGCACGGTATAAGGATAGTTTTCCTGCAAGCGCTGGAAATTAGGAGTGCCGGCCAGGCGAATGGCATTCCCCCGCTCGTGGGGGGACAGACCCCAGCCGTCAAGAATGATCAGAGCAAGCGGGCCTTTCAATCATTGTTCCCCCTTAGATCGGCTGTAATGTCGATAATAGCCGTGAACTGTTCGATATCCAGGCTGGCCCCACCGACCAGCACCCCGTCAATTTCCTCCTCTTCCAGGAAGGCAGGCATGGAGTCAGGCTTGACGCTGCCGCCGTACAGGAAGCGCAGCCTCGCCGAGAATTCACGCCCGAAGAGACGGGCGGCCTCCTCCCTCAGGGCTCCGATGACCTCAGTGGCATCCGCCGGTGTTGCCGTCTTTCCGGTCCCGATCGCCCAGACCGGCTCGTAGGCAACGACGAGGGCATCGGGGACACTGATCTCCATTCCCTCAAGCACATCCTTAAACTGCCGGCGGCAGAAGTCAACGGCCTTTCCGGACCTGCGGGTAGCGAGGTTTTCACCCAG